>NZ_JARPTC010000013.1:0-136824 GCF_030577015.1 Desulforamulus aquiferis | reverse complement strand
CGACCGTCCTAACCAGGGGCAGGGAAGACCGGGCTACGGCGACCGTCCTAACCAGGGGCAGGGAAGACCAGGCTACGGCGATCGCCCTAACCAGGGGCAGGGAAGACCTGGCTACAACGACCGTCCTGGACAGGGAAGACCTGCAGGTGCAAATCGCCCAGGTCCGGGGGGGCAAGGAAGACCACCCTATGGAGACCGTCAGAACCAAGGTGGCCAGGGTAGGCCTCCCTTTGGCGATCGGGGCGGCAGACCAGGTGCGCCTCGCCAAAACTTAGCTAATCCGGTGATACCCAAGCCACCTGAACAAATTGCCCAGCCAAAACCTACCAAAGCACCTGATAAAACCAAGGGCGATCGTAGAAAGAGCTACGAAAAGGATAAACAATGGGCAGATGGTCAGGTAGAGGCTTCTAAGCTTTATAAAAATAGAAATAATAAACATAAGCGTAAGTCTGGTACACCAACACCACCACCGGTATTAGACAAAAGACCTGTGCAAATTGGCGAAACTATCACGGTACAGGAACTGGCGGAAAGGCTTAAGAAGACTGCTGCTGAAGTCATAAAAAGGCTAATGGCAATGGGAATGCTGGCAACTATAAACCAGGAAGTTGATTACGATACGGCAGCTTTGGTTGCCGGTGAATTTGGCTATGAGGTTGAGCTTAAAGTAGCAGTTAATAAAGAGGCTGTTATGATGGCTGAACCAGAGGATAATCCGGAGGATATGGTTTCCAGACCTCCCGTTGTGACTATCATGGGCCACGTTGATCATGGAAAAACTTCATTATTAGATACTATCCGGGAAACCAATGTTACTGCCGGTGAAGCTGGTGGCATAACACAACATATCGGCGCGTATCAGATTGAGCATAATGGCAAAAAGATCACCTTTGTTGATACTCCAGGCCATGCTGCTTTTACTGCTATGAGGGCAAGGGGAGCTAAAATTACTGATATTGCTATTCTTGTTGTGGCTGCTGATGACGGAGTTATGCCTCAAACAGTTGAAGCAATAAATCATGCCAAAGCGGCGGAAGTACCAATTATTGTAGCCATTAATAAAATGGATAAACCAGATGCAAATCCTGAGAAGGTTAAGCAGGAGCTAACCCAACATGAACTTGTTGTTGAAGATTGGGGCGGCGATGTGATAGCTGTACCTGTTTCAGCTAAGGAGCGCACTGGATTAGATAATCTGCTTGAAATGATACTACTTGTGGCAGATGTACATGAGTGGAAAGCAAATCCAAATAGAGTGGCTAGAGGTACAGTGGTAGAGGCTGAACTTGATAAAGGACGAGGTCCTGTTGCCACAGTACTGGTACAGAATGGTACCCTTAGAGTAGGGGATACTATAGTTGTGGGTCACGTATTCGGGCGTGTCCGGGCTATGGTGGATGATAAGGGGAGGCGTGTTAAAAAGGCAGGTCCTAGTACACCAGTAGAGATTTTAGGTCTCTCGGATGTGCCAGAAGCTGGGGATATCCTCGTGTCTGTAGAAGATGAGAAATTGGCTAGAGAAGTGGCTGATAAGAGACAGATAAGAAAAAGGGAAGAGGAACTTAAGTCAAATAATAAGATTTCCCTTGATGATCTCTTTAAACACATTCAAGAAGGTCAAATAAAAGAGCTGCCGATTATTATTAAGGCTGATGTACAGGGTTCCATCGAAGCCCTTGCCCAAGCTTTAGAGAAACTCTCCACCGATGAAGTGAAAGTTAATCTGATTCACAATGGAGTTGGAGCCATCAACGAGACCGATATCATGCTGGCCTCGGCATCCAATGCTATTGTAATAGGTTTTAACGTTAGACCAGATGCCAATGCCCGTAAGGTAGCTGAGGCTGAGAAGGTCAGCATGAACCTTTATAGGGTAATCTATGAGGCCATTGATGACGTTAAGAAAGCCATGAGCGGCCTTTTAGATCCGGAATTTAAAGAAGTAGTACTTGGTCATGTTGAAGTAAGAAAAACCTTCAAAGCATCAAAGATTGGTACCATTGCCGGTGGCTATGTGACCGAGGGCAAGATTACTAGAGATTCTGGCATCAGGGTTATTAGAGATGGTATTGTAATACACGAAGGAAAACTGGACTCTTTAAAGAGATTTAAGGATGATGCCAAGGAGGTTGCCCAGGGTTACGAATGTGGTATAACCTTTGAGAGATTTAATGATATACAAGAAGGGGACATAATAGAGTCCTTTATTACAGAAACTATAAAAAGAGAATTGAAATAGTAAGTGAGTATTTAAAAATACCACAGGAGGTGTGTTGGTTGTCACACCGACCAGAGAGAATGGCCGAGGCCATTAAGAAAGAAATTGCCGATTTGCTGAGAAATGAAATAAAGGACCCTAGGGTGGGATTTGTAACCATTACCGGGGTTGAGGTTACCAAGGATTTATCCTACGCAAAAATATTTATCAGCGTAATGGGCTCAGAGGAGCAACGTAAAGAATCTGTAGACATTTTGCAGAATGCCTCGGGCTATATGCGCTCTGAGGTGGGCCGGCGAATTAAAGTTAGGCATGCACCTGAATTAATATTTAAGTTAGACAATTCCTTGGATCATGGCAGCCGAATTATGGAACTTCTCCATGGCATCAATCGGCAGGAGGAAAAGCCGAACAATGAATAGTCTTTCTGAAGTGGCTGAGGTAATAAAAAAGGCCCGCAGACCATTAATATCAGGCCATGTAATGCCTGATGGGGATAGCTTAGGGTCAATTCTTGCACTGGGATTGGGATTACAGACCCTTGGTCAAGAAGTAACCATGGTTAGTTCTGATCCCGTGCCGGATTTATATACTTTCTTACCTGGCGCAGAGCAAATAGTAGTGGGAAAGGTACCTCCGGGCAATTACGACCTATTCATTGCTTTAGATTGTTCTGTAATTGACCGTTTAGGAAAATACGTTGAGTCAGTGCTAAATTCAGAAATAACAACCCTGGTAATAGATCATCATGTAAATGACAACCCCTTTGGCCATTATAATTATGTGGAGCCAAAGTCAGCAGCCACCGGGCAAATTGTTATGGACTTATTAGACCTAATCAATATAGAAATTGATAATAAGCTGGCAATAAACCTTTACACTGCTATTGTTACAGATACCGGTTCCTTTAGATATGAAAACACCACACCAGAGGTTCATGTTAAGGCATCAAGACTAATAGATCTGGGAATACCAGTATCAAAGCTGTCAAATTTAATATTTGGAGAGCAACCGGTGGAATCTATCAGGCTTCTACAGGTTGCTTTACAAAGCCTGGAAATCAGCAAGTGCGGGCAAATTGCCTGGCTAAGTATTACACAAGAACAGGTTCAATCTGTAGGGGCGGAAGATCAACATGTTGATGGTCTAATTAATTACCCTCGAAAAATTAAAGGGGTAGAGGTGGCCATTGTTTTTAAAGAATTAAACGATGGAATGGTTAAGGTCAGCCTACGCTCAAAATATCAGGTTGATGTGAACCTGCTGGCTAAAAAATTTGGCGGTGGTGGTCATGTCAGGGCATCCGGGTGTACCCTAAAGGGTGGTTTGGACCAGGCAAAAAAACTGGTTCTGACAGAGACCCAAAATCTGTTCCGGGGGTGTTGAATTGGATGGCTTCATAAATGTTTTAAAACCCCCTGGAATGACTTCCCATGATGTGGTCTATTTCATTAGAAGGGTCACAGGCATCAAAAAATGTGGTCACACCGGAACCCTAGATCCAGGAGCCGCTGGCGTTTTGCCGGTGGGCTTAGGGAAAGCAACCAGATTATCAAGATTTGTCACCGAGGGTGATAAGAGCTATAGGGCTGAATTAACATTAGGATTATCCACTACTAGCCAGGATGCCTATGGAGAGTTGTTAGAGAGCCACAATGCAGCTAATATAAAGCCTGAAGATTTTCAGCATGTGACAGCACAATTTTTAGGACAGATAACTCAAGTACCACCCATGGCATCAGCAATAAAAGTTGGGGGAAAACGCCTCTATCAACTTGAACGGGAAGGTCAGACAGTTGAAGTGCCAGCCAGAAATGTAACAATATATGATTTACAGGTTGTTAATAGTTGGGAGTGGCAAAGACCAAATCCAAGGGTCTTGTTTGATGTAACTTGTTCAAAGGGGACATATGTGCGTACCCTATGCTCCGATATTGGCAAGGCATTGGGTTGTGGCGCCTATATGTCCTTTTTGTTGCGGACTAGGGTAGGGGATTTCAGGATAGAAGAGGCTTTAACCCTAGAGGAAATTAAAAGTCTGTGTGACGAAAATAAAATTGCAAGTGCATTGGTACCCATGTCTCAGTCAGTGGGGCAAATGACATTAGTTGAAATAAATAGTTCAGCCCTAAAATCAGTCTCATCAGGAGCCACCCTTTATCCTAGGGGCATTCAGAAAACTTCTAAAGATATAGCAGAGGGTGAACTTGTAAGGGTAGAGTATTGCGGTAAATTGCTGGGCATTTATTTAGGTGCTAAGGATTATCATGAAGATAAAGAGAGAATAGTATTAAAGCCTGAAGTAGTATTCCAAACTAAATAATGCAAAAGCAAGATCATTATAATAACTTCAGATAAATTTATTGCAAACGAAAATTTTAGTTTACCAAAACCATCATGGGTATTATATTATAAGGGTGGATTGTTGCGGACGGCAGGGGGTAAGTAAAATTGCGAGTTTATGAAGACCTTACCGCTTTAAAGGATAGGTATTCAGATATATTTGTCGCTCTAGGTAATTTTGACGGGGTTCATCTAGGCCACCAAAGGCTTATAGGGGAAGCTGTGGCTACTGCACAACGGGTTAATGGGTCATCTGCTGTATTGACCTTTGACCCTCATCCTTTATCAGTTCTACGACCAGAAATAGCTCCACCTATGCTCTTGGACCGTGAGGCTAAAGAAAGAATGATGTATCAACTTGGCGTTGATATATTGATACTGCTTCCTTTCACCCTTAAATTTGCTCAACTTTGTCCGGAAGACTTTATTAAGGACATATTAATGGGACAATTAAGGGCCAAGGGTATTATTGTCGGCTATAACTATACCTTTGGACACAAAGGGAAAGGGACACCTGAAACTCTTTGGAAGCACGGAGAAGAATATGGCTACTCACTTAATGTGATACCTCCAGTAAAGGTAGCAGGGCAAGTTGTTAGCAGTTCTTTAATCAGAACTAAGTTAAGTGAAGGCGACGTAATATTTGCCAGACAGCTACTAGGTTACAACCCCTTCACTGAAGGTGTTGTTGTATCGGGAGAAAGACGTGGAAACACCCTTGGTTTTCCTACGGCTAATATTGAGTGCCCGGATGGCATGGTGGTGCCTTGTAAAGGTGTCTATCGAGTACAAGTAGAGGTGGAAGAAGATACCTATCTTGGGGTAGCAAATATAGGTACTAAACCTACGTTTAATGGTCACAGTCAAAGAACTAACATAGAAGTTCATTTGCTTGATTTTTGTGGTAATCTTTATGGGAAGAAAATAAAGGTTAGCTATACACGTCGTCTTAGGGACGAAAGAAAGTTCGCATCCATTACCGAGCTGGTAAATCAAATTCAAGCAGATGTACAAAGTGCCAGATTTGACCATCCAGAATAGAAGAATAAGCTTAGGGTACCTTAAATATAATTATTAATACCTACATTTACTTCTTGTACTAGTTATGCTACAATAAATGCGGCAAACATCCCTAAAATTATTTTGAAGGGAGTGTTGTCCATGGGGTATCCTAAATATGATACTCCCGAAGAGGAGGTCAAACGCTGGCTAAGTCATATTGCATTAATATGTGTCAGCGAAGAATTCCAATGCTTAAAACGGGAATTGGAATCACTATATGTGAAATCAAATATTGATAACGTAAGAATTACTGCGTTTCAAGATGCATTATATGCATTCATTGCCCAGGAAGAGGATGAACCATTATATCAGTCACGCAGTTGCTAGGGCAATGTTATGCGTGTGATTATTACAGAACATGCACGTAAGAGATTAAGGGATCTTAGGCAGGATAAAATAGTAAATTCAGATATTATTACAGCTGCAAGGGGAATTCCTGGGAGAATACCAACTGCAACAAGGTTTAGGGGATTTTTTGCCAAGTCAGGCCGAATGTTTGATATTGTAGCAAAGGACATAGAAACAGGCCGCTTGGTGATTACCATAATCGGGAAATAAAATTCCCGGAACTGTTATCTAGGGGACAGGTTTACTCCGACCGTTGTCTTGGATAACAGGGATTATTAAGATAAGGAGGTGAATTCCCCGTGGCATTGTCTATCGAAAAGAAGAACGAAATCATCCAAGCCTATAAAACCCATGAAAATGATACTGGCTCCCCCGAAGTTCAAATTGCACTTCTTACTGAGCGTATCAATCAATTGACAGAGCACTTAAAATCCTTCAAAAAAGATCACCATTCACGTAGAGGTCTTTTGAAAATGGTTGGACAACGTCGTGCACTGCTAAATTATTTGCGGGATCGCGATTTTGCTCGCTACCGTAAAATAATTGAAAGATTAGGTTTACGTAAGTAACAAAAAAACGGGCATAGCCCGTTTTTTTGTTATTAAATTGAATATATTTTTAAAGGAATATTTAATAATATTAGGGCAGAAAGGTGATTTTCTAAGAGAATATTGTCCATTTTATAATAAGTATAATTACCTAGAGGTATTTTTCGAGTTATAAGGAGGAAATACTAATAAAAATGTAGAATTGCTAAGATTTGTTAAGAACTTGGAGTTATGGAGGTAGGAAAAGAAGAATGTCGGAAAATCAAGTATTAACCAGGGAGATTAACCTGGGAGGCAGAACATTAAGTCTAGAAACTGGAAGATTGGCTAAACAAGCAAGTGGTGCGGTATTGGCAAAGTATGGCGATACGGTGGTACTTGTTACAGCCACTGTGGCAAAGAACACAAGAGATATTGACTTTTTCCCCCTTACAGTGGATTATGAGGAAAGACTTTACGCTGTGGGAAAAATTCCTGGTGGCTTTATCAAACGTGAAGGTAGACCAAGCGAAAAAGCAATTTTATCTGGAAGGTTAATTGACCGCCCTATCAGACCACTTTTTCCCAAACACATGAGGAACGAGGTGCAGGTGGTAGCTACTGTAATGTCTGTTGATCAGGACCATGCACCTGAAATGGCTGCCATGATAGGTGCATCTGCTGCTTTACATATTTCCAAAATTCCCCTTAAAAAACCAATTGGTGGGGTAATAGTGGGCCGGGTGGACGGACAATTTGTTGTTAACCCCACGATAAGACAGGCGGAAAACAGTGATATGCACCTTGTGGTGGCAGGCACCCAGGATGCAGTAATGATGGTGGAAGCAGGTGCTAAGGAAGTTCCTGAGGAGCAAATGCTTGAGGCTATTATGTATGGCCATAGTGTAGTTCAGGAAATTGTTGCCTTTATAGAAGACTTCAGAAATGAAGCCTTAGCCATGGGCTTGGCACATGAAAAAATGGAAATAGCTGAGCCGGAAATTAATTCTGAAATGGCAGAGGCAATTTTAGCAAAGGCTGAGGCTGATATCCGGGCAGCAGTTTTACATTGCTCCACTGAGAAGCTAACCAAAAAGGAAAGAGAAGCTTATATTGATGGAGTAATGTCAAATTTGCAGACAACCTACCTGGAACAATTTCCGGAAAATCCCAGAGAGGTTATGTCATTAATCGAAAAGGCTGAGAAGAAAGTTGTACGTAGGATTATTACCCATGATAAACTCAGGATAGATGGCAGAGCTGTGGATGAGGTAAGACCCATTACCGTTGATGCAGGAGTTTTACCAAGAACCCATGGATCTGGCCTATTTACCAGGGGACAAACCCAGATCCTTACAGTAGCCACCCTGGGTTGTGTAAGCGAGGAGCAAATATTAGACGGTCTCGGTTTAGATGAAACAAAGAGATATATGCACCACTACAATTTCCCACCCTTCAGTACTGGCGAAACAAAGCCCATGAGGTCACCAGGACGTCGTGAGATTGGTCATGGTGCCTTGGCCGAGAGGGCTTTAGAACCCATGATACCCTCCGAAGAAATATTCCCCTATACCATTAGAGTTGTCTCAGAAGCCCTTGAATCAAATGGCTCCACATCAATGGGAAGCGTTTGCGGCAGCACCTTAGCACTAATGGATGCCGGCGTTCCCATCAAGGCACCTGTGGCAGGTGTAGCCATGGGTTTAATCATGGAAGAGGATAAGTTTACAGTCCTTACTGATATCCAGGGACTAGAGGATCATCTGGGTGATATGGACTTTAAGGTAGCAGGTACAGCAAAGGGTATTACAGCATTACAGATGGATATCAAGATACCAGGTATCACCAGGGAAGTATTTGAGCAGGCACTGGAGCAGGCTCATCGTGGGCGTATGCATATCATGGACAAAATGCTAGGGGTTCTTCCTGAGCCACGTCAGGAAATTTCCCAATTTGCCCCAAGTATTATCAGAACTACCATTAATCCAGATAAGATTAGGGATGTTATTGGGCCTGGTGGTAAAATTATTAAAAAACTAGTGGAAGAAACTGGTGCAGATATAGATATTGAAGATGATGGCAGGGTATTTATTGCCGCAGTTGACCGGGAAAAGGGCAAAAAAGCTCTGCAAATTATCCAATCCATTACTGCTGAAGTTGAGGTTGGCAAGATTTACGAAGGTAAAGTTACCAGGGTTACCGATTTTGGTTGCTTTGTAGAGGTAATTCCGGGTGTAATGGGATTACAGGGTAAAGAAGGCTTGGTCCACATTTCACAACTTGACTTCCGGCGAGTTGAGAAAACTGAAGATATCGCCAAGGAAGGTGATATCATAACCGTAAAAGCAATTGGTTATGATCATCAAGGAAGGCTTAAATTGTCCCGTAAAGAGGCCCTAAGGGATATGGGTATGGCTCCCCCGGAAGAACCTGCTAGAAGCGATGATAGCGGTGGAGAGCGGAGAGAAAGAAGACCCTATAGTAGGCCAAAGGTTACCAAGGAATAAAATCACATCAACCGGCAAATAGGAGTTATGAAAAGCTTTAAACTCCTATTTGCCGGTTATATTTTATATCAGGAACATCATTGTAAAATATCTAGTTTTAGCATCCCATACACTCTTTGCCAAATAACCTAACTAATAGCTAAAATTATTTACGTACCATAACGCCATTAAAGATTGGTAGAGGTGATGGAAATTCTAGTAAAAAGGATTATGTTAACGGTTTTAGCAATGTTTGTGTTATCTTTATTTGTTATTGTCCCACTTAACAAAGCGGAAGCTGCTTTTGGGGACAGAACCCTGCGCCAAGGTATGAAGGGTGAAGATGTTAAACAACTTCAAAGGAATCTTGGTTATCTAGGCTATAGTGTTGGAAAGATTGATGGTATCTTTGGGTCTAAAACACTTAATACTGTAAAAGAATTTCAGTGGAAAAATGGTTTAAAGGCGGATGGTATTGTAGGAAAGCAAACCTCACAGGCAATAATTAGGCAGGCTGGTGGTGTTCAAAATGAGCGCCCTAGAACCGAACCTGTGTCTCGAGGTAATCTCAACTTATCCAGAAAGGATTTATATGACCTGGCACGGGTTGTACACGGTGAAGCCAGAGGAGAATCCTTTGAAGGACAAGTTGCAGTTGCTGCTGTTGTTTTGAATAGATTATATTCTGGTGATTTTGGCAGAAATGTACAAGAAGTTATATTTCAGCCCTGGGCCTTTACCGCCGTACATGACGGACAATTTTACCTTGAGCCCAACTCCTCAGCTTACAGTGCTGTGGATGCGGCTGTAAAGGGCTGGGACCCAACAGGAGGGGCCATCTATTATTGGAACCCGGTGACAGCAACCAGCAAGTGGATATGGAGTCGTCCCATTATCAACAAAATAGGTAGACATGTCTTTGCAGTTTAAACCCCCTCTCGGGGGTTTTTTGCGTATTAAATAATGCACAAAAAGGCAGATTAAGGATTACTGCAGTGTCTAAAGGCGGCGATGTCAAGATTTCTTAGTTTAGATATAATCCTAAAATTTCCTGCATAGAGTTTTGGAAAAGGAAATTTAAGGAGAGAAGTTGGATGAGGATATTTTATTTTGGAAAAAGAACTATTTTAAAAGCTTTAATGTTGTTAGCAATAATTACGGTAGTTATATCCCTTGCCTGGGTTGGTTTAAGGGAGGATAAGCCTGTGCTGGCACCTGTCTATCAGGGGAATGATCAGGAGAAAAAAATAGCTCTGGCCTGTAACGTGTTTTGGGGAGAAGAATATATTCCTAAAATGCTAGAAACATTGGCTGAACACAAAGTCAAAGTAACATTTTTTGCAGGAGGAACCTGGGTGGAGGATTTTCCAGAGATACTAAAAAGGATGGATGCTGCAGGACATGAGATTGGAACACACGGCTACTCCCATCCACACCCGGATCAACTATCAAAAAGTGGTAACTTAAGGGATATGCATAAAGCGGAAAAACTTATTTATGAGACCATTAATAAGAAACCAACCCTGTATGCACCTCCCTATGGTGAAAGGGGACCTGCTGTTCTCAAGGCAGCAGAGGAAATGGGTTACACTTTTGTCCTTTGGAGTGTAGATACCATTGACTGGCAAAGACCCTCTCCAGATGTAATTGTTCGAAGAGTATTAGGAAAGGCCCATAATGGTGCTATAGTTCTAATGCACCCAACGGCACCAACAGTTGCTGCGCTACCTCAAATAATAAGCCACCTACAGAGACAAGGCTATCAATTTGTCACAGTGGGAGAACTAATAGAGAATCTTGAAAAGAAAGAATAATATAGTAGTCATATCGGGGCATACTTACATTGATTTGATAAGTTTGACAATAAGAAATAGAAAGTAAGAATTATTAAAGGTATTTTCATAATTCATGGCGAAACTTGGTTTATCGTTCATCCAGGAGGGGTTGTAATGTTTTACCAAAAAGAAGTTCTACCAAATGGAGTTAGAATACTTAGCCAGCAGGTACCCCATGTCAGATCAGTGGCCCTCGGTATTTGGGTCGATGTGGGTTCCCGTGATGAGAGTGATTCCACAGCAGGAATATCTCATTATATCGAGCACATGTTATTTAAGGGTACCCATAACAGGACTGCCAAACAAATTGCAGAGGAATTAGATGCTGTTGGTGGTCAGCTAAACGCATTTACTACTAAAGAGTATACTTGTTATTATGCCAAGGTATTAGATGAGCATTTTGGATTAGCTGTTGATATACTCACAGACATGCTTTTCAACTCTAAAATTGATGAGCAGGATGTTGAAAGGGAAAAGAATGTAATTCTCGAAGAAATTAAGATGTATGAAGATGCACCAGATGAACTTGTTCATGATATGTTTGCCAAAACAATTTGGTCTGGTCACCCCCTAGGCAGACCCATTATTGGAACCACAGAAACCGTGAGTAGCTTTACCTTTGAAGATTTAAGGAGTTTCATGAAGAGTAACTATACACCACATAGATTAGTAATTTCTGTGGCGGGCAACGTTTCCCATCAACAGGTTGTTGAAAAGCTAACTCCAATATTTCAAAACCTTAGTGGTAATGAATTTTCCAGGGAATTGGCTAGGCCTACCCACTCTTCTGAGTTAAACTGCCGCAGCAAGGAAACTGAACAGGTACATATGGTTATTGGTTCCCCTGGCTTCAGCCTTAAAGATGAAAGCGTTTATATTGCCCAGGTAATCAATACTATTTTGGGCGGCGGATTATCCTCAAGGTTATTTCAAGAAATAAGGGAACAGAGGGGCTTAGTTTATTCCGTTTACTCCTATCACAGCTCCTATTATGATACAGGAATATTTGGCGTATATGCCGGTCTTAGTAAACAAAATGTCGGCCAAGCAATGGAGCTAATTTTCAAAGAGTTAAAGGATATTAAGCAAAAGGGTGTCACCCCTATTGAACTGCAGCGGGCAAAAGACCAACTAAAGGGCAATCTGCTGCTGTCCCTGGAAAGTGTTAATACCCATATGAGCCGCCTTGGTAAATCTGAGCTTTATTTAAAGAAAGTATACAAACCGGAGGAAATTGTAGAAAAGCTCAATAAAGTAACCGTAGAGGACACAATAAGGGTTGCCAATGAAATCTTCAATCACGACAATTTCTCAATGGCCGCCATTGGACCCTGGCAGGATTGTGGTGAGTTAAAAGCAAATTTGGAAAATTTAAAGGGCTAGCAAAGAATAAATAGACTTCCGCCCCTTCAGGCACCGGCGGAAGTCTGAGTTGCCCAGCCCTACATTATTGATTAAAATCTGCGATTAGCTGCTAATATCGCAGATTTTTATTTTTCTTGTACATATCAAAAAAACCACTGTAATATTTGTCCACCATCAACATATTATTTACCAGGGAGGTGGGCAATTTTGGTATTGAGTATTTTTTTAGGTCTCATTGCATCCGTTTTGATATTCTTTTCTTTAAAGGAACGGATACGACTTAAACGATATAGGAAAGAATGGGATGTAATTGGTGAAAGCAAAAACTCGGCACTTTCTGAATCCTTGGCAGGATTGGTAGGTACTGCGGGTGGAATTTATTTGTCCTTAGTTATGTTGACTACCTTTTTGGAAGTTGATGTTCCTACTAGGGTAAATGTATCAACAGTTAGTATCGAACCAATGGCAGCAATATCATTTTTGCTGGCAATAGCAAGCCCATACATTAACCGGTTTCTTATTGGCCTTAAAAGATTGAAACTTAGATTTAGGTAGGAGGACGAACCATGAGACTGGGAGAATTAGTAGGAAAAGAGATAGTTAATATTAATAATGGGGCAAGACTGGGTGTTGTAGGAGAGTCCGATGTAACCCTCGACATTGAAACTGGTACTATTTGTTCCATAATCTTGCCGAGAAGAAGTAATTTTATAAACATGTGGGTAGATAAGCAACAAATGATTATTCCCTGGGATGCCATACGTAAAATTGGTGAAGAAGTGATCATTGTGGAAATGGATCAGGGCAACCCACTCTTCCAAAAATATTCCTATTAAATCCCCTCTGCAGGGGGTTTTATTTTATATTAAGTAAAAATGAAATAAAAATACAAGGATAGTATAAAAACGGAATAAATAATGTTAAAATAATTCCAATAATTCAGTAAAGTAATCATATTACCATTGTTATCAACTTTTAGAGACCAATGAAACTTGACAAGCACAAATAAGGTATAACATAATAAGATGCATAATTGTGTAGATTTATAAAAAATTGCTAATAAGCTACAAAGGTGGAGAGATGATGATTAGAGTAGTTGTAGCCGGAGCTTTAGGCAAAATGGGCCAGGAATCTTGTAAAGCTATTATCAATGCAGACGGAATGGAGTTAGTGGGTGCAGTTGATAACAGATTGATAGGCAGTGAGCTTGGCCCTATCATTGGGAATACGGATATAAAAGTTACCATATCAGGAGAGCTAAATCAACTATTAGAAGCAGTTCAGCCTGATGTATTGGTAGATTTTACCCGCCCGGAAGTTGTTCAGGGTGATATTGAGATAGCTTTGAAAAATGGCGTAAGACCAGTGGTAGGCACAACTGGAATGTCCATGGCAGACATTAATAGGTTTATCAATATGGCCTCAGAAAAGAAGCTTGGTGGACTTATTGCCCCCAATTTTGCCATTGGTGCCCTGTTAATGATTAAGTTTGCAACGGAAGCCGCCAAATATCTGCCCCATGTAGAAATAATCGAGCTTCACCATGATCAAAAGGTTGATGCACCTTCGGGGACAGCTATGAAGACGGCAGAATTGATTAGTGAAGTAAGGGGTAATATGTCCCAGGGAGCACCAGGAGAGTTTGAAAAAATTGAGGGAGTACGGGGCGGAAATTTTGAAGGCTTGAGAATTCACAGTGTTAGACTGCCAGGTTTGGTTGCCCATCAGGAGGTAATATTTGGTGGTGTAGGCCAAACATTATCTATCAGGCATGATTCTATTTCTCGAGAGTCATTTATGCCCGGGTTAATCATGGCAGTGAGAAAAGTGATGAATCTGGAGCAAATGGTCTATGGTTTGGATAACTTATTATTTGAAAATTAAAAAACAGATTCCCACAATCCCATAACCCTTAAGTACAAGCACCACCCCCTCGGACCACTCATATCATGTAGTGTGTTGACTAATGATTGAGAGGAGGGTTATCAGCATGCAGCCAGAATTAAAGGGAGTTCAAGTTGCTGTGCTTGGTGGTGATGCCAGAGAAGTTGTCCTGGTGTCGACCCTTTCACGCTTGGGTGCACATGTAAAGGTTGTCGGTCTTCCTGTTAAACATGACCCGCCCCAAATAAGCCTTTTTGAGAGCTTAGAGGCGGCAGTAGAGGGAGTTCAGGCAGTTATTTTGCCAGTACCGGGTATATTAGAAGACGGAAACATATACTGTGTTTATCAAGATAGACCCCTGATGCTTTCCGAAGCGCTGCTGGTTAAGTTACCGCCTAATGCTCCAATATTTGCCGGGTTTGCTAGGCCCAAATTAAAGGAAATTGTACAGCGCAGTAATGTCCGTTTAATAACTGTACTTGATTTAGACGAAGTAGCCATTTTAAACTCCATACCTTCTGCTGAAGGTGCAGTACAAATGGCCATGGACAATACTGACATTACAATTCATAATAGTAAATCCTTTGTTTTGGGGTTTGGAAGAACAGGTGCAAGCATTGCCAGGCTTCTTCAAGGCATGGGAGCTAGGGTTACTGTGGTTAGTCGGGATGCTGCCCACAGGGCCAGAGCCTTTGAGATGGGTATGGAAACAATTGATCTCAAGGATTTATCAGATACAATTTCCCGAGCGGAAATCATTTTCAACACCGTACCGACTATGGTCTTAACAAATAGCATACTAACCAAGGCAATGGAAGACACTGTCATAATTGATGTAGCGTCTCCGCCTGGTGGTACTGACTTTGATGCTGCCAAAAGGTTAGGCATTAAGGCGCTGTTAGCCCCGGGTTTACCTGGTAGAGTTGCTCCGAAGACTGCGGGGCAAATCCTGTCCAGGGTAATGCCAGGACTATTAGTTCGGGAGTTAGCTCGATAATGACACAATGTACGGCTGACGGAGGTGTGGGAATGAGATTAAAAGGAATTAATATTGGTTTTGCCCTTACTGGGTCCCATTGTACACTAGATGAAATTATGCCTAGGATTCAAGAATTGGTGGATGAAGGTGCTAATGTATACCCTATTGTTAGTTATGCTGTAGATAATTTGGATACTCGATTTGGCACTGCTGAAAAGTGGCGCAGCTCACTAAAACAGATTACAGGTAAGGAACCAATTAACAGTATTTCCGGTGCCGAGCCGGTGGGGCCGCAAAAATTAGTTGATGTTATTGTTATTGCCCCTTGCACGGGAAATACTATGGCAAAACTTGCTACCGGCATTACCGATACACCGGTATTAATGGCAGCTAAAGCCCATCTAAGAAATCTGAGACCGGTGGTCTTGGGAATATCAACTAATGATGGCTTAGGTATGAATGCAAAAAATCTTGGATTACTTCTTAACACCAAGAATGTTTATATGGTACCATTTGGACAGGATAGTCCTACAGGTAAACCAAACTCTTTGAAAAGTAAGATGGCTTTGATCATCGACTCCATTGAATACGCACTTCAAGGGAAACAAATCCAGCCTATACTTGTACAGCAACCGTAAATGCCTGGGGCATCAATATAAGGGGGGAAACTAGCTTGAATAAAAAAGCAAATGTCGTTATAGTCGGCGCTTCCGGTGCAGTGGGTCAGGAATTACTAAATATATTAAACGAGAGAGAGTTTCCTATAAATAAACTTAAGCTTTGTGCTACTTCCCGTTCTGCAGGTAGAGAAGTGGAGTTTCAGGGTAAGAAGTATATAATTGAAGAAACAACGGACGACTCATTTAATGGTATGGACATTGCCCTATTTGCAGGAGGTAAGGCCAGCCTAGATTTTGGTCCCGCCGCAGTTGAACGTGGCTGTGTGGTGATTGATAACAGCAGTAATTATCGCATGGACCCTGAGGTGCCCCTGGTAGTGCCTGAGGTTAACCCGGAAGATGTTAAGTGGCATAAAGGTATTATCGCCAATCCCAACTGCTCTACAATTATTATGGTGGTGGCGCTAAAACCAATCTATGACGCTGCAGGAATCAAGAGGGTTGTAGTATCTACTTATCAGGCTGTTTCCGGTGCTGGTAAGGAAGGAATAGAGGAGCTAACTGCCCAAACTAAAGCAGTAATCGAAGGGGGCGAATACCCACCCAACAAGTTTGCTCACCAAATCGCTTTTAATTTAATACCTCATATTGATGTGTTTAAAGATATGGATTACACCAAAGAAGAGTGGAAGATGGTTCTGGAAACTCAGAAAATAATGAATGACGACAGTATTGCAGTTACTGCCACCACTGTCCGAGTTCCAGTTTATAGAAGTCACTCCGAATCAATTAATATTGAAACAAAGAGCAAGCTTTCTGCCGCTGAGGCAAAGAAAGTATTGGCAGATGCACCTGGTGTTATTGTGCAGGATGATATTAGTCAAAATATTTATCCTATGCCCCTGTTTACTTCAAATACCGATGAGGTATTTGTTGGTCGCATACGTGAAGATAATACCATCGAAAATGGCTTAAATCTTTGGGTAGTTGGGGATCAAATACGTAAGGGGGCTGCAACTAATGCAGTCCAGATTGCCGAACTATTACTCAAATATAACTGTTTGATGGAAAAGAAATGACATAATGGAGAAGAACTGATATGCGTTTTCTCATTCAAAAATTTGGAGGCACTTCCCTTATCTCCCAGGAGTTAAGGGATCATGTTGCCTCAAGAATTATTTCTGCAGTTGATGAGGGATATTTGCCTGTAGTAGTAGTCTCTGCCATAGGTAGAGCAGGAGAACCCTATGCAACGGATACTCTTCTGAACTTTGCTTTATCAGTAAACCGAGACATACCTGTCAGGGAAATGGATATTCTAATGTCCTGTGGTGAGATGATTTCCGGTGTAATCATGGTCAATACAATACAGCGTTTAGGTAGAAAGGCTGTCTTTCTAACTGGAGCCCAGGCAGGAATAATCACAGATGAAAGCCACACAGACGCGAGAATATTAAGGGTTGATCCAAGTAATATAATTAATCATGCCAAAGATGGTAAGATTGTTGTGGTGGCAGGATTTCAAGGAATTAGTGAAAGTGGTGAAATTACTACTCTGGGACGGGGTGGAAGTGACACCACTGCTTCAGCTTTGGGCGTGGCATTAAATGCCGAGTGTATTGATATTTTTACTGATGTGGAAGGCATAATGACTGCTGACCCCAGGATAGTGGAAGATGCTCGAATATTAGATACTGTAACCTATAATGAAATATGCCAATTGGCCCATGAAGGAGCAAAAGTAATACATCCACGGGCAGTGGAAATTGCTATGCAGAAAAATATTCCCATTAGAGTTCGCTCAACCTTTACAGAATCAAATGGAACCCTAGTGACCAGTCACAATGAAGTATATGGTACAATAGATATCACCAGGGATCGATTGGCCACCGGTGTTACTCATGTATCAGGTGTTACCCAGTTTAAGATTTCCCAAGCTGAAGTTCAAGTTGAACACCCGGCACTGAGAATATTTCAGTCTTTAGCCCTTGCAGATATAAGTATTGATTTTATCAACGTAAGCCCAGAAGTAATAATGTTTACGGTAAAGGATGAGTCGGCACAAAAAGCATTGGCTGTGTTAGAAAATTTAGGCATAAAACCACAACTTAAGCCTAATTGTGCCAAGATATCCACTGTGGGTGCAGGGATGACAGGTGTTCCCGGCGTAATGGCCCGTATCGTAAAGGCCCTTACCGAAGAAGGAGTGGATATTCTACAGTCCTCTGACTCTCATACCACCATCTGGGTACTGGTTCAAAAAGAACACATGCATAAAGCCATCCGTGCCCTGCATCATTATTTTGAACTGGGAAGCAACAACAAAGGGAAATAGTTCACAGGGTTTTGGAAAAATTAATATAGGGATGGTGATAGTCTTATGGCTGCAATTGATTTCGGTAGAATTCTAACTGCTATGGTTACACCCTTTAACTCCGACCTGTCGGTAAATCATACCCAAGCAAGAAAACTCGGCAGGTTTCTGGTAGAAAACGGTTCAGACGGTTTAGTGGTTTGTGGTACTACCGGTGAATCTCCAACACTTACAAAAGAGGAAAAAATAGAATTATTTAGATCTATTGTAGAGGAAGTAGGCGGCGAAGCTGTTGTGGTGGCTGGCACGGGAAGTTATGATACAGCCGGCAGTATTGCTCTAACAAAAGAAGCAGAAAAAGTTGGCTGTGATGGTGTAATGCTTGTGGCTCCTTACTATAATAAACCTTCCCAGGAAGGTCTATACAGGCACTTTAGAACGGTGGCTGAGAGCACAAGCTTACCTGTTATTGTTTATAACATACCAGGTCGTACCGGGATTAACGTTACACCTGCTACAGTAGTAAGATTGGCAAATGATGTGCCAAATATTGTGGCTATCAAAGAGGCTGCAGGAATAATTGATCAGGTATCCGAACTGCGTCGTCTGTTGCCTGAAGATTTTGCGATTTATAGTGGAGACGACTCAATGACATTACCTATGCTTTCATTAGGAGCTAAAGGGATTATTAGTGTAGCTGCTCATGTAGCAGGCAAGCAAATAAAAGAAATGATAGATGCATTTACATCAGGTAATACCACTCTGGCAGCCAATATTCATAAACAATTATTCCCGTTGTTTAAAGGCCTATTTATTGCGACCAATCCAGTTCCTGTTAAAGCTGCTCTAAACCTTAAGGGTTTAAGCGTTGGAGGGGTTAGGCTTCCTCTAGTGGAGGCAACAAACAGTGAGACAGAGTCAGTTAAAGGGGTTATGAATTCACTGGGATTGCTATAGTCGATAAATAGTTTTTCTTTTCAAACAGGACTTAGAATATAGTCCTGTTTGTATTATTTTGGCACTTCTGGGCAACTATATTGCCGTTAGGGCATTATTTAAGTATAATTTAATGCGTAGGTTCTGAACGGTTTCACAGAACACAGCAAATGAGAATATTTCCCCGCCTTCTCCTAGTTTCTCACCCTGATAATTATTCATTTCAACATAATTTCACTTTTTTTTAAAGTAGGAGGTGCGGTATTGGCAAAAGAACCAAAATTAGCTGTAATCCCCTTAGGAGGATTAGGCGAGATCGGTAAAAATATGACTGCGGTGAGATTTGGGGATAATATTGTACTCATTGACTGTGGTTTAATGTTTCCTGAAGAGGAAATGTTGGGGATTGACATTGTAATCCCAGATATTAGTTATCTCTTGGAAAATAAGGAATATGTACGAGGTATTTTGCTTACTCACGGTCATGAAGACCATATTGGTGCTTTGCCCTATGTACTTAGGCAAATAAATGTACCTGTTTATGGATCTAAATTGGCCCTTGGCTTGGTGCACGGAAAACTAAAGGAACATCATATGGTTGATCAAGTTCACCTGCAGACGGTTAAACCAAGGGATATTATCCAGATAGGTCCCTTTAAGGTGGAGTTTATCAGAGTTTCTCATAGTATTCCTGATGCCATGGCTCTGGCTATACATACTCCTGTGGGAACACTGCTGCATACAGGCGACTTTAAGATTGACCAAACCCCGGTTGACGGTGAAGTAATAGATCTGCATAAATTTGCTGCCCTGGGAGAAAAGGGTGTGCTGGTAATGATGTCTGACAGCACAAATGTTGAGCGTCCTGGTTATACTATGTCTGAACGGGTTGTGGGCAATACATTTGACGAAACCTTTCGACATGCCAAGGAAAGGATAATTATTGCCACCTTTGCTTCCAATGTTCATCGTTTACAACAGGCAATTTTAGTTGCTCATAAATACGAGCGACATGTGGCTGTGGTGGGCAGAAGTATGGTTAATGTAATGACTGTAGCCAGTGAATTGGGTTACCTAAATATTCCTGAAGGAACCTTGATTGAATTGGATGAAGCTGCAAGATTACCTAAGAATAAGGTGGTACTGTTAACAACAGGCAGTCAAGGTGAACCAATGTCGGCACTAACCCGTATAGCCATGTCAGATCATCGGCAGGTAGATATTATGCCGGGAGACACGGTGATTATTTCTGCTACCCCTATTCCTGGTAATGAAAAATTGGTTGCTCGAATTATTGACCAACTTTTTAAACTGGGGGCTAAGGTTATCTATGAAGGTGCCTCAGGAATTCACGTTTCTGGACACCCAAGCCAAGAGGAATTAAAACTAATGCTTAATTTAGTTAAACCTAAGTTCTTTATCCCAGTCCATGGTGAGTACAGAATGCTGAAGAGACATGCTGAATTAGCCAGGGATTTAGGTATTCCAACTGAGAATACGTTTGTGGCCGAAAATGGACAAGTCTTAGAGTTTACCCGCAAATATGGTCGCATGGCGGGAAGGGTGACCTCGGGCAAGGTTTTGGTGGACGGACTTGGTGTAGGTGATGTAGGCAATATCGTCCTACGGGATAGAAAACAGCTATCCCAGGATGGTATTTTGATTGTAGTGGTCACCATGAGTAAAGAGAATAACCAGGTACTGGCGGGACCAGATATTGTATCAAGAGGTTTTGTTTACGTTCGGGAGTCGGAAATCTTAATGGAAGAGGCTAAGGTTAAGGTTAAAGCAGCCTTAGAAAGATGTAGCAGCCGGGGAATATGTGAGTGGGCTGCAATAAAATCCCAGGTTAGAGATGACTTGGGCAAGTTTTTATACGAAAGAACTAGGAGAAGGCCAATGATCTTACCAATCATCATGGAAGTGTAGTAAAAGCTTCCGCCTATAGGGCGGGAGCTTTTGCAGACTTTTGAAAAGGTACACCTGGGTTTTAATAATCCCGAACAGCGACATTCGGAGCAGTGGATACAGCGCTTCGCGAAGCTGAGGATGCGAAAATGGGTGCCCGGACATGGACGTCCGGGCAAGCCTGAGGTAAACACGATGTTTACTCGAAGGCGGCCCATTTTCGCTCGAAGAGAGCGTTTAGCGCTGCCCGCTGCGGAGAGAGGAGTCGTGAGGGATTATTAAAACCCGAAGATAGGTAGTTTCTCAACGCTAAGAAGCTTCCGCCTAAAGGACGGGAGCTTTTCTATCTTTATATAATCTATCAATATAAGCTAAGATTTTCAAAAGTATGTTTCGATACTAATTCTTTATTCCATACATTATGCTGGCGACATAAAAGCATACTAAAGTAAATAGTGATGGAGATCAACAATAAGGAGTGGAATCTTGTGACAGAAATAGTCAAAAACGATAACCCTGGAGCAGTACCCGGTAACCCAAACGTTGAGCCGCCGGGAGCAATACCGACACCTCAAACTGCGCCGGGTGTTCCAGGAAATCCACCAAAACGCATAATGGGTCAATCCAGGGGAACCTTGGAAAGTATTAAGGAGTTGGGGACACCTGCAGTACCAGAGGTAAAGAGCAATATTCATTGCGTAACTATAGTTGGCCAAATTGAGGGCCATATTATTCTTCCAGGGCAAAACAAAACAACAAAGTATGAACATGTAATCCCCCAATTAGTGGCCATTGAACAATCTGATGAGGTTGAAGGAGTAGTATTGATACTCAATACAGTGGGTGGTGATGTGGAGGCTGGTCTAGCTATTGCCGAAGTGGTGGCAACCATGACTAAACCAACTGTTACCTTGGTGCTGGGTGGAGGACATTCCATTGGTGTACCAATCGCAGTAAGCGGCAGATACAGCTTTATTGCACCAACTGCTTCAA
Organism: Desulforamulus aquiferis; assembly: GCF_030577015.1. Classification (NCBI taxonomy): domain Bacteria; kingdom Bacillati; phylum Bacillota; class Clostridia; order Eubacteriales; family Peptococcaceae; genus Desulforamulus; species Desulforamulus aquiferis. Next base: position 115,003 of record NZ_JARPTC010000013.1, on the reverse strand, counting down.
TGACCATACATCCCATAAGACTTAACGGGTTGGTTATTGGTGTTCCCCAAACCTATGAATATTTAGACAAAATGCAAGATAGGGTAATAAGATTTGTAACTCAGCACTCTAGGGTAACGGAGGAGTGTTTTAGAGAACTGATGTTTAGAACAGGTGAATTAGCAAGGGATATTGGAACAGTGATGATTGGCAAGGATGCAGTGGAGTGTGGACTTATCGACGAAATTGGCGGCATTGGTCAGGCCCTTGAAAAATTAAAACAGCTGATAGAGGAAAATAGACAGCAAAAGGGGGTTCCTCTGCAATGATTTTATGGACACCCTTGCCTGCTGAACAGGTCTTAGATGGACTCGAAGAAAATAGCTATTTGAATTATGAGCAATCAGAAGTGGAGGGCGTTCCGGTTTTACTTGAGAAGATTGGGGATGGACAAAAAAGGGTTGTCCGCATTAACAGTTCAAATCCCGAGCATTATCTCAATCAAAATGTATATCCAGGTCTGATCACCTAAAAATTCAAAATATAATAAATTAGTCGGCACCGTGGGGTGCCGACTAATTTATGTTTAGCGATTATAGTTCTGTTGTTGTCCTAATCCCTGGTATTGTAATTGCTGCTGCTGGTTAACGGAATTGGTCATTCCCTGACCAAAATCCATTGTGTTATAATAGGTCGGTGCTTGAATACCCTGCTGTTGAGCTTGCTGATGATGAATGCTCATCATGCTCTGCTGAATTTCATTGCTCAAATTGTGCAAACCACTTTGAACCTTGCTAATCATGCTTTGATCAGCCATCATGGGTTGATGCCAGCCATATTGATTGGCTAGATCATATAATTGCTTTTGCTCAGCAAAGGTACGATCTAGTACATTGATATAGTCTTGACGCAGTTGCTGGTCACTTGTCTCAAGAATTTTTTGAGTAAGGCAGGTGGCATCCCACTTTAATTGGTTGATCATGGACATACAAAGGTTTTTATCTGTTACTTGGTCCTGTTTCATATAAATGTGCCTCCTTTCTTATTGCATATTCCCGATATTCATGTGCTGGGATAAAAGCTGGTAACAACTCATACGGCTTCTAGCCATATCTTGGCACATTCTTTGGAGTTGGGGATCAGTGCATTCCCTGGCAAAGTGGTTAAACTGGCCAACCAAATTAGTCTCTAACATAAGATGTGCCTGTAAGTCAATTAATTCCCTGGTAGTAATTTGCCCTTTAGCATGTGGCAAGGTAGTAGCCTCCTTTCTTAAATTAGGAATATTTAACTATCCTGTGTTAATATGATTAATAATGGTGAAAATTATGCACTTTTATATCAGTAACTGAGAGGGCAGAGCCAAAAGGATTTTGGAAATTTCTGTAGTATATATTACAAAGGAGGTGCCTGACATTGGAGTTTCTTAAAAAACTAAAGGATGACCTAAAATATGAAATATTTGGTATTCTCCTGGTTTCTGCCTCTGTATTAGGACTTATTAGTTTCGCAGATACGCCCCTTGGAGCAGTGGGAGGATTTGTAGGCAGAGTAATCAAGGGGTTATTTGGAACCTTTGGTGGTATTACATTAATGGTGTTCTTATCGATGTTTGGTATAAAGCTCATCGTTGAGAGGGGACGTACGCCAGTAAACATAAAAGCCTACGGTGCAATTTTGATATTTATAATTGCCCTAACCACATTAAGTCTTATGACTCCCATGGAAAATACTTTTCTAGAAGTACTTATGACAATTGTAGATCCCGTTAAAGCCAGTGAAGGAGGTGGGCTAATCGGTTCAATTATGGCATTTTTAATGCTGCAGTCCTTTGGACAGGCAGGTACTTACATATTGCTCACCTCAGGATTTGTAGTGGGAATATTGCTGATGACTAACCTTTCTGTTTCAGTTATGGCCAGAAAAACCACCTCAAAAGTTAAGACATCTATTAAGGGTACGGGAAGCAGATTAAATAACTTCCTGTTTACAGATGTTGAGGAGGATTCTAAGTCACGTAAAAATAGCCTTGAGGATACCTTGCCTCCTGGAGCTGTAATTATCAATAATTCCGAGGGTAAGGTGCAATTTATGGATAGCACAAACGATATTGAAAAATACCCCTTGGCAGATACTTTAGAAAGAACAGGACCAATAGATCTTACTTGTGAACTTAAATCCGAAGAGGGAATATTACCTGAAAAATTAGGCGAAAAGGAACACTGGGAGGAAGACGAAAACGTTTCCTATACCCAAATGTCCTTAAACGATATTACCGCCTTTAAGCTGCCGCCATTGTCATTATTGTCTCGTCCCTTAAGGGGCAATAAGAATATTTCAAGTGCTAAAGATATTACTGATAATATTTCCAAGCTTGAAGAAACATTAGACAACTTTAGTATCAAAGCAAAGGTAACTCAGGTTTCCAGGGGACCAGCCATTACACGCTATGAGATACAGCCCCCGGCAGGTGTTAAGGTAAGCAGAATTGTAAGCCTGGCTGATGATATTGCCCTTGCCATGGCTGCACCGGATGTTAGAATTGAGGCTCCCATTCCGGGGAAGGCAGCGGTAGGCATTGAGGTACCCAACAGAGAAATCTCCATGGTTAATTTGAGGGACCTCCTTGAATCCAAGGAATTTGGCGGAGCCCAATCCAGGTTAACTGTCGCCCTCGGAAAAGATATTGCGGGTACACCTATTCTGGCGGATCTAACAAAAATGCCGCACCTTTTAATTGCAGGTGCCACAGGAGCAGGAAAAAGTGTATGCATTAACACCTTGATTGCCAGTATCTTATTTAAGGCAACACCAGAGGAAGTTAAATTTTTAATGATTGACCCTAAAATGGTGGAGTTAGCAACCTATAATGGAATTCCCCACCTGGTATCTCCAGTTGTTACTAACCCTAAAAAGGCTGCTACTTCACTTAGATGGGCTGTTAGGGAGATGGAGAAAAGATACGAATTATTTGCCAATGCAGGGGTGCGTGATATTGGTAGATATAATAGCCTCTTTAATGATAAGGACCCAGGTCCAGGTCAAAAGAAATTACCCCTCATTGTTGTAATCATCGACGAGTTAGCAGATTTAATGATGGTTGCACCGGCTGATGTGGAAGATGCCATCTGCAGATTGGCACAAATGGCCAGGGCTGCCGGTATTCACTTGGTGGTAGCTACCCAACGTCCCTCAGTTGATGTAATAACCGGCCTTATTAAGGCCAATATTCCCTCCCGGATATCCTTTGCGGTGTCTTCTCAGGTAGACTCCCGGACAATTCTGGATATGGCTGGGGCTGAAAAGCTCTTAGGTAAGGGAGATATGCTGTTTTTCCCGGTGGGTGCATCTAAACCATTAAGGGTTCAAGGAGCATATTTATCGGATCGTGAGGTAGAAGATGTTGTGAATTTCTTAAAGAAACAATCGGAGCCTACCTATGACGAGTCAGTTGCTAAGGAAGAACCAAAGGAGCAAGTAGAACAGGAGGTAGAAGATGAACTACTATCCGAGGCAGTTAGAATATTGATTGAAACTGGTCATGCCTCTATTTCTATGCTCCAGCGACGGCTGCACATTGGCTATGCCAGGGCTGCTCGACTAATTGATATCATGGAAAAGAAAGGTATTGTAGGTGGATATGAAGGTAGCAAACCCAGAGCCATCTTAATGACTATGGAACAATACCTTCAGACATTTAAAGGGAAAAAAACACCCGGTCAATAGAATTATCGATTGTTCCAAAGTTGATCTTCCACTAATCACATGCTATACTGTCGTTGCAATACAGGATAGGCAGAAGAATAGATGTCGGCAAGGATGTAAAGATTATGCTAAAGGATATTCCAATTATAGAAGCACTCAAATTAGAGAATGCATGTTTGATAGATTTGCGTTCTGAAGGAGAATTTGAAGATGGCTCAATTCCCGGAGCAGTAAATATACCATTATTTAACAATGAGGAAAGGGCTAAAGTAGGTACCGTTTATAAACAAATTGGCACTGCAGAGGCTAAGGCGTTAGGACTTGAAATTGCAGGACCTAAAGGACCAAAGCTGTTCCAACAGATAAGTAATCTGGCCAATGAAAAAAAGGTTTTACTATTTTGTTGGCGTGGAGGTATGAGAAGCAAATATACCTGGGCCGTGATGAATTCCCTCGGGCTAGATGTATGCCGAATTCAGGGCGGGTACAAGGCTTATCGAAGGTATGTTCATGGCTATCTGGACAGGGAAGCCATTCCTCACAAAAGTATTGTTTTATGTGGTCTTACGGGAGTTGGCAAGACATTGGTATTAAATAGGTTAGCTGATATGGGACTACCTATTCTGGATCTTGAACATATAGCAAGACACAGAGGGTCGGCCTATGGTAAAATTGGCCTGCCACCATCACCTTCCCAAAAGGATTTTGAGGCTGAAGCTGTCAAGGCTCTTGTTTCAGCAGAGGCAGCTGGTGTTGTTTTTGTTGAGTGCGAAAGTAGAAGAGTGGGTAAACTAATTGTGCCGGCTTCGGTAATGAATTCTATGGGTGGCGGATACAAAATTCTTCTTTATACTGATTTACATACACGTGTCCAGAGAATAATTGATGAATATACTGTGGGACCTGATAGTAATATCGAAGAATTACAAAAATGCACCAGTATGCTAAGAAAATCTTTAGGTACTAACAAAGTGGAAGAGTTAAATGAAAAGTTAGCCCAAAGGAATTTTGAAGAGGTATTTAGCTTTCTATTATCAAGTTATTATGACCCATTATATAAATATCCGGACAAACCTAGTGATAGCTATAGTCTATCTGTTGACTGCACTAATATTGAGGAATGCTCTATGAGAATAGCGGAGTGGGTTAAAACTTTACCTGAGTATGGTGTCCCATTGTGAAACGGAGGTGAAGGGCCATGCCTATTGGAGAAGCGTTAAGGAGCGCACGAATAGCAAAGGGGTATTCTTTCGAACACCTTGAGGAAGCCACTAAAATCAGGGCAAAATATCTTGAGGCTTTAGAAAACGAGAAATACGACGTTCTACCAGGACCAATTTATGCAAAGGCATTTCTACGAACCTATGCGAAATATCTTGGCTTAAATATCGATGAAATAATGTCTGAGTATAATAGTGGGCAGGAAGATACACCTGTTGTTGTTGAAAATAGGGTGAGTGAAGAAGCTACAAATCTTACAGCCTCTAAAAGATGGAGATATATTGTTGCAGGTTTTGCTGTGGTGGCATTAATAGGCATTAATGCTATTTATAACGCCGGAGCACGCCCCGAACAAAACAAGCCTGATGTACCAAGGGTTGTAGAAGGACAGCCAGGAGATGCTAACAACGCCGGTACACCGTCCTCCAATGGACAATCTCAGGGACCAGTCCAGCCTAATGATGGAGTAAGGGTGGTATTAAGGGTAACCGAAAATGAAAGTTGGATGCAAGTTGTTGCAGATGGAAATACAGTTTTCTCAGGACTGGTTGCCCCTGGTGAGATGAAAGATTTTCAGGCCAGGGAAAAAATATTCCTTCATGTAGGAAATGCCGGGGCAGTTGAGGCAAACGTAAATGGTCAGGATTTAGGGAAATTAGGCGAAAAGGGTAAAGTAGTTAAGAAAGACTTCTTTGCTGGTCAAACTCCAGAGGTGGATAGGGGTTAAGATAATTAAGAAGATTAGGGATTATATTTAGACCCTAATCTTCTTTTAACAATCTTTTGCATTTTGGGCAATGTTCTGGATTTCCTTGATAAAACTCTCCGCAATAATTACAGCGTTGAAACATTTCTGAAGTAACGTCTTGTGGTTTTCCCCTGGGAGGTTTTTGTCTCGACTTTAGGTTTGACTGCATTAAATATAGGGGTATTACCGCTGCAGGAACTAAAAACGTCCCTATGGCCCAGCGAAAAGAGGCAGGAAAAGTATATCCCTGATTGCGCGTGTCCCAAAAGATCCAAATGGCTCCTATCAAACCAAATACAATCCAAAGAATATGCAAGCTCATCACCTCGATTAAAGTTTCTACAGGAAGTGAATAAAATCCTTTTTGTGACTGGGATTATTGATCTATGGAAAAAGATAACCCGACCTATGGTCGGGTTAAAACTGGTCTTCCTGGGGCTCTTTTGTTTGAGGTACTTGCTCTGGATAGGACATGTTTTCTGTAAAGCCCATGCCACAATGCCTATCCATAGCCTTATAGGCTAATAATCCCATAGCAGCCAAAGAAACGGCATGAACTGCCCAAAAACCAGCATTTGGGTATCTCCAAGTACTATCTCGATAAATAATAATTATCACCCCCATTAAATTTATTAATCCTAGTTTGCCAAGGTGAAATTTATTTTACTCCGATATTTTCACAAAAAAACAGCTGCCTTTTAAGCAACTGTTAGATTGAAATTCTTTTAACGTTTTTTCTTTGGCTTTCTTCTAAACATACCCACAGCAAATAAGACTGCTCCGAATATTAGTATCCAGGACTGTTCGGGGAAAATGATACTTACGCCAATTAAGATAAAACCTATAGTACCAACAATAAATTTCCAGTCGTACTTTCTCTTCAACTCTTTTCAACCTTCCTTAGCCATTTTAAGAAAAAGTATACCACATTTAAATTAACTGACCAAGGATTTACAACATTCTTAATTTGCTTATCCAACCTCATCCTGAGGTATCAGTGTATGATTTGTATATTGATATTGAAAATCAATAGCTTCAGGAGAAAGGTAGTCAACAACATAGCTGGCAATTGTTTCAATATCTAGAGAACCGTTCACTGAGAGTTGAATCATTTTAAGATGTTTTTCTTCCAATGGAACAGTGTAATTGTTATATTCCAAGACTTGATCTACCAACATGGCTAACCATTCTAAGTCTATTATTTCCTCTAAGGATAATCTACGAACAACTAACAAATTAAGCACCTCCCAAGGTTTTTTCATATAATATAGAATAGTGAAAAAAATATCAAGTCATACTTAAATTATTTAAAAATTACAAATACTTATACAAATAATAAACTCGTCACATAGACGAGTTTATTATTCCCTATATAGATATAATCTAAAGATATGTTTCGGCTATTTTCTTATTATTACTTGATCATCCTTAAAAACTTTATAGCAGTTATTAACCTGCCTATAATGGTATAAGGATTTATTCATTTTTCTAGCCCAGTGAGCACAGTATTTTGTTCCACCTGTAATGATTCCTTCCGGGGGAAATGTACCTACCACAATAATTTTTTGGGAAAGAAGGGCTTGGGTTTTATCCCGGGCAATAAAGGTCCACTTTTTTGGAGTTTGCTCAGGTTTAAACTGGCTTACTAGACAACCGCCTGCTGCAACAATTTGTTCTGCCAGTTCGGTATTCTCCGGCGGGTACACAGGAGCAGAGAGACCATTGGGAAGGACGGCCACGGTGATTCCTCCACCTTCAAGGCACCCTTGGTGAGCGGCTGTATCAATACCCGTAGCTAGCCCTGATAGTACAACGATTCCTTTTTTTGCCGCCAGACGGGCAAGCTCGTAGGCAACTTGACAGTCTCGCTGATGCTGGGTCATCACAGTAGCCGGCACATTACTTAAAGGGGTTCTAGGCCCAATGATGGCTATGATGTTATAATCTACAGGAAAGCTACCATGAAAATGCAACACCTTAAGCAACTCCTAAAATATCTTGATCCTAGTATAACAAAAAAACCAAAGGATTTTTGACAACATTACCCATTGTGTTATAATTTAAAGAGTTTAGGTTGGGAGGTAAATAAATGTCTAAAGAAAATAGCTTTGATATTGTTAGTAAAGTTGATATGCAGGAAATTCTCAACGCAGTGAATCAAGCCACCAGGGAGATTGAAAACAGGTTTGATTTCAAGGGTAGTAAAAGTAGTATTAGCTTTGAGGGAAACCCGGAAATTACACTGGTAAGTGATGATGATTTTAAATTACGTAACGTTATAGATATATTGGAAGGTAAAATGGTTAAACGGGGGATTAATTTAAAGGCCCTGCGTTATGGAAAGGTTGAGCCTGCAGCCAGCAATACTGTTAAACAGGTAATAACCTTGGTACAGGGAATTGAGCAGGATATTGCCAAAAAGATTGTAAAACGAATTAAGGACAGTAAGGTAAAAGTGCAGGCATCCGTTCAAGGTGATCAGGTAAGGGTGTCAGGGAAAAATAGGGATGACTTACAGTCCGCTATTAATGTTATTAAAGAAATGGATTTAAATATTCCCGTTGAATTTACAAACTACAGAACATTTTAGTCATTTGACATAACGTCAACGAGAAATGAGAAAGGAAGCAGCTATGCCCACTAAAGTTGGATTCGTAAGTTTAGGCTGCCCTAAAAATCTGGTTGATTCTGAAGTAATGCTTGGCATTTTAAAGGATTCAGGATTTGAAATTACCAGTAAAGAAGAAAATGCCGATGTTTTAATAGTAAATACTTGTGGTTTTATTGAGCCGGCAAAGGAAGAGTCCATTCGTCATATTCTTGAGTTAGCAAAGTATAAAGAGGCTGGTAAATGTAAGGTGCTGGTGGTGGCAGGATGTTTAGCCCAAAGATATTCTTCAGAGCTTCTGGAAGAAATGCCTGAGATCGATGCCCTGGTTGGGCCGGAACATGTTCAGGAGATTTCAGATATAGTCAATAAGGCCTTGGGCCAAGAACGCATATCCCATATAAGCGAGCCACAATTCATTTATAATGAGCACTTACCAAGATTATTAAGCACACCTCATTATACTGCCTATGTAAAGGTAGCTGAAGGCTGTGATAATCGTTGTGCTTACTGTGCTATACCAGATATACGAGGTAAGTTTAGAAGCAGACCCATTGAGTCCATTGAAGTTGAAGTAAAAAACTTGGTAGCAAAGGGTGTTAAGGAAGTAATATTAATTGCCCAGGATACTACAAGGTATGGATTGGATTTATATGGCAAATACAGCCTTGATATACTGCTTAATAGGTTGGGGAAAGTCACAGGTCTCCGGTGGATACGTATAATGTATTGTTATCCAAACAGATTTACCAATGAATTAATTGATATAATTGCAGAAACTCCCACCATTTGTAAATATATTGACTTACCTATTCAGCATGCCAGTGACAAAATTCTTTCAGCCATGGGACGTCCGGTAAATCAAGAACAGATACGCAGCCTAGTAAAGGATCTTCGGAAAAAGATCCCAGGGGTTGTGCTCAGAACTTCATTTATTGTAGGTTTTCCCGGCGAATCTGAAAATGATTTTCAAGAGCTTCTTGCCTTTATGAAGGAAATGAAGTTTGACCGCGCCGGTGTATTTACCTACTCCCAGGAGGAAGGAACCCCGGCAGCAACCATGACGGATCAAATTTCTGATGATGTAAAACAAGAGCGCTACCATAGGGCCATGAGTTTGCAGAAGGACATAGCCCTGGCTCACAACCAGGCTAGGATAGGCCAGGTTTTAGAGGTACTGGTGGAGGAGTTAGTAGAGGGGTCCCGGAATATATATATTGGACGGTCATCATTAGATGCCCCGGAAATTGATGGGACTGTGGAGTTTTCGAGTCCAAGGGAATTGAGCGTGGGTGATATCGTAAAGGTAACAATAAACCGTGCTCTGGAGTATGATTTGATGGGAGAGTTGGCCCAATGAATCTACCAAACCGATTAACCCTGGCCAGAATCTTTTTAATTCCAGTTTTTCTGGCTGTGGTTACCATGAGAATAAAATATGGAGATTTTATTGCGGCAGCAGTATTTATACTTGCAGCCAGCACCGATGGGTTAGATGGCTATTTTGCCAGGAAGAATAAGCAGGTTACAACCCTGGGTAAGTTTATGGACCCCCTTGCTGATAAGCTTCTTGTTTCTGCAGCACTAATAGTTTTAGTGGAGCTCGATAAATTGGCCGCCTGGGTAGTAGTCATTATCATTGGACGTGAGTTTATGGTAACCGGCTTGAGGGCAATTGCAGCTTCCGAAGGGGTAGTTATATCAGCCAGTAAATTGGGGAAATGGAAAACTGTAACTCAGATTGTTGCCATTGTGGCTATGTTTTTACATACCTTTGCTATTCAAATATTTGGTTTTGACTTTGGTATGGTAGCCATGTCTGTTGCAGTATTCTTTACCATTTGGTCCGGAGCGGACTACATGAGTAAAGGTTGGCATTTATTAAAAAAGGGAGATTATTGACCGGGGAGCATGCTTCCCGGTTTTTTTGTTGGCAATACTTTCTTGGAGAATCGTATATACTATCATGTTATACTGGTATAGCAATAAGGCACGCCAAAATATTATTTACTCACTGGGTGCCTTTCAGTGTGTTTATATAGCAGTAGGTATGTGAAACGGAAAGGATGATGGCTTATGCAATGGCACGGCCTTAAACTATCAATTGTCTGCCTGGCTTTTGTTGGCGGATTGGCTTTAGCCTTTGGGGGCCAAATAGTTTACAAAGAATTTATCTTCCAACAACCATTAAATAAGGTTTTAGGAGGCAACCAAATCGTTGAGGACTATACAGTAGTAAACAACAGCAGCCAATCGGTTGTAAAAGTAAAACTATCGAAAGAAGCACCAGACCTAATGACTTCCTACCAGGAAATAGCCCAACTAACCAATGAGGTTATGGGTAAAACTCCCTATGTATTAGAAATAGAAAGTGAGCCTAATAGTGCACTGGAGAATGCATTTTTTGATAGCCACTATGTAATATACCAGGCTCAAATAGCCGGCAATTTTCCAGAGGTAGCCAGTAAGGTTGAAGAAGCATCAGTAAAATATGGTGTGGATGGAAAGGTATTTATTGACCAAAATAATATATATATTGAAATGAAAAATGATGGTTATTCTCTTAATAAAGTGATACCCAGACAAAATTTAGATAAGCCGGTTGCAGGACAAGGAGGTGGCCAAGTTGCTAAAGGAAATTAGCCTTGGATTAGGAGCAGCCCTTTTAGTCTTTGCTTTAATAGCCGGTTATGATGTAACGCCATTTATATTCTTGCTGTTGGTTGGGGGAGTGTTTCTTTATATGGCCAATGCTAGGGGAATGCTTAAGGGCTTTGGCAATACCTCCCGGCCTGAAAAGAAGCAAGAGATCTCCTTTGATGATATTGGTGGACAAGGTTCGGCCATTAAAGAGCTAAAAGAGGCTTTAGACTTTATTAGAAATCACAGAGAAATACAGAGTCTGGGAATTAGACCACTTAAGGGTATTCTTATGACCGGTCCTCCGGGAACAGGCAAAACTTTAATGGCTAGGGCAGCAGCCAGTTATACTGACTCGGTGTTCGTTTCAGCCAGTGGTTCTGATTTTGTTGAGATGTATGCAGGAGTGGGTGCCCAAAGGGTGCGTAAACTTTTCCAAACAGCCAGGGACACTGCTAAGAAAAAAAGTAAAAAGACTGCCATTATCTTTGTGGATGAGATAGAAGTGTTAGCAGCAAAAAGGGGTCAAAACTCCAGCCATATGGAATATGATCAAACACTTAACGCTCTGCTGGTGGAGATGGACGGTCTAAAGGTTGATGACTCTGTTAGACTCTTGATCATGGCTGCCACAAACAGAGTGGACATGATGGACCCAGCGCTATTAAGACCTGGTAGATTTGATCGTCAGATCAAGGTGGAATTACCGGATAAGACGGGGCGCTTAGAAATTTTAAAACTCCATTCCCGTAATAAGCCCTTAGCCAGTGATGTTGACTTGAAATTAGTAGCCAGGGAAACCTTTGGCTTTTCCGGAGCACACTTGGAAAGCCTAGCCAACGAGGCGGCCATTTTGGCTATGCGTGAGAGTCTTAAAGAGATTCATTATCGACATTTTCATGAAGCCGTAGATAAGGTTATCATGGGTGAAAGACTTGACCGGAGGCCTAATCCGGAGGAGCTAAAGAGGGTAGCCATTCATGAAATTGGACATGCATTGATAAGCGAGATGGTAAGACCCGGTTCAGTATCAACATTGACAGTAACATCCCGGGGAGGGGCCTTAGGATATATGCGTCAAAATCCAGAGGATGACACCTATTTATATACTAAAGACTATCTTGAAAATCAAATTGCCATTATGCTAGCTGGCTCATCTGCTGAGGAAGTAGTGTTGGGCAATCGCAGCACAGGTGCATCAAATGATTATGAAAAAGCTTTGCAAACTGCAGAGACAATAATCAGAACAGGTATGTCTGAAATGGGAGTTGTAAATTTTGAACACCTGCCTATGGAAACAAAACATCGAGTAGTTGCTGATATTATAAAAAATCAAGAACAAAGAGTTTTGAGTTATCTTTTTCAAAAAAAGGAATTTTTAAGCACGGTAATGGGAATCCTTTTAGAAAAAGAAAAAATAAACGGTGAAGAATTCAGAAGCATTATGAATGGATTAGCAGTTGCATAAAGAAAGAATTAAAGTAAACACTGAAAGAAACCAAATAAGGTTCTTTCAGTGTTTTGTATTTTTATGTATATAAGGTTTAAAATAAGTAATAGATGTGTTAAAGTCAAACAGGAAAATAAAAAGTACCGGCGAATTATTAACAGATTAAGTTAGAAAAGGTGATCTCTGTGCAATCAGAAATAATTTTTACTGGAACCGAGCTGTTGGTAGGAGAAGTCCTAAACTCCCATGCCCAATATCTTGGCCGTAGGCTAACGGAAATGGGCATTGAGGTAATACAACATACCACAGTTGGCGACTACTGGGGAAGAATGGGATTAGTTTTACTTCAGGCCTTGGAAAGGGCTGATTTAATATTTATTACCGGAGGGCTTGGGCCAACCATAGATGACTTAACAAAGGAAACTGTGGCAGAAGTATTAGAACTGGACATGAAATTGGACCAGTTATCCCTAGAGGCCATTAAGGGTCATTTTGCCAAAAGAGGCATAGAAATGCCCTCTAATAATACAAAGCAAGCTTATTTCCCGGAAGGTGCCAGAATCTTACCTAATAGTAGGGGGACAGCGCCAGGCGCTATTGTTGAGGTAGAAAAGAAGGCAATTATTATATTGCCAGGTCCTCCCTGGGAATTAGAGACCATGTTCGAGGCCTCCGTAGTACCATATTTAAACAACCTCCCACACAGGGGTGTATTATGTACGTCCAAAACCTTTAAGCTTACAGGAATTGGTGAAAGCACAGTCCAAGAGTTAATTTATGATTTATGTGGTATGGGTAACCCGGAGATTGCTTTCTTAGTTCAACCGGGTGTTGTGGAAGTACGGATTACAGCCCAGGGGGAGACCTTAGAAGAGGCTTCAAATTTGGTAAATCTCCTTTCAGAGCAGGTAAGACGCAGACTTTTTCAGTATATATTTGCTGAGGATCAAGAGAAGATTGAACAGGTTGTCGGACAACTGTTAATTGATGCCGGTCTAACTTTAGGGGTTGCTGAAACTTGTACTGGGGGGCTAATTGAAGCTAGATTATCAGATATACCTGGGGCCTCACGCTATTTAATGGGTGGCATAGTTGCTTATAATAATCATGTTAAGGAAAAAATATTAGGAGTACCCCAGGAGATATTGACACAGTTTGGCGCTGTAAGTAGACAGACTGCCATTGCCATGGCAGAGGGTGTTCGTAGAGAACTTGGTAGTAATATTGGTCTTGCGGTTACCGGTATTGCCGGGCCATCCTCATCAGAGGGTAAACCTATAGGACTTGTATATATTGGGTTGTCTTCACCAACAGGAACCTGTTTCCGAGAGTACATATTCCCTGGTGAAAGAACAGCCATAAGAAATGGCACAGTAAATGCAGCCCTTAAGATGGCAAAGCACTTTTTGCAAGGAAAATAATTATAGCTGGAAAGAAGGAAATTAATGAGTCACGAAAATGTTCCTAAGTTTTTTGGTGAGCTTGAACTGGACCCTAAGATTGTAGATGGATTAATTGAAATGGGGTTTGAAGAACCCACTCCAATTCAACAGCTTGCGGTACCACTGGTGCTAGCTGGCTATGATATTATTGGACAGGCCCAAACCGGCACAGGAAAGACAGCAGCATTTGGTATTCCTCTAAGTCAAAAAATTGATTTTAAAAGAAGAGGAGTGCAGGCTATTATTATTACTCCCACTAGGGAACTAGCCATTCAGGTGGGGGAAGAGATATCTAAAATCGGTAGGTATCGGCGAATCAGGGCACTGCCCATTTACGGAGGTCAATCCATTGATCGCCAGATTAGGTCCTTGAGGCAGGGTGTTCAGGTGGTTGTAGGTACCCCTGGACGTTTATTGGATCACCTGCGCCGCCAGACATTAAAGCTTGATCAGGTGAATTTAGTAATTTTGGACGAAGCTGATGAAATGCTTGATATGGGTTTTGTTGATGATATTGAAGATATTCTAAAACATACACCCAATGAGAGACAGACCCTTTTGTTTTCGGCCACAATGCCGGAGGAAATTTCCCGGTTGGCCCACAGGTATATGACTGAGCCGAGATATGTAACTGTAAGTAAGGCTAATTTAACTGTCCCTCAAATCGAACAGGTCTTTTATGAGGCACCCGAAAAGCATAAACTAGAAGCACTTTGTAGATTGCTGGACATAACAGAAATAACCCAGGGAATTGTATTTTGCCGAACTAAGCGGGGCGTAGACGAACTGGTGGCAGGTCTGCAGGCCAGGGGCTATACAGCTGTATCATTACATGGTGATCTTAGCCAGCAACAGAGAAACACAGTTATGAGACAGTTTAGATCAGGTGAAGTGGAATTGCTGGTGGCTACCGATGTGGCAGCAAGGGGACTTGATATTGAAGGTGTGTCCCATGTTATCAATTATGATATTCCCCAAGATCCGGAGTTTTATGTACATCGCATTGGAAGAACCGGACGGGCAGGCAGATCCGGTGTAGCCATAACCATCATAACTCCAAGGGAATATCGTCAATTAAGATTGATAGAAAATATTATTAAGACGAAAATCCGCAGGGAAAGGCTGCCAAGTATCGCTGATGTTGCGGAAAGGCAAAGGGAGGGTATTAAAGACCGGCTTTTACAAATCATTGAGGAAGGAAAGCTAGGTTATTATCGTTCCATTGTAGATTCATTGGTTGATGAGTACGATCCTATAGATATAGCAGCTGCCGCTCTAAAACTTTCACTGGATTTAGAACCGGCCAGCGAGGATGTTGATTTAGATACATTTAACTTTGGCAATACAGGTGCCAGACCCGGCATGGTAAGATTATTTGTTACCCTTGGGCGCAAGGATCGTACCTCCCCTGCAGAGATTATCAAGCTTGTTTCCGAAGAGTCAGGAATACCCGGTGCCAAAATTGGCAGCATTAATATCTACGAAAACTTTAGCTTTGTAGAAGTCCCCGAGGATTGGGCAAATTGTGTAATCGGATGTTTGCACAGACAAACTATAAGGGGCCGGAGATTATTTGTCGAACCAGCCCGCGCAAGAAAATAAGACTTAATGTAAAGTTCAAATTTGGGCATGGATGCTTAAATTTGAACTTTTGTTTTTAGGAGTTTTTAATTGACCAGTTATTTAAAGATACCTTATAATGGAAGAGACCGAACATATGTTTATATTATATAAAGGAGTGATTCTATGTCAGATAAATCAAAAGCTCTGGAACTCGCCTTGTCACAAATAGAAAAACAGTTTGGTAAGGGATCTATCATGAAATTGGGAGAGTCTACCAAACTTAACATCGAATCCATTTCAACAGGCGCCATGTCGCTGGATATTGCCCTGGGAGTTGGAGGAGTACCTAGGGGACGGGTAGTAGAAGTCTATGGTCCTGAATCTTCCGGTAAAACCACAGTAGCCCTGCATGTAATAGCTGAAGCCCAAAAACAAGGCGGTATGGCTGCCTTTATTGATGCAGAGCATGCCCTGGACCCTGTTTATGCCAGGCGTTTAGGGGTAGACACTGAAAACCTGCTTGTTTCTCAACCGGACACAGGTGAGCAGGCTTTGGAAATTTGTGAAGCTCTGGTGCGTAGTGGCGCAGTTGATGTGGTGGTGGTTGACTCGGTTGCCGCCCTGGTACCTAGGGCTGAGATTGAAGGGGAAATGGGTGATACCCATGTGGGGCTGCAGGCAAGATTAATGTCCCAGGCTTTGAGGAAGCTTACCGGTATAGTAAGTAAGTCTAAGACCATTGTAATTTTCATTAACCAGATCAGGGAGAAGGTGGGCGTAATCTATGGCTCGCCTGAAGTTACCACTGGCGGCAGGGCGCTAAAGTTTGTGTGCCAGGAAGTTGCAGCATAACCATATCTGTAACGAGTCCTATATATCATTGCTACTGGAAAGTAGATAACTCAGTCCTATGAGTTACCGTCAGCAACCTTACCCCTAACCGAAAGGAATGGGCGACCACCACATGGTTGAAAAGTCATAACCTACCCTAAGTCATCTAGGGTACAGATGAATGGCAAGACGGAAATCTTTCGCATGGTCAAAGCTACACTGCTTGAATCCCAGACAAAGTGCCAAGTAAGGGCTGGGGCTACCTAAGATGTCTAGTATTGGTAGCTGAGGAAGATGCCTAATGTTTAAAATTTGCATTAAGGCTTAAAGGACACTTCCTTCACAACCTCTATCAGAGGTAAATGTCGAAAAGGAACCTAAACGAAAGAGATAAATTATGATATAAGGATAACCTGGGATTACCTAAGTAGGGCGTCTATGGAAACAAAAAGATACTAGGTCTTAAAACATATGTTCGATTTGGTTAAACTACCCATAGATAACATATAACCTGAAATGGTTGATATGAAAATGCCTTATATGGTAACGGAGTCCCCGTAGTAGTCTGAGGTAGTTAATAACTACTACATGGCAAAGGGGGACAGGTTGTGAATCTAAAACAAAAGAAAGGTTATGGTGTGAGACCATGAGAAACCCGGATGATGTTTTAGAGATACTAAATAACAATTCACAAAAAGATGGGTACGTATTCGAAGGATTGTACAGGAACCTATATAATAGAGATTTCTATCTTAAAGCATATGAAAAAATTTATGCCAAAGAAGGAAATATGATACCAGGTTCTGACGGTCAAACAATAGATGGTTTTAGTCTACAAAAGATCGAAGATGTAATCAGAGTTCTAAAGGATGAATCCTATCAACCTAAACCTGCTAAAAGACAATACATTCCTAAGAAAAATAGTGATAAGAAAAGGCCTTTGGGAATATCCTCCTTTTACGACAAACTCATACAAGAAGTCGTAAGGTTAATCCTAGAAGCCATTTATGAAAAAAACTTCTCAGAAAACTCTCATGGATTTAGACCTAAGAGAAGTTGTCACTCGGCTCTACTTCAAGTCAAAGGAGCATATACAGGAACAAGATGGTGGGTTGAAGGTGACATCAAAGGATTTTTTGACAACATTAAACACACAGTCCTAATAAACCTTCTCAGAAAGCGTATCAAGGATGAAAAGTTCATAAGACTTATTTGGAAGTTCCTTAAAGCTGGATATATGGAAGATTTCAAGTTCTATCCAACCTACTCAGGCACTCCACAAGGTGGAATAATTAGCCCAATCTTAGCCAATATATATCTCAATGAATTAGACAGATATGTAGAAGATTACATCCTCGGGTTTAACAAGGGTAAAAAGAGGAAGAACAATAGAACATATAAGATTATAGCGGATAAGATATTCAAAAGACGACGATTCCTTGAAACCCTTCCACCAGATAAAACGGAAGTTGCTATGGAAAAAATAGAACAAAACCTATTCCTCAGAAAACCCACGAAAGAGGAAAGGAGAAAAATTATCCGAGAAATAAAGGAGCTTACAAAAGAACTTCAAAAACACAGAACTTATGAGCAAAATGACTCTGAATACAAGCGGATGAATTATGTCAGATACGCCGATGACTTCTTAATTGGTATCATTGGAACCAAAGAAGATGCTATTAAGGTTAAAGAGGAGTTAACGATCTTCCTCAAAGAAAGACTATCCCTAGAATTAAGCCAAGAAAAAACATTGATAACCCATAACTCAGAAAAAGTAAGATTCCTTGGATATGATATATTCGTGAATCAAGGAGGAGACCTCCTTAGAAGGCGGAAAATAAGCGGTAGAAAAGTATTAGCTAGAACCGCAGTGGAAAGTATCAAGCTATCGCTTCCTCATGAAATTCTAGTAAATTTCATGACTAAAAATGGATACACAAAAGCCAATAGCAAGAACTGGAAGCCCGCACACAGACCTAAATTTCTCAACAATGACGAATTAGAAATAATCAAGGCATACAATTCTGAGTTCAGAGGATTCTATCAATATTACAAATTTGCCTTTGATGTCAAGACAAAGCTAACAAATGCACACTTTATCTTTAAACAAAGTTTCTGCAAAACACTAGCAGGAAAATATAGGACAAAAGTGTCAAAACTTATGTCAAAAAAGACGGAACAAGGCGAACAAGCATACTACAGGGATGGACAATGGGGAATAACATGGACTAACAAAAAAGGCCATTCTAATTTCGTACCATTACTTCATTACGATGAAATAATATTCTGCAAAAAAATATTTGACGACCAACCAACTGACCAAAGCATAGACTTCATGCCAAATACCAACTATGGAGGCAGAAATGGGCTAATCAAAAGACTTCTCGCCGATGAATGTGAATGGTGTGGAGATAAAACAGGTCCTTTCGAGGTACACCACGTTAGGAAACTAAAAAACCTCAAAGGAAAGAAAAAATGGGAAGAAACAATGGTCGCCAGGAATAGAAAAACACTAGTTCTGTGTGGATACGGTTCAGAAAATAACTGTCACAGAAAACTTCACAACGGAGAACTAGACTAAAATGCAGAATCATCCAATGAATTGAAATTGAAAGTATCTTAGTAACAACTGGAGAGCCGTATGATTGGAAACTTTCAAGTACGGTTCGGTGGCGAGTGTTTGAAAACCTACTACAGCAATGTAGAAAGGCGTTGGGCACTTAGCCAACTACGCCTCCATTAGATTAGAAGTTCGTAAGCAAGAGAATATTAAGCAGGGAGCGGACATGGTGGGTAGCCGCACCAAGGTAAAGGTAGTAAAGAATAAAGTTGCCCCACCATTTAAAACTGCTGAGTTTGACATCATGTATGGTACAGGGATATCTAGAGAAGGAAGTGTCCTGGATGTGGCAGCGGATTTAAAGATAATTAACAAGAGCGGAGCCTGGTACTCCTATGGGGATGAAAGACTTGGTCAAGGACGAGAGAATGTCAAGGATTTATTAAAGGAGCGTCCGGAACTTTGCCGGGAGATAGAAAGAAAAGTCCGTGAAAGCCTATCCCTGGGTAATGTAGATTTGCCCACTGATTTTGGAGCAATTGAACCTGATGACGAAGCTAATTAAGGGATAGATAATTATACTCCCAACCATAGGTCCTGCCCGGAGTTGCCAGCGGTGCAGCACCTTGACAGTTAGTACAAAAAGATGTACAATTACGTTTGGGAGAAAATAGAATTTGATATCTGGCAACAGGTTTTTTATATATAACAAATCCAATATCCTTTAGGCATAACCCCTTGTTTAGGGATCTTTGGCTTTTTATGTTTATAGCTATACCTTTAAATGGTATAGTAGCTTACCTGTGATATGGACAACCAGATATCTGTTCGTTTTCTACCGAGTTTTACTCGGTATTTTTTATTGGGAAAATTAAACGTGTGTAAACAAAGCTTATATTACAGGAGGTGAGAAAAAATGGACCTTACTCAAGTAGTTTTAGTAATAATAATTACTCTCATAGTCGGCTTGGCTGTGGGTTATGTAATTAGAAAGAATATTGCCGAAGGTAAAATTGCATCTGCTGAAATCCAGGCAAAAAGACTTCTGGATGAAGCTGAGAAGGATGCTGAGGGCAAAAAACGTGAAGCTATAGTAGTAGCTAAAGAAGAAGTTCTAAAGCTGCGCAATGAAATGGAGCGGGATATCCGAGAGCGCAGGAATGAATTGCAGCGATTAGAGCGTAGGTTACTTCAAAAAGAGGAAACTCTAGACAGAAAAATGGATTCCATGGAAAAGAAAGAGGAAACTCTTAGCAAAAAGGAATCTGAAATTGAAAATGCTAAAGGTGAATTAACCAATGTTTTAAATCGCCAATTAACCGAACTGGAACGAATTTCCGGCCTTTCGTCCGAAGAGGCACGTCAAGTATTGCTAAATGATATCGAAAAGGATCTGCAGCATGATGTGGCGGTCATGATCAAGGAACATGAAAACAGGGCGAAAGAAGAATCAGAAAAACGAGCCAGGGATATTATATCCTCGGCTATCCAGAGGTGTGCTGCTGATCATGTTGCAGAGGCGACTGTTGCCGTTATTCCATTGCCTAACGATGAAATGAAGGGCCGTATCATAGGACGGGAAGGGCGTAATATTAGGGCCTTTGAAACCCTTACCGGAATTGATTTAATAATTGATGATACCCCTGAGGCCGTTATATTATCAGGATTTGATCCAATCCGTCGTGAAGTAGCTAGATTAGCATTAGAAAGATTAATATCTGATGGGCGTATTCACCCGGCTAGAATTGAAGAAATGGTCGAAAAGGCGCAAAAAGATGTTGAGGTACAAATCAGAGAGGCCGGAGAACAAGCAACCTTTGAGACAGGAGTGCATGGACTCCATCCTGAGTTGGTTAAATTATTGGGACGGCTTAAATTCCGGACCAGTTATGGACAGAATGTACTTAAACATTCCATAGAGGTATGTCATCTAGCAGGATTAATGGCGGCTGAGTTAGGTATTGATGTCAAATTGGCAAAACGTGCAGGATTACTCCATGATATTGGAAAAGCTGTAGACCATGAAGTGGAAGGACCTCACGTAGCTATTGGTGTAAATCTCTGTCAAAAGTATAAAGAGAGTGCAGAGGTTATTCATGCCATTGCTGCTCACCATGGTGATGAAGAACCAAGGACCATTGAAGCAGTATTGGTTCAAGCAGCAGATGCCATTTCAGCAGCTAGGCCAGGAGCTAGAAGGGAAACCCTCGAGTCCTATATTAAACGTCTTCAAAAGCTTGAAGAGATTGCAGGCACATTTGAAGGTGTAGAGAAGTCCTTTGCTATACAAGCCGGTAGAGAAATTAGGATTATGGTTAAACCGGATAAGATTGATGACCTGGCAGCAATTAGGTTGGTCAGGGATGTGGCAAAGAAAATTGAGAATGAACTCGACTATCCGGGTCAAATAAAAGTAATAATTATTAGAGAAACCAGATATGTTGAGTATGCAAAATAATACTTAAATTTAGACCCAAGTTTCTTGGGTCTAAATTATTTTCTTAAAAGGGAAATCTGCCAGAAATGGAAGAAAGTTTTTATCAAGGATTGTGTGTTTTTAGCAGGAATGTCAAGTAAATAAAAGAATTAATAATTATTTGACTGCATAATGGGTGGTGACTAAGGTTTTGGATTTTCGATACAAAGGTAAAGAAGATGTGACCAGCAGTGTAAGCCTACTGATTTCAATTTTAATAAGACATCCCGAGGTGGCCAAGATTAATTTTGACCCGGATAGGCAGGTATTAAGGTTTACATTTATCTATGCTGGGACTCTAGGCATTACAGAGCTGGACGGATTAAAGAACAAAATATTAACAAGCATTGAAATTTATAATTCCCTTGAGGGAAAAAAGCCTGAGGTTGTATACCTGGAGTATAAACAATCTGAAGGTTTCACCATGATTGAGATTCAGAGGGATGTGGATACACTAGTACAGGAAGAGATAGCCCTTATGGTTGAGCTGTTTCGACAGTACATAAACAATAAGCTTGTTACAGAAGAAACCGATCATCTAATAGACGAGGATTTAGTTGTACAAGAGGAATTAATTGAGCATATGCTTGAAAGCGTAAAAGCTAAGTCCGAGAATAAAAGACTTTATGCCTTTAGAGAAGAAGGTCGCGTTTTGGTTTTTAACAAGTAGGGAGGATTCATAGGACTTTGCGCTTTTTAATGATTGGAGATATTGTTGGCAACCCTGGCAGGAGGGCCATAATTGACAACTTAAATTACCTAAGGTCAGAACTAAGGGTTAATTTTGTAATTGCCAATGGGGAAAATGCTGCCGGTGGTCACGGAATAACTAAAGATATAGCAAAGCAACTTTTTACAGCTGGCATTGATGTATTTACAATGGGAAATCATGTATGGAATAAAAAAGAAATTATTGATTATATTGATAAAGAGAAACGTTTACTAAGGCCAGCCAATTACCCCCCGGGTACGCCGGGTCTTGGATATAACATATATAACAGTCCTTGTGGGAATAAAATTGCTGTTATAAATATATCCGGTCGGGTATTTATGCAAGAATTGGATTGTCCCTTTCGTACCATAAGTCAAATTCTTGAAGAGATAAACGGTAAAGCTAAAATAATTGTGGTTGACTTTCATGCTGAGGCAACTTCGGAAAAAATGGCCATGGGATGGTTTTTAGATGGTAAGGTATCAGCAATATGCGGAACCCACACACACGTCCAAACGGCGGATGAACGAATTCTGCCTAACGGTAGTGCCTACATAACAGATATAGGTATGACTGGGCCAAGGGATTCGGTAATTGGCGTTAACACTGAGGTAGTTATTGAAAAATTTATAACACAAATGCCAAGAAGGTTTGAGGTAGCCGATACAGCCTATCAATTAAACGCAGTACTAATAGAAGTTGATCCCGATACGGGTGAGGCCACTACCATAGAACGGGTATTTAATTTGGAATAAGCTGCAAAATTTTTAAATTTCTTTAAAAGGCAGGAATTTTTAGGATTTAGCAGAATAAAATCAATACAGGGATTAGAGCAATCATCCAAACTAACTAAGGAGGGTTACAGCATGGAAGTGTTAAAAGTCTCAGCAAAATCCAATCCAAATTCTGTTGCCGGAGCACTGGCTGGAGTTCTAAGGGAACGCGGTTGTGCCGAAATGCAAGCAATTGGTGCGGGTGCATTAAACCAGGCTGTTAAGGCTATTGCGATTGCCAGAGGTTTTGTAGCACCCAGTGGAGTAGATCTGATTTGCATCCCTGCATTTACTGACGTTATAATTGATGGTGATGAACGAACCGCCATTAAACTAATAGTGGAGCCCCGGTAAACTAATATAACTAATTCGGTACAGCCTGTTTGCCAAAAATGCAGACAGGTTTCTTACTTGCTTGGGCTTCCTGTGTGATTCAAGGAGGTTTAAAATGCCTGTTATTGATGCACACTGTGATACCATAACTGTACTGCAAAGCCAAAATAGAAGTCTTGGTAAAATATCTACCCAGGGACACTTGGACATCCCCCGGTTAAAAAAAGGACGGGTTGATGTCCAATTTTTTGCTATTTTTATAGGTCCAGAATATTACAGCAGTCCATTGTTATATGCAAAGGAAATGATCAACTTATATAATAGTGAAGTAATAAAAAATTACTCTGATATTGAGTCTGTAAATAATTATGATGAAATAATAGCTTGCACAGAAAAAGGTAAAATTGCTGCGGTTCTTACTATAGAAGGTGGGGAGGCCTTAAACGGTAATATTGAGCAACTGGAAGAATATTACCGCCTGGGGGTGAGGGGTTTAACTATAACCTGGAACGGAAGAAATGACCTGGGAGATGGCGTTGGTATGGGGCAAATGGCCACGGGATTGACTCCCTTCGGCAGGGAAGTAGTTTATAAAATGTCAGCCCTGGGAATGATGATAGACATTTCACATTTGTCAGAACCTAGCTTTTGGGATGTTGTTAAGGAGAGCAAAACCCCAATAGCTGCCTCACATTCAAATTGTCAAGCTATTTGCAACCATTTGAGAAACCTGACAGATAATCAAATAAAGGCTGTGGCAGACAAGGGTGGTGTCATAGGTGTAACCTATGTTCCGCAGTTCATAGATATACGAGAGCCAAATATTAATAGATTAATAGACCACATTGATCATTTATATAAAATTGGTGGTCTGAATTGTATAGGGCTTGGCTCAGATTTTGATGGTATTGACATAATACCCGAAGGGTTAGATGATGCAGGAGTTGCAGTACCAAACATAGAACAAAGTTTGAGTAAAAGAGGCTATAAGTCCGGTGAAATAGAGCATATATTGGGTCTTAATTGGCTACGTTTATTTAAAGAAGTTTGCGGATAAAGAAATATTTAGAAGGAATTTCGTACAACTAGCTAGAAAAATGAATATGTTCTTAAAGGGGCATACTGTAACTAAAAAGTGGTGATAGACTTGTTAACTGATTTGCATATTCATACAACTGCCTCAGATGGGAGCGATACACCTGGTGAAGTAGTAAGCAGGGCCTTAAGATTGGGTCTTAAGGCCATTGCTATTTCTGACCATGACACCATGGAAGGTATAATCCCAGCTCAACAGGCAGCCAATGGTTTTAACCTTGAAGTATTGTCCGGTGTAGAGGTGAATACCTACCAGAAGGGTAATGAAATCCATGTACTTGGATATCTGATAAACCCCAATAATGATGAATTTATATCAAAATTACGAGAACTTCAGGGAGATAGATTAGACAGGATTAAGAAGATGCTTTGTAAGCTTAAAGCATTAAATATATTCTTAGAATTAGATAGAATTTTAGAATTTTCAAAGGGTGGCTCAGTAGGACGACCTCACGTGGCTAGAGCTATGCAGGAGAAAGGCTATGTATCTTCAGCCCAGGAGGCCTTTAGTAAATATATTGGTGCTGAAAAGCCGGCATATATACCAAGGGAGAAACTTACCCCCAGGGAAGCCGTAGAGCTGATTTTAAGGTCCGGTGGCGTACCAGTATTGGCTCACCCGGGACTATTAAAAGATAGTGGCCCTATTATTAAATCACTACTGGAAGTTGGTCTAAAGGGATTAGAGGTATGGCATTTAAAACATTCACCATTAATGGTACAGTATTATTTGGAAAAAGCCAAGAAGTATAACTTAGTACCCACCGGTGGATCTGATTACCATGGAACGGGACATGAGGCCTGCAACACTTTGGGAACTACTGGGGCACCCTACGAGTCTGTACAGAGATTAAAGGATTTAGCACAGGCTTATAATTAGAAAAAATTGAATTAGGGGATGATGGAATTGAAATTGGCACAGAGAATGCAATCTCTAACGCCGGGAATATTCACAGAGTTGGCACGGGCAAAGGCCAAGGTGGAGGCAAGGGGTTTAAAGGTTATTAATCTAAGTGTGGGCAGTCCTGATCTTCCGCCCGCTCCCCATATTATTGAGGCACTTCGCAAAGGGGTAGAAAACCCCAATAATTATACTTATCCCCTAGAGGGTAAGTTAGAGCTTCATCAAGCCTTAGCAACCTGGTATAAGGAAAGATTTAATGTTGAGCTTGATCCCAAGACAGAAGTGATAACATTAATGGGTTCCCAGGATGGTCTGGCGCATATTTCCATGGCCTACATTGACCCAGGTGATATTGCCCTGGTTCCTGATCCCGGTTATCCTATCTACTCAGCATCAATTCTGCTGGCAGGAGGAGAATTATACCCAATGCCTCTGCTGGCAAGTAATAGATTCTTACCAGATCTTGCTGCTATTCCACCTGAAATTGCCCAGAGGGCTAAAATGATGACCATAAATTACCCAAATAACCCTGTGGCTGCCTCTGCTGACGAAGGCTTCTTTACTGAGGTTGTGGAATTTGCCAAAAAATATGATATATTAATTTGTCACGATATAGCCTATTCTGAGTTGGCCTATGATGGTTTTAAACCAACAAGCTTTATGCAAATTCCTGGTGCCAAGGAGGTAGGCATAGAATTTTACTCCCTTTCAAAAACTTACAATATGGCAGGTTGCAGGCTTGGCTTCGCCGTAGGTAATTCAAGGGTTCTAAGTGCCCTGGGACAGATTAAATCCAATATCGATTATGGTGTCTTTTTTGCTGTACAGGAAGCAGGTATTGCGGCCTTGATGGGAGACCAGGAGTGTGTTAGGAAAACGGCAGAAACTTACCAGCGCCGCAGAGATATACTTGTTGACGGTTTGGGTCAACTGGGCTGGCAAATGCCTCGGCCCCAGGCCTCAATGTTTATTTGGGCTCCTTTACCAAAAGGATATAAATCATCCGTAGACTTTTGTTTAGAGCTACTGAATAAGGCAGGGGTTCTAATGGTGCCGGGAGTAGCCTTTGGTGAACAGGGAGAAGGTTATGTAAGGATCGCCATGGTTCAAAACGAGGAAAATCTTAAAGAGGCACTGGTAAGAATTGGTTCATCCTTCCAATTTAGCTAGTTAAAAGTCTATAATTCCACCACCCGGCATATACTAGTTTAAGCAGATTTAAGGGGTGGTGTGGTTTTGAATGGCAGTGCTGATATCCATTATCTGCAAAAAAGGATTCAGGAATTAGAGGAAAAAATTGAGCAGCTTCGACTTAGCCGCCGGGTATTGATGAACCTAATTGAGAAGATTGAAAAAGATAAATCAGGTTTTGTATCTCGCCTAGAAAAGGAAAACCGTAAGTTGCATAAGGATAACTACCGTTATGCCCAAAATCTATTGCAGCAGAACAGGCGTATTGTTGAATTGCAGGCTAAGTTGGAAACAATGTTAGAAGACGAAGCAAGGTAGACAATGTTTAATAAATGCAAGTAGCAAGATGACCGCCTTATGGCGGTCACGGTGTTATAAAGGGGATGTCATGGTATAATTAGTTTAAATCATCAGCCTGCTGCAAAAGCTGGAGTTCAAGGGAGTCATTAGGTCTGGACTTATGATGGTGGTTTTCGATTAGATATACCATTTCCTCAGGGAGCTTTGACATTCTGGCAATATTTGCCCCTGTAGCAGGGTGACAATAGTGGGCATGAAAGGCTTTATATAATTGGAAATCACTGTGCTGGTTAATAAGATGTTTTGATAGCTTTGGGACTAGGGTTGAAGTCAGTACTATAATTATTCGGTGGAATGTTTTTATTACATTCGCCGGTTTGCCTATATCATGCAGTAAAGCGGCTTTCACCAACAACTCTTTATTCACCTTATGTTGTGTTGCCAATTTTAGACATGTTTGGGCCACCCTTACACAATGGGTTTGGGTTGGCCGATCCATGGTAAAAAAAAGGTGTTGCTCCTTTGCATTAAGGTGCTTTTTTACAAAGGTAAGCTCTTCTGTACCCATTTTACTAAACAAGGCGTTCCAAAACTGTCTTGCTCTATTAAACACACTGGACCTCCGTTAATGTAATAAAGAAGCAAAGTCTCACTTAAGAATAATATATATTTATTTTTGTTGCAATGTTAACGAAAGAAGGAGAATAATGGAAAGAGGGAAAATAATCTTAGTATTAGGTGGCACAAGGTCAGGAAAAAGCAGCTTTGCTGAAAGATTAGCATCAAAAGGGCAGAGGATAGGCTATTTGGCTACAGCCTTGCCTGGGGACGGGGAAATGATCAAACGTATCGAGCTTCATCGGCAAAGGCGACCTATAGCTTGGATAACAAAGGAAGAGACCCTGGAGATAGGTAAAGCAATACAAGAAATGGAGCAATATTGTGATGTTATACTTTTAGATTGTCTAACATTATGGATCTCCAACTTGCTGACTATGGGCAGTGAACCGGATGTTGAAGCAAACTGGGTTGCTAGGGAAAAATATATAATTGAACAGGTAAAACAATTTGCCCAAAGCTGTCAAGAAGTTAAGTGCAATATAATTATAGTTGGCAGTGAAGTGGGTATGTCAATTGTTCCCGGAAACAGGTTGGCTAGATTATTTCGTGATTTAAATGGAATAACCAATCAAGAAATTGCGAAAATTGCTGATGAAGTATATCTGGTCACTGCAGGAATTCCCATAGAGATAAAGTCTCAAGAGGTAAAAATCTAGAATAAAGGGGTTGGTGCCTTTGAGAGCAAGAATATATTTAGTGCGACATGGTGAAACCTCCTGGAATGCAGGGGGAAGATTTCAGGGTCATTCCGACATTCCATTGACAGACAAGGGGAAGGAACAAGCCCAATACTTAGCAGAACGTCTAAGGAAAGAAAAAATTGATGCTTTTTACAGCAGTGACCTGTTAAGGGCACGGGAGACTGCTGAAATATTAGCTAAACCCCATGGTTTGCCTGTTCAAAACGTAAAGGAACTAAGGGAAATCAACTTTGGACAATGGGAAGGTCTAACAAGCAGAGAAATATCGGAAAATTTCAGTGAAATTAGCTCAGAGTGGTGGTCAAAACCACTGACGACGCAAATTCCGTCTGGTGAAAGGCTTTTAGATGTTGTCCATCGTTGCCAGGAGGCTATCTTAAGAATTGCTGAGGAGCAGGTTGATAAAAGCTCTGTGGTAGTTGCCCATGGCGGGGTGATTCGTGCCCTGGTTGGAACGGTCCTGGGGATGGATTTGAATTATTTCTGGAAATTACGTTTAGATAATGTATCTTTAACTGTTATTGAAATTTTTGAAAGTGATAAAGCTATTCTAGAGCTTTATAATGATACCTGTCACTTAGATGGGCAAAAAGCTTGTGATTAAGCCACCTACCGGGTTATCCCCGTTAAGGTGGCTTTTGCTGTAAATGCGACTAGCTACTCATTTTATAAAGGTATGTAGGGGATAATATAATAAAGCTTGAGAAAAACTAATTTCATCTTGAAATATTGGTACTGGAGGTAATATTATGGAAGAGTATTTAAGATCAAGGGTACCCTGGAGTACAGAACCAAGTCTCGAAACTAAGGCCAAGGAAGTTGGAATTAACTTTGATGCCCTTATTGATGGAATCAAAAATGATAAATCAGATGAGCAAATGGGTGAAGAATTTGGTGTAAATCCCAAAACTATTGGTCATCTCAGGGAGCACTTTATGACTAGAGGTATTGGCTCCATTGTTGGACAAGACTAATATATGAAATGAAGGGTGCTGAAATTCTTGCACCTTTCATGTCATAGTAAAATAGCTTAATCAGTTAAGGAGATATTATGTTTAAAAGGATTTTAGCGTTATTATTGATTGTTCCTGTTATAGAAATGTTAATACTTATAGAATCAGGACGGAGATTTGGTTTTTGGCCTACCTTAGGTTTTATTGTTGTAATGGGTATTATAGGTATTGTTTTAATAAGATCCCAGGGGTTTGTGGTGATCAATAATATTAAGCTTGAGCTTGCCCATGGGCAGATCCCAACTTCTTCGGTACTTGAAGGCATGATTATTATAGCCAGCGGATTATTACTGTTGACACCCGGGTTATTAACCGACTTTATTGGGCTAACCCTTTTAATTCCCCCTGTTAGGAATTATGCAAAAAATATTTTGAAAAATATTTTAATAAAGGTTTTTTTGCCGGGAAGAATAGTGAGAATTCGTTGGTAACAGCAACTTCTTTATAATATTTTTTATGACAAACTTTAACATACCTGTGCTATAATAAACGAATACATTTTTTAAATAATTTCAAGAAGGGAGAGAGGGCAGGTGTATCCAGACAAATTTGCAAAAGCTGGTCTGACTTTTGATGATGTATTGTTAGTTCCGGCTGCATCAGAGGTTTTACCAAGAAACGTAGAAACCGGTACCTACCTCACTAAAGATATTAAACTAAACATTCCCATCATGAGTGCTGGAATGGATACTGTTACTGAGTCGAGAATGGCCATCGCCATTGCCCGTGAAGGGGGAATTGGGGTAATTCATAAAAACATGTCCATTACACGTCAGGCCATGGAAGTTGATAGAGTTAAGAGATCCGAGCATGGTATTATCACAGATCCGATTTTCCTTTCTCCTGAAAGTCCTGTTAGGGAAGCCCATGAATTGATGGAAAGATATCACATTTCAGGAGTTCCTATCACAGTTGAAGGCAAGTTGGTGGGGATTCTAACAAATAGGGATCTTCGATTTGAAACCAATGACAACCGCCTTTGCAGAGAAGTAATGACCAAGGATAATTTAGTTACAGCCCCGGTGGGTACCACTTTGGATCAGGCAAAAGAGATATTGATGAAGTATAAGGTGGAAAAGCTCCCGATAGTGGATGAAAATTATTATCTAAAGGGCTTAATCACCATTAAGGATATAAAAAAGGCTAAGGAATATCCTAATTCTGCTAAGGATCACCGTGGTAGACTTAGGGTGGCTGCAGCGGTGGGGGTATCGTCAGATACCTTGGAAAGGGTGGAGGCCCTGGTAAAAGCAAAGGTAGACGTGATAGTGGTGGACACCGCCCATGGACACTCAAGCATGGTGGTTCAAACAGTTCGCAAAGTTAGAGAAGCCTACCCTAATTTAAATCTAATCGCAGGAAATGTTGCCACAGGACAAGCTACTAAAGATCTAATTGAGGCTGGTGCCAATGCAATTAAGGTAGGTATCGGACCAGGTTCCATTTGCACCACCAGGGTAGTTGCTGGGGTTGGAGTTCCTCAAATTACAGCTGTTTACGATTGTGCCCAGGAAGCAGCAAAATATAATATTCCTATAATTGCTGACGGAGGCATTAAATATTCAGGGGATATAGCCAAGGCAATAGCTGCCGGGGCCAGTGTAGTTATGCTAGGTAGTATTTTGGCGGGAACGGAAGAGAGCCCTGGAGAAAAGGAAATCTATCAAGGTCGGAGTTATAAAGTATACAGGGGCATGGGCTCCCTGGGTGCAATGAAAGACGGTAGCGGGGATCGCTACTTCCAGGAGCAAGCTAAGAAAATGGTTCCTGAGGGTGTAGAAGGTCGTGTCCCCTATAAAGGCTCTCTGGCAGATACAATTTTCCAGCTCATTGGAGGGCTTAAAGCGGGAATGGGTTATACCGGGTCCCGAACCGTTGAGGAATTAAGGACTAAGGCACAATTTATCCGAATTACTCCCGCGGGGTTAAAGGAAAGCCATCCCCACGGTGTAAGCATCACTAAAGAGTCGCCAAACTATAGCTTTTAATTGAAAATAAGAAAACAAAACCTGCAATCTTGGATTGCAGGTTTTGTTTATCTTCCTCGATTTAAAAATGTAAGCTCTTCAAACTTTAAAATTGCTTCTTTTGGTATGTTCTTTCCGAATCTAACCATCATGACATTGGCTGGATGTTCAGTGATATCAGGGTCATCAGTGGCACGTTTTTTTAATCCAACACTTGAGAATAGCCGGGTTAGCATTCTTTGGTATTCAATCATGCCTAAGCCACTGTTTTTTAGATCCCAATGCCAACAAAACTCTATAGTAATTATAATATGATTTTCAACAAAATCGTGCATAAATGCTTCAGTTAATAAAAAGTGGGCTACTTTGTCTTTGCGCCATTCAGGACTTACTTCAACTGCACCTAACTCAAGTACATAGGGGTGCTTACTCCATCTACTGTAATCATCTGGATAGTGGAAAGTTACATAGCCGATGATGCTATCCTGAAATCTGGCAATAAACACCTTTCCCTCCGGGAGGTTTGAAATCAGCATCAAGGCTTCCTGTTGTCTTGCCGGTGGTCTAAAACTCCGCAGTCCTTCATCCATGGTTAACCTAGAGATATAATCTGCTGTGCAGGGACCTTCTAAATGAAGTAAACCACGGGAAGTTGTGAGCACACCATTTTCGGGGCGAATGGGTGGGAAACCTTTTTGACTGTTAGTTTCGGAGTTAAGGGCAATGCTCATAATATCACCTCCCAGGTAATTACCGTTAGGGGGTCAGTATTGACCGTTTGAGCAATAAAAATGACCTTTTAACTTATTATATGTTACTTGTGCCGATAATTACAAGCATTTAATGGTTTTTTATTTATTACTTTAATCCTTCTTGAGGGATAGTCAGTAACATAAAAAGTTATTGACATGGGCCATTATTGTTTTAATAAATACGACAAAACTAAGTAGTTATAAGTCAAACTTAGTCAGCCTGTTGAGACTATTTTGGGAATGTTGTAGGAAAAAATTTACAGTGAAGACGCAGGGAACTGGACAAAAAAGAGGAATAATAAGAGTAATAAAAAGGGATTAAATTCCAAATATACCTTTTATTATAATCAGGAAGGTGATGGGTAGAAGTGACGGCTAAATTGAATTCTCTTACTGATGTCCTTAAAAAGACTCTATTCTTTTTTGACGGCCTGTCCGTTCAAGAGATAGCCCCTTATGTGCAAAGAAAAATGCTGCAGGATTATGGTCAGCAGCAGGTTATTGAGAAGGTCCGGCTATGCCTAAAGCAACACCCCTGCTTTTACACAGATGAGAATGGAAAGTGGCGGCTAAAGTTGCAGGGGCACTCTGAAAATGATCACTTATATGCCATGCTGATTAAACGACAGCAACCCATTGCCCTGCGTCAGGTAGTCAGCAATCCTGTTGCCAAAAAGAAAAGAATTAGAAAACTAGCTGAAGAAGCTTCTCTAATGTCTGATGGGAGATTTATTCAGTTAGATAATGGAAATTGGGGACTAACGGAATGGAATGTTGAGGCTGGACAATATTCATTAAAGCACCTGGTAATAAAGGCCCTTAAATTACACCAAGGGGGGTTGTCCACTCAACAAATATTTGAGTGTGTAAACGAGTGGCGTCCCACCAGCAAGCCCGCTGTCCAACAGGTATTAGGTAAGTTTCCATACTTTGAAAGAATGGGAAGTGATGTCTGGAATTATAACCAGCAGGCACAATTATTATATGATGAATTAGTTAAAAGATACCTAAATATTTTAAATAAACAAAAGAAACAATGGCAGCAGGATCGCACAAAATGGGTACAGAAGGCAGAGAACATGTCCCGACAGTTAAATGAAATTGGAGCGGCCCAAAGGGAAGCTGCAGCCGCCCTAGCCCAGCGGGCCTCGGTGGTAACTCAATATAATCAGTTAGCAACCCAATTATCTGAAAAGGATTTACTGCTTAATTTAAGGAAGAAAGAGATATTAAGGTACCGCAATGAATTGGAAAGAACAGAGAATAAAGCAAACAGTATTTTATACCAATGTCGACTTTGGGTACGTAAGGCTAAAGAATCAGAAAATGAAAACCAAAGATTAAAGTGTTCAATGGATAAAAATCAAAACAGCCTGGAGGGTTTATTTTCAAAGCTGCAGCAATATAAAGAGAGGGACAGGGAAAACAAGGCTCGTTTGGCTGAACTAAAGGAGAGGTATAGTACAAGGGTAGCAGAACTACAAACAGAGATAGTGGAGCTTAAGCAAAAAATACAAAAATATCAAGAGATGACAAATATAGAAGAGCGCAGACTTCATCAGGACATAAATATCCTCAGTAATGATTTAAAGGAGGCTTTGGAGGGCGGTGAGGATTTACAAAAATCTTTAAAGCTAACACAGCAGGAATTAAGTAAGGTTCAAACAGAGAAGAGAGAATTAGAAGTAACATTAAATAGACCTCTTGTTAAATTCTTCAGCAAAATAAGCAGTATTTTTGGACTATAAAATATCTGATGTAGCAAGGCACGCATTAAATAGTTAATGCGTGTCTTGCTTACTTTAAGGCACTTAGAAAATAATGTTTAAGATGTGTTATTAGATGTGCTATGATTAATGAATGATAGCCTAATAACTTTAAGACCGGGGTGGAAAGCTTGATATTAAGGGGAAACATGCTTAGTTATTTAATGTTAATCTGTGCTACTGTATCCTGGGGAGGAGCATTTGTAGCAGCTAAGGTTGTGGTTGGTGAGCTTCATCCTTTAGTGGCGGCCACAGGACGTTTTTGGCTGGCTTTTTTTTGTTTATTGCCCTTCATGCTTTGGAAGGAGAGGGGTAAGGCAAAGGTAGCTCTTAAAGACTGGCCAATCCTAATATTTTTGGGCTTGACCGGAGTATTTTTGTACAATGTTTTATTTTTTAAAGGACTACAGATATCTGCCGCCATGGATGGTTCATTATTAGTGGCCTGTGGCCCTGTTTTTACTGTTGTCTTGTCCGGTATAATACTTAAGGAAAGGATTAATATTCGTCAGGCTTTAGGCTTTATTATCTCCTTGACCGGCGTAATAGTTATTGTGACTAAGGGTCATCCGGCTTCACTTGTTGGATGGGATTTAAACCCAGGAGATATCATGCTTACCATAAGTGTACTTGCCTGGAGTTTGTATTCCATTGGAGGTAAGATTGCCATGAAGAGTCTTTCTCCAGTGGTCTCCACAACCTATGCCTTAGGTATTGGAGCAATAATGCTAACATTAGCAGCACTGCCCCAGCTATCGGGAGATATTATCCATAGCATGTCCTATAAATCAATCTTAGGATTGGGTTATTTAGCCATTATTGCTTCAGCCTTAGGCTTTGTGCTTTGGTTTGTGGGAATTCAGAGGGTGGGGGCTGGCAGAGCGTCTATTTTCCAAAACATTGTGCCTCTATCCGGAGCTATTTTGTCTATCATTCTATTAGGGGAGCACTTAAAGAGTTTTCATCCCCTGGGTGGTTTTTTAATTCTTGGTGGCGTATATTTGGTGAATAGGCCAGTGCATTTAATTAAAGGCCACCCCACAGTCAGTATACAAAAACATTAAGTCCGATGATCCAAAAAGGTACGCATTTAAGCGTACCTTCAGATTGTCGAGAAACTACCTATATTCGGGTTTTAATAATCCCTCACGACTCCTCTCTCCGCAGCGGACAGCGCTAATCGCTTGCTTCGGGCGAAAATGGGCCGCCTTCGAGTAAACATCGTGTTTACCTCAGGCTTTCGCGGACATCCATGTCCGCTCACCCATTTTCGCATTCTCAGCTTCGCGAAGCGCTGTTTCCACTGCTTCGAATGTCGCTGTTCGGGATTATTAAAACCCAGTTATACCTTTTTCAACAGGCTGAAGCTACGCATTTCAGCGTACCTTTATAATTAACCGTCGGCTAAATCCCAGCGTCCGCAGCGGGAACCCCAACGTCCTATGGCCAATTCGTTTTCCAGTACCTCCACAATCTCGCAAAGGTTGGAACAGCTATTACACTCAAAACTGCGGGTAAGGTAAGAAAGATTGGTAATATTCAAGCCTTTAAATTTTGTCTTACCTCCTCGACCCATTTCCTCTTTGGCCAACTGGGCTGCACCCACGGCACCCATCACATTAAAGTGCTTGGGAATTTGAATGTCTATATTTAAAGAACGTTCAAAGGCGGCTTTAATTCCTTGATTTGCGGCAACACCACCCTGGAAGAGAACTGGTGATAGGATCTCTTTGCCCTTTCCCACGTTATTTAAATAGTTTCGCACCAAGGCCTCACATAGTCCGTTAATGATATCCTCCACCCGAAAACCCATTTGCTGTTTATGGATCATGTCAGATTCAGCGAAAACAGTACATCGTCCAGCAATTCTAATCGAAGCAGTAGATTTCAATGCCAGGCTGCCAAATTCCTGAATGGGTATGTTTAATCTGGAAGCCTGCTGGTCCAGGAAAGAGCCTGTGCCCGCAGCACAAACGGTATTCATTGCAAAATCCGTAACAATACCATTCCTTAAAATGATTATTTTTGAGTCCTGGCCGCCGATCTCCAATACTGTTTGCACCTGGGGCTCATATAGTGAAGCTGCCACAGCATGGGCGGTTATTTCATTTTTAATAACATCCGCCCCGACCATCACACCGGCAAGAAATCTGCCGCTGCCTGTTGTTCCTACACCTGCAATATCTATGTCTGCAGGAATATCTTTAGCAGTTTCCCGAAGGCCGGCTTGAAGTGCCTCAATGGGTCTGCCTCTGGTTCTTATGTAAAGGTTTGTTATGACTTCACCTTCATCACTTAATAAAACTATATTAGTGCTGACTGAACCAACGTCTATACCTAAATATGCTTTCATATGATCACCCTACTTGCTGTAGCTATTGTTTTATCCACTGGATTTCCTAGCTTTTTTCGTTTTAGTAGATCTACAAAGGCTTCCAATCTGGTAGCCATACCGGCTTTGCCCGTTTGCTCGTCTAAGAAGAAAGTTAATATTGGTATGTTATGCTGCTTGCTTACCTGTGTTAGCACGGTTTTAGACACTATTTCAGGGATACAAGTGAAAGGCGCCAACTGGATTACTCCATCAAAACCCCGTTGAGAGTATAAAATAACATGGCCAACAGTATCTTGGCCGTGTCCTCCAATCGCCACTGGAATCCAAGGTTTAGCTGCATTATGGCAGGTTACAACCTCATTACATTTTTCATTTAAATTATCCTTGGTCCAACCAGTAAGGAACATTGAACGTTCTATTTCTACGCCCAGGCTGCCAAGAACCTCTTCAATTTCATGGTTGCTGGCGGGTTCAAGCAACACATATATTTCACCAACCATGCCAATTTTGATTATTAAACGATCCTGAGCCTGGGGGATATTATTTAAGGACTTCACAGCTTCCTGGTAAGCCTCATCAATATCCTTTATGGTACTGGCCTGACCTAACCAATTCTGGGCTTGCCTGTATACCCTGGAGGTAGTACCGTTATCCCTTTCCCTGGGCCTTATTTGGTGAGTTAGCTTTTCTATATTGTCCAGAGCTTTAAGTTTATGCCAACCCTTTTTAATGGCCTGCCAAACGGAAAGGTAGGATAGCTTTGAGCTATTCAAAAACTTCACCTTTTTAAGGAAGTCGATGGGGTGACTTAAGGGAGCTTCAAAACAAATCATGTTAATCTGATGCCCAAGATCTTCAATAATTCGTTGATGCACCTGTGCATATAAGCCTGCACGACAGGGTCCATTCCCTCCCGAGGTAACCAGGGTATTAGCACCCATTTGTATTGCTTCTAAATATGTGCCCATTAATATTTTAAAGGGGAGGCAGGTAAATTCAGGGGAGTACTGCACCCCCAAATCCAGTGTCTTCTTACTTGGTCGAGGAGGAACAATTACCTCATTTCCCAAATCCTCCAATAACATCTTGAAGGCAATATATGAGTGGCCCATGCGGGGAAAAGTAACTTTTAGCATAAGCAAGCACCTAACTCTTTCCTTCGTCTGACCATATCTGTGAAGGCTTCTAACCTGGTAGACATACCAGCCTCACCACTATGCTCATCGATCATGAGTACCATGAAGGGAATATGGGGGTACTTTTTAGCTTCTAGCTCTATCATTCTGTAGACCATTGCATCTGGTCCACATCCAAAGGCTGTAACGTAAAGGATAGCGTCCACCTTTCCCTCTTTAAAGAAGTGTAAGGCTGCTTTATAGGCTCGGTCGCTAAAGGTCCAGAACATTTCTTTGGGAAGGTTGTGTTTTATATTCTCCAGGAGACCTGAATTAAGGTTTTCGGTCGTAATGGTATTAACCCCAAGGCGATGGAGTTTATTAAATACTCCTACGTTGATAAAATCGTCATATAGATGATAGGGGTAGCCTAATACTGCAAAATTTAGCGAGCCTTTACCTAATTTTTCTGGAACCTTGGCACCGTCCAATACCTCTAAAGCTTGGTTTGGCAATAGTCCCTTATGCAAAAGCTGGCAATATTTATTTTCTACCTTTAGGGAATTGTAAATAGCTTTTACTATCCTTACTTTATCTCTGGTGAACTTTTCTCCCAGTTGAAAAAAGGACTTTGTCATTTCAATTCTTCTGGAAATTATGCCCTTGTCCCGGTTATTAAGCATGGTATCTAAGACAGGGGGTAAATTATCAATACCATGCTTTATCATATCGGGTAAACCTAAAAATTTTGGGCAGAATAAGGTTTTTCCATTAAGACAATAAAGGCGGGGTACAAAGATGTAGTCAACACGGTCTTTAAGGGAAAGAACATGTCCAAAATAAAGCTTTATTGGAACACATGCTTCCGCTAGAGCTTCCTTAACTCCGTCATCAAGCATTTGGCGGTTGCTAAGTTTGGAAGTAACTACGTTTACCCCTAATTCTGTAAAAAAAGTTCTCCATCTGGGGAAATATAGATAGTATGCTAAAGCCCTTGGTATTCCTACCGTAGTACCAGACATCTCTATGCCCTCCTTTACTTACGGACAGGAATTTATTTCTACATAATATTATGAAAGTCCTGCCAAAAGTAGGCCATGTAATATTGTATTTAGAATACAAACAATATCTTTTTTGCAGGAATTAAATTTTGTAAAGGGAATAAATGATTTGGAAAGATCTAGAGAGGAGTTATAATATGGATAATCTTTCGGAAAAAACTCTTTCTTCAACAATGGTTTATGAGGGGAAAATATTAAACCTGAGGGTAGATAAGGTTTTGCTGCCCAATGGAAAAGAAAGTGGTAGGGAAGTAGTGGAATTTTCCGGGGCAGTGGCGGTGGTTGCCCTAACCGAAGAGAATAATGTGCTGCTAGTAAAGCAGTATCGTTATCCTGTATCTGAGGTATTGCTTGAGATACCTGCCGGGAAAATGGACCACAATGAGGACCCTGATACCTGCGCACGGCGGGAATTGCAAGAAGAGACTGGGTATACAGCTAAGTCTCTGGTAAAATTATGTGAGTTTTATACTACACCTGGTTTTACTACAGAGCTTATGCATGTGTTTTTGGCCCAAGGGCTTACTGCTGGTGTGGCTAGTCCCGATGAAGATGAGTTTGTAAAGGTGGAGGTAGTTCCCTTTTTGGAGGCCCTTAAGATGATTTTTGATGGCAAGATTAGGGATGGGAAGTCCATTGCTGGGCTACTAGCAGCGCAGACTGCTGTTAGTAAGTAGTTTATATGAAAGAAACCCTTTATATAAGTTCCTTTTGTCGAGAAACTACCTAAGCTTCGCGAAGCGCTGTATCCACTACTCCGAATATCGCTGCTCGGGATTATTAAAACCCAGTTGAATCTTTTTTAACAGTCAAAAAAGTTGCACCTTGGGTGCAACTTTTGATTATTTTGATGAACCTGCGGGGCGGCTGCTGTTGTAGGTTTCTACGATTATTTGACCCTCGGGGGATAAATAGGCTATTTCAGGGTACTTGGCGACTGAATGTTTGTCCGAGGGGGAGCAGGCTATGGATGAACTGATTCTTAGTTGGGCTGGAGATAGTCTGTGTGCCACTACACGGGCAGTTTTGTTTCCTCCTGCACCGGCATGTACTACACCTCGACAGGCACCCATTACCATAACATTGCCATAGGCTATTACCTCTGCACCGGCGTGTATATCCCCAAGGATGACCACATGGCCGGGATAATTAATCTGCTGTCCTGAACGTAGGCTCCTTTTCACAAGAAGAGTATCACCCTGGGTTGAGGTGGCTGCCTTTTCCTTTATTTTCTCTCCTGCCATTGCTTGGGAAGCTGCAGTAACTTTTGCAGCTTCAGCCTGATTATTAATTTTGGATTTGATATCAGGTTGATGTATTAGTCCATACTCCTGGCATATTTCTTCCAGAAGTTTTTTCTGCTCTACAACTTCAGGCTCTTGATAAAATGCAAATTCT
Source organism: Desulforamulus aquiferis (assembly GCF_030577015.1). Lineage (NCBI taxonomy): Bacteria > Bacillati > Bacillota > Clostridia > Eubacteriales > Peptococcaceae > Desulforamulus > Desulforamulus aquiferis. The sequence continues at coordinate 75,743 of NZ_JARPTC010000013.1, read as the reverse complement.
GCACCTTTAAAAAAGCCTCTGGCGGCTTCCATTTTATTTTTAAGATTATTACGAATATCATCAAAATCTCGTGTAGGGTCAAAAAGAATCAAAAGTCCGTGGCGTGTTCCCTTGATATTTACAACATCATTCATTAAGGTCACCTTCCAATATTTTCATATTGGTGAAATTATTCGACCATCGCCGACCAATTCCTTCTTAAATTTAAGGAAAAATATTATAAAAAACATATTTCGCATAAAAATTCTTTTCACTGACGGTATACGAGTAAAAAACTAGTTATTTGCAGGAGGGAACCTCTTCGGGTGCCATAAGAAGTAGGTTATTGGCAGCCAGGCAATAAGAAAGGTAGCTAATTGTACTGAGACACTTACATTTTGCATCAGCATTTGAGGCAGCCTTGACATTTCTGCGGAGAAGGAGAGCAGCAGGGTACCCATAAAGTTTGGCTCACCGGGTCTAATTAAAGCCCCAAGGGGAATAATCCAAGAAATATACCAGGGTTGATACCATTTGTTTGCAATAAAAAGGTATAGAATAATAGCAACTATACATAGTGAGATTAAACCATGGTGGGAGTTTTTGGACCGAATTTGATATATAAGCAAATAACAGTAAGAGAGAATAAATATTAAAATCAATATGCTTGATAGGTTTGAGAATATAACATCCTTAGAAAGACTGGGCATGAAGTATTGAATCCCTTGACAAAGTAAAAAATGCAATGACTTGATAGAGTAAAAATTCATTTGACGGGATAGACCATTTAGGGTCGCAAGGCCTTCCCAATAGGGATACCAGGCTGCTAATAACAATCCTAAGGAGATTACCCCCCCTAGGATCAGAGGTTTAATTTTCCTTTGTAGAAGTAACCAGACAGCAAAGAGGGGTATTAGAAGTATTGAAGTATACTTTACTGTAGCAGCCAGGGTTAAGGCGGGGATGGAAAATAAGCCTTTTGATATGGTCAAAAAATAAAGGGCTAAAATAATAAAGGTCAGCAGGAGTGCATCATTATGGGCGTGACCAGGTAATTCGAAAAGTAGAAGGGGGTTCCAACCGTAAGCTAGCATAGCCCAGGAGGTATTTAAGTTTAGCCGTCGGGCAGTAAGACCAATCAATACAAGATTTAGCAAATGGACTAAGCCGGCAAAGGCTTTAAAAATAAATAAGGCGGCCCAGAGGCTGTTGCTTGCCAGTGCAATCAATATGCTGGATACCTTGGCCCATAGGGGGCCGTAAACATGGAGAAGAAATCCCCAGCGTGTATTACTAAGTAAGGGATCCGAGCGCCAATCAGGCATCTGATGTACTGATGTTAGATAGGGATTTATTTGATATTGGCTTTGCTGTTGGCCAGTGGCAATATAATAAAACACATCATGACAGGTATAGGGAAATAATAGGACTAGAATCACTGTAAAAACTGCAGTCCATACAAAAATTGTCATGGAGCTAATATTTAGCAGGTTAATTCTTAATGTCCAGAAATATAAAACAAAAACTATTAAAAAAACTACCCCCAGTAATATTGAATCTAACAAGGGGGTTTTTTGCATTTGACCTAGGATATATGAACGATAAAAAACTGTATAAGAAGTTCCTTTTAGATAACCGACAATGCTGGGAATTACAAGTAATATCCAAGCAAGGGTAATTAAACTGCCCTGTAAAACCAACCTGTAGCTCATTAGTTCACCTACTTAATTAACCCCTTTAGTATTTCCCGATCATTATCTAATATACCCTGAATAGATGGCCATATTCAGGGCCAAACTCCATATTACAGTAAGTAATAAGGAGAAAGAATATGACTAGAAATCGACCAACCCTTTCACTGGTGATTCCCCTTTATAATGAAGAGGCCACCGCAAAAAAAGTTGCTGTTGAATTAGTGGAAGAAATGAATAAACAAAAAATTAATTATGAGTTAATTCTTGTCAATAACGGCTCTAGGGATAGGACTGGATATATCCTAGCAAAACTGGCTGAAACATATCCACAAATAAAGACTATTACTGTGCCTGTTAACCAGGGTTACGGCTGGGGTGTTATAAATGGATTAAAATGGGCAAATGGGGAGTATTTAGGCTTTATGGGTGGAGACGGTCAAATAGATCCAAAGGATGTCACTGGAGTATTTAATAAAATTCTTGAGGGTGATTTACAGCTTTGTAAGGCTAAGAGATGCCGGAGGGAGGACGGGGCAGTCAGAAAAATTGTTTCCCACATATTTAATAAACTATTTGTATATACATTTAAGGTAAATGTTGGGGATATTAACGGAACCCCTAAAATAATGACGAGGAAATGTTATGAGAGGTTAAATTTAAGCAGTAAAGATTGGTTTCTTGATGCTGAGGTTATGCTCAAAGTCAATGCCCTTGCAGCACCCATTGGTGAGATACCGGTTGTCTTTCGCCAGCGACAGGGGGGTAGCTCAAACGTGAAGATTAAAACTGTTTGGGAATTTTTACGTAACATGGCTAGCTACCGAAAGAGGAGGGACTGGAATGAAAGTGGTGATATTATGTGGCGGGAAGGGGACCCGGCTTAAGGAAGAAACCGTTTACCGCCCAAAGCCACTTGTCAGTATTGGAGATAAGCCTATACTCTGGCATATCATGAAGCACTATTCAAGCTATGGATTTAACAATTTTGTACTTTGTCTTGGTTATTTGGGCGATATGATCAAGCAATATTTCGTAAATTATGAGCTGATGAACAGTGACTTAACAGTTGATTTTTCCAATGGAGGTTCCTCGATAAAGATTCACAAGAGACAAGAATTGGATTGGCAGATTACTTTGGCAGATACCGGTATTGAGTCAATGACTGGATGCCGACTTAAACGAATACAGAGATATGTTGAAAGTGATTTAAACTTTATGGTTACCTATGGTGATGGACTTTGCAATGTGAATCTAAATGAACTGTTGGCTTTTCATAATAGGCACGAATGCATTGCCACAGTAACAGGTGTTCGTCCCCTATCAAGATTTGGAGAGCTTGCCGTGGAGGGTGATAATGTCCTTGAATTTAGTGAAAAAACCCAGGTCGCCAGGGGTTGGATAAATGGAGGATATTTTATTTTTCGGAGGGAGTTTTTTAACTATTTGACTGACCAGGCTGATTGCATACTTGAGAGAGAGCCACTGGAACAGCTGGCCAAGGATGGACAGCTCAAAATATTTAGACATAGGGACTTTTGGCAATGTATGGATACATATCGGGATATGGAGCAATTAAATAGGCTTTGGCAGCAAGGGAATGCTCCCTGGGAGGTGAGAGGGCATGAGTGATTGGCAAGGTAAGAGTGTTTTAATTACCGGCTGCACCGGAATTATCGGAAGCTGGCTAACTAATAGGCTAGTAGAGAAAGGTGCCTCGGTAACTGGGATAATAAGGGATCATGTGGGGTACAGCAATTTATTTAAAGAGGGGTTGATTAATAGAATTAATGCTGCTTATGGTGATATTACAGATTACTATTTTGTTACCAGGGTTTTGGCTGAATACGAGGTTGATACGGTATTTCACCTGGCAGCCCAGACAATAGTAAATATAGCCAACCGATCCCCCCTTTCAACCTTTGAAGCAAACATTAGGGGTACCTGGACATTATTGGAGGCCTGTCGTTTGTCGGCCACTGTGGAAAGGGTTGTGGTTGCGTCCAGCGATAAGGCCTATGGCAGTCATGAGCGACTACCCTATCATGAAGATCACCCTTTAAGGGGGACACATCCCTATGATGTTTCCAAATCATGTGCTGATCTGATTGCCAGGACCTATCATAAAACCTACGGTCTGGCTGTGGCTGTGTCGAGATTGTCAAATGTGTATGGTGGTGGGGACTTGAATTTTAACAGGATTGTGCCTGGCAGCATTAGGACTGTTTTAGAGGGCAGAAATCCTATTATTAGAAGTGATGGCAGTCCATTACGTGAGTACCTCTATGTTCTGGATGCCGTTGAGGCCTATATTTTATTGGCTGAGAATCTACACCGTAAGGCCGTTGTTGGAGAAGCCTTTAATTTCGGACCCAATAGACCCAGTACGGTTTTAGAAATAGTAAATGAAATAGTAAGGGTTTCCGGCAAAGACTTAATACCTGATATTCGCGGTTCCGGGACCCTGGAGGGAGAAATAATCCATCAATATTGTGATTGTACAAAGGCAAAAAAAATATTAGGCTGGGGCACGAAATGGAGCTTAAACGATGGTCTAAATGAAACTATAAAATGGTATCAAAAATATTTATTTAAGGAATCCGAATAAATAATACAGGTTTATTGTGGGGTGAGCAAGTGGGGTGAAGCAAACCAGGGTTCTGGTTACCGGTGCCGGGGGGTTTATTGGATCTCATTTGGTAAATAGATTAGCCTTTGATGGTCTAAAGGTTGGTGCATTAATTAGGGGCAGGTGTAGAAAGGAAATTATTAAACCTGACCCTAATATAAACTATATAAGTTCAGATGTATTAAACTTCTCCAAACTTGGCAAGGAAGTAAAGTCCTTTAGACCCCATTTAGCCTTTCATCTCGCAGGGACCAGACCGTTGGGAGGTGCCTGGGGGACTATTCAACAGGCTTACCAAAATAACTTAACTGGAACACTTAACGTCCTGCAAGCCCTGCAGGAGAATGGCTGCAGGGCAGTCATTGTTGTGGGCAGTACCTCGGAATATGGTCCAGGACCGGCACCCTATAAAGAAAATCAAGCCTGTCAACCCAGTACTGCCTACGGCTCTTCCAAGCAAGCAGCTACACAATTGGCTTTGCTAGTAGCTAAAATGTTTGGAATGCCGATAACAGTAATAAGGCCAACCCTAGTATATGGACCGGGTCAAGGTGAGAAGTTATTTTTGAGTCAATTAATTAAGAGTTTGTTAGCTAATCAGCCCTTTGCAATGACCGGCGGTGAACAATACAGAGATTTTATCTATGTGGATGATGTAATTGAGGCCCTTTGGCTGGCTGCAGCCACAGAAAGGGGACAGGGCGGAGTATATAATATAGGTACCGGAGCATCCATTACCCTGAGGGAAGCAGCAAATATTGTGGCTGATCAATTAGGCAAAGCTGAACTATTAAAGGTAGGTGTCATACCCTATAGCAGGGATGAACAATTTGCTTATTGTGTAGATTCAACAAGGGCCAGGGAAATTTTGAATTGGAAGCCAACAACGGATTTTATCCCTGGAGTTAAAAAAACAATAGAATGGTTTATAAGCTAAGGAGGTTCCTTAGCTTATATTTTTAGAGATTATGCAGGAATGAGTAAAATATCACATTCTTGAACGTATTTTGAGAAATTGGCAGGAATATTAATCTGTCTGGATACTTGACAATATCTGATATAATAAGAAAGAAAATTAACAGTAAATTTATATTTTTCTATAATCTTTATAATTTGCTGTTGTTTATAGGCATATAACTTATTGAATTTAGGGAGAAAAAATTAAACAAACGGAGGTAATGGAATGGTTAGCAACATGACAGACTATGAAAAGGAACGCCTTGAGTTTAATTGGAATATTCCCCAGTACTTTAATTTTGCAACGGATGTGGTAGATAAATGGGCACAAAATCCGGACAAGCTTGCCATGCTTTGGGTTGATGAGCAGGATAATGAGGTAAGGCGAACCTTTAAGGATTTCCAAGATCGTTCCAATAAGTTAGCTAACCTTCTGGTTGAAAAGGGAATTAAAGAGGGTGACATAGTCATCCTGATTATGCCCAGATACATCGAATGGTGGGAAACCTTTTTAGCATGTTTAAGGATTGGCGCGGTTGTTAGCCCTGGAACCATCCAATTAACCACCAAAGATTTATTGTTTAGAGTAGATACTGCCAGTGCAGCAGCCATTATAACTGATTCTCGCACGGCGGCTAAGGTAGATGAAATAAAAGCTGAACTTCCATCTGTTAAAGTAAAAATAGTTGTAGGTGAGGATAGGGAGGACTGGATTAACTATAATCCAGCATTAGAAAGCTATACTACTGAATTTAATGGTCCTAAAACCCGAAGTGATGCACCGGCCATTCTATTCTTTACCTCTGGAACTACAGGAAATCCTAAGATGACTGTACATACTCATACCACTTATCCATATGCCCATTTAATTACAGGCAAGTATTGGCTGGATTTAAATTCTGAAGACTTACATTGGAACCTCTCCGATACAGGCTGGGGTAAGGCTGCCTGGAGTAGTTTGTTTGGACCCTGGCATATGGGAACGGCCTTGTTCGTTCATCATGAATCTAGATTTAATACCAAACGCTGTTTAGAATTATTGCAGAAATATCCCATAACAACCCTTTGTGGTGCGCCTACCAACTACCGAATGTTGGTATTAGAAGACTTGAGTGCATATGAATTTTCTGCCCTAAGAAGTTGTACTGGTGCTGGAGAACCATTAAATCCTGAGGTTATTGATACCTGGAAGGAAGCAACAGGCATAACCATCAGAGATGGTTATGGTCAGACAGAAACAGTTCTTGTGGTGGGTAATTTTCCATGCGTACCTATTCGACCTGGCTCCATGGGTAAACCTGCACCTGGGTTTGTTGTGGAAGTAATCGATGAACAGGGACAAATATTACCTCCAGGAAAAGAGGGAGATATAGCGATAAGGGTTAAACCTGAAAGACCTGTTGGCCTATTTATGGAGTATTGGCAAGAACCCGAGAGGACAGCAAGATGTTTCAGGGGGGATTGGTATATTACAGGGGATAGGGCTGTAAAGGATGAGGATGGTTATTTATGGTTTGTGGGTCGTGCTGATGATGTTATCCTTGCGGCGGGTTATCGAATCGGGCCCTTTGAGGTGGAAAGTGCCTTAATTGAGCATGAAGCTGTTGCCGAATCAGCAGTAGTTGCCAGCCCAGATGCATTAAGGGGAGAAATAGTTAAGGCCTTTGTGGTATTAGCAAATGGTTATCACCCGTCTTCATCATTAGTTAAGGAACTTCAAGATTATGTTAAAAGGGTAACAGCACCTTATAAATATCCAAGGGAGATTGAATTTGTAGAGTCCCTGCCTAAAACAGTGAGTGGAAAGATACGAAGGGTACAGTTACGTGAAATGGAATGGTCCAAAAAGGGCAAGGGTAAATAATAGATTTAGACAAGAGTTAAAATATTAATCCCGCTGAAGTTCGGCGGGATTAATATTTTGTCTTTAGAATATACCCACTAATACTAATACAAGCAAAATTATAATTAGTAAAACTAGTAACCCCAAACAAATGCAAATAGAGGTTGATGACATCTCCTAAATACCCCCTTTAAATGATTTACTTCAATATATGGGGCTCCTTAACCAATTGTGAAATTAAGGTTTCTTGACCACTTTCATTGGTTATAATTAGGAGAAATTTTACCTGCTACCGGTAAAAATAATAAAGAAATATTCTATTCTAATCTATTTTATTTTCATTTTAGACAAAATTAACCCTAAAAAAAATAATCCAATACTACCAACAATAAGCACATAGAGGATTGTTCCAAGAGAAAGCATCTTTATCACCTCAATAGTAATTATGTGCAAATATGGACAAATTGATAAAGGTCGAACATGGTCGTCTGGCAGATAGTTTTAAATTTATTAAATATGTTATGATGAAATAAATCTATAACTTTAATACTGAAAGTTGTAACAAAATGCTCTAGAGGAACGTCTTAATATTGAGGAATAATTAATTTAAATTTTAGGAATTTGTAACAACTTACTATTATAATTAGGTAATACGATAATTTATTGAAAGGATTGTCCTCCATGAGAAAATTAATCATCGCACTTTTATCAATGGCAATAGTTCTCCTTGCCCTTTGGGTTGTACCTAATGTATCCTTGGATACGTCCGTAGTTATGGACACAATATTACGCAGTGGAAAACATTTATAATTACACCCATAAATATTCTAAAATAAATACTTCAAGTTTAGCGGGGATAAAAAATTCCCGTTGGAGTAAAATAATACCGACATAATCACGCGGATCATTTTAAATGTCCCTGCCTATTTAGGCAGGTTTTTTTTGTATTAAATCCGTGAATCACAGTGATTAATATTTGCTCTAAAAAGGAACTAGAGTATATTTATAGAATGGAATGGTTGTGGGGGTGTTATTTTGTGTGCAATTAAGAAACTAATTCCGATTAGACTAACTAATAAAATAATGCTAGTGATTATTCTCATAACAGTTATTCCGATGCTGATTATGGCAGCCATAATCCAACATAGTATTATAGAAATGGGTAAAATGGAGCAACAAAAACTGTTATTTGCCATTGTTGATAGGTTAGATGAAAGTTTAAACTTGAGTTATGATGAAATATTAATGGAGCAGGGAGCAATTAACAAAAGCATTAACGATAAAATTATAGTAATAAACAGTGTTTTACAGCCACTGGTTAATTCAATATCCCATTCCTTTTTAGATATTGGGATGGGATATTATTCTATCGAGTTAGATCACATTGTAGCTATAGCTCCTAACTATGATCAGACAGAGCTTGTTCAATTGGAACACAATATGTATCCCTACACTAATATTTATGCCAATGAAAAGCCGGAATTTGGAGAGTTAAGTAACCCGGGGGGCTGGAATGGAAAAACAATAGTTTACTATGCTAAGCCCCTAGTAAGAAATGGCAAAATTATTGGACATATCTGGGCTAATGGGAAAACAGATGCTATTTATGCTTCTGCAATAAAAAACATTTCAATAATAATTAGTTTTTGGTTAATTACAGTGGGACTTCTCTTGACTGCTGCTAAAGGATCCATCAATATCATAAAAAATAATCTGTGTAAACTGTCTATAACTTCAAGCAAAAAGGCAGAAGAACAAATATATTTTCAGGCCTCAATTTTAGATCAGGTTAGAAATTCAATTATTGCATGTGATTTGTCATATAATATTATCTATTGGAATAAAACGGCTGAGCAAATATTTCTTTGGAGCAAAGAGGAAGCTGTTGGCAATAATATAAAAATTATAACGCCGGAAGATAAGAGAAGTCATTTCAAGGCTGTGATGGAAAAAATACAAGCGTACGGATTTTGGGAGGGTGAAATTACTCTAATTAAGAAGGATGGTACAATAGTACCCTTTCATTTAGCTCTTGGGATATTTAAGGATTTATCAGGTAAACTAAAGGGGTTTGTTGGGGTTGGCAGTGATCTAACCGAGCGTAAGCAGTTGGAGATAGAATTAAGGCGCCTTGAGAGATTTAATCTAATAGGTCAGATGGCTGCAGGTATCGGACATGAGGTTAGAAATCCACTGACTACAACAAGGGGGTTTTTACAGCTACTTAAAGATAAGCCCAAATACTTCAAGGAAAAGGAAATATTTGATCTAATGATCACCGAACTGGATAGGGCAAATTCAATAATCACCCAATATTTATCTTTATCAAAAAATCAATCTTCAGAAATTAAATTACATAATCTAAACAAAATCATTGATAACTTATACCCATTGCTTCAGGCAGATGCCTTGAACGTTAATCATAGTATCCATTTAGATAAATTGTCTGTGCCGGATATTAAAATTAACAGGGATGAAATTCATCAGCTTATTTTTAATCTGGTGAGAAATGGTTTGGAGGCTATGACCAGTGTGACCAGTGGTGGAAAAATTACCATCAAAACCTTTGCTGATGACCAAGATACAGTTCTAGCTATTAAAGATGAAGGTCCTGGATTTGCCCCGGAAGTCCTTAATAAAATTGCCACACCTTTTTTGACTACTAAAGAACAAGGGACAGGCTTGGGTTTAGTAACTTGTTATAGTATTGCAGAAAGAAACAATGCTGTTATAGAAGTAGATACTGGCCCTAAGGGTACAACCTTTTATGTCAGATTTAAAAAATAAAGTAATAATTTGCATTATCCAAATAAATATGGGAAAATGTTAATGCTTATAGATTATTTTTCCAACCACTTGGAGGTTAAGATAAATGCCGGATATGAAAAAATACGTTTATATCCAGACCTTTGGTTGCCAGATGAATGAGAGGGATACCGAGACCCTGGCCGGTATGCTGGAGGATTTAGGGTACTTTCAGATAGATGCTCAGGATAATGCAGATATGATTATCCTAAACACCTGTTGTGTTCGTGAGACTGCCGAGAGCAAAGTGTTTGGCCTATTGGGACGGCTTAGAAAGCTAAAGGTGGCCAATCCAAATTTGATAATCGGGGTATGTGGCTGTATGCCCCAACAACAGGATGTTGCTAAAAAAATTCGTCATAGCTTTCCCTTTGTTGATTTGATTTTTGGTACTCATAACGTTCATGAATTGCCAAGAATGCTTCAGCAGATACAGGAAACAAAGGAAGCTGTCCTTGAAGTGTGGTCCACTGAAAGGGGTATCGCTGAAAATATTCCTGTCCGTAGAAAGGACAAGCTCAAAGCCTGGGTAACCATCATGTATGGCTGCAATAATTTTTGTACCTACTGCATTGTACCCTATGTAAGGGGGCGAGAGCGCAGCCGAAAGCCTGAGGATATTATTCATGAGCTGGAGGATTTAGCCAGGCAGGGATACAAGGAGGTTACTCTCCTCGGGCAAAATGTAAATTCCTACGGTAAAGATTTAAATATCAATTACTATTTTGCTGATCTATTGATAAATATTGAAAAGGTTGAGGGGTTAGAAAGAATAAGGTTTATGACCTCTCATCCCCGGGATTTTGACCAGAGGCTAATAGATGTCATTGCAGCCTCAAATAAGGTTTGCCAGCATTTCCACTTACCTGCCCAGGCCGGTAGTAATAGGGTATTAAAGCTAATGAACCGTGGTTACTCCAGGGAGCAATATCTCAAGCTTATTCAGGATATTCGTAAAGCAATTCCCGACAGCTCAATTACGGCAGATATTATGGTTGGCTTTCCTGGGGAAACTGAAGAGGATTTTGAAGATACCCTGGATTTAGTGCGGCAGGTCCGCTATGATAGTGCATTTACGTTTATATATAACATCCGCAGTGGCACCCCGGCTGCTAAAATGGAGCAGGTGCCGGAGGAGGTAAAAACTGCAAGAATACAAAGATTAATAGAACTACAAAATAACATTTCCCTTGAGAATAACATTCAAGATGAGGGTAAAATACTTGAAGTGCTGGTGGAAGGGGAAACAAAAACAAACCGGGAAAAATTAGCGGGTAGGACTAGGACAAACAAATTGGTTGTGTTTGAAGGGCCTATGGAATTGTCAGGGCGATTGGTCTCAGTGAAGATAAATAAAGGTCGTCCAAACTTGTTAGAGGGAGAACTGGTACTGGTTAGTGCCAATAAATAAAATTCTCTGTACTATTTACTAGGAGGTGATATTAATGAGTGATGCTGTATTGGAAAAAGCATTGGAACTGGGCAAATTGATTGCTAACTCCGAAAAGTATCAAACAATGAGACAGAAGGAATCGGCCATGATGTCTGATGTTGATGCGTGCATGTTAATTGAACAATTTCAACAATTGCAGCGGAGTCATCAAATGGTTAGAATGCAGGGCCATGAGCTTACCGAATCTCAGGTCAATGATGTTTATGAAATGGAAGAAAAAATGATGAATAACCCTTTGATTAAGGAATTTGCTGAAATTCAAGATCAATTTCAGAAGTACCTTGGTCAGGTAAATGAACAAATCAGTGAGGGGATTGAAGGTAAGCCCAAGGAGTCCCACAGTTGTTCAAGCTGCGGACCCCATTCCTGAGGCTAAATCCTTTATCCGGAGTTTCCGGATATTCACAACATAGCTAATGTTAGAAAACTCCCAGGTTTATTCCCGGGAGTTTTCAGCCTGTTGAAAAAGCTATAATTGGGTTTTAATAATCCCGAGCAGCGACGTTCGAAGCAGTGGAAACAGCGCTTCGCGAAGCTGAGGATGCGAAAATGGGTGAACGGACATGGACGTCCGCGAAAGCCTGAGGTAAACACGATGTTTACTCGAAGGCGGCCCATTTTCGCCCGAAGCAAGGGATTAGCGCTGTTCACTGCAGAGATAGGAGTCGTGAGGGATTATTAAAACCCGAATATAGATAGTTTCTCGACAATCTGAAAACTCCCAGGTTTATTCCTGGGAGTTTCTATTTTTATAGCTGAAGTCTAATCTATAAAGCTTGACAGAAGCCAAGTTTCTTTGATGATGAAGTCTATTACTGTGCTATAATTGGTACAGGAGGTAGATATTGTGGCATTAACTCCCATGATGATGCAGTATTTAGATATAAAAAAACAGTATCCTGATACAATATTGTTTTTCAGACTTGGTGATTTCTATGAAATGTTTTTTGAGGACGCCAAGCTGGCCTCTAAAGAGCTGGAAATAACCCTGACAGGCAGGGAGGCAGGTGAACCTGAGCGTGTTCCAATGTGCGGAGTACCCTTTCATGCAGCTGATAGTTACATAGCCAGATTGATTGAAAAGGGATTTAAAGTGGCCATTTGTGAACAGGTGGAGGACGCTAAAGCGTCCAAGGGATTGGTTAAGCGAGAGGTTATTAGAGTAATTACGCCGGGGGCTTTAATAGATGCAAGCATGCTGGGGGATAAGGAAAATAACTATCTGGTAGCTGTCTGCCCCGGTAAAACTGGCTATGGTTTGGCTCTTACTGACTTATCCACCGGAGTATTTAAAATTACATTATTAGAAGATCCCCATTCTACAGAAAGCCTAATAGATGAAATAGAACGTCTTTCTCCAAGGGAGATAATCCTTCCCACAGGGTTAAAGATAAGTGATCATTTAGTAGACACAATCAGTAGCCTTAAATCAACAGTTACCACTATGGAGGACCGCTTCTATGATTCTCTAGAGGCAGAAAGGGTCCTTTGTACACATTTTGGTGAGTCTAAAGTTCAAGCTTCAGGCTGCCTTAAGGTTGAGCATTTGGCTGGTGCTGCAGGGGCACTAATTCAGTATCTTTCAGCAACTCAAAGACGAAAGCTAGAGCATATTAGCGAGATAATAACCTATAAAACCGTCTCCTTCCTAGTGTTAGACAGTATCGCCCGTAGAAACTTGGAGATAACCAAATCACTTAGGGATGGGAGTAAGCAGGGCTCTCTGCTCTGGGTTCTTGATGCAACTAAGACTGCCATGGGTGGCAGGATGCTAAAGACCTGGCTGGACCAGCCTTTAGTTGAGCTAGACGAAATAAATAGACGCCTTGACGCAGTAGAAGAGCTTAATAATTCTGTTATGTTAAGGGAAGAAATGTCTAATGCCCTAAATAAAATATACGACTTAGAGAGATTAGCCGCCAGGGCGGTTTACGGAAGTGCCAACGGACGAGATTTGTCTGCACTACTTTGCTCCATGGAAAAGCTACCCCAGCTTCATCAAATTTTAGAGGATTGTTCTAGCCCGCTACTGAAAGATATATGCTCACAATTCGATCAGCTTGAAGATTTGCGGGAGTTGCTAAAAGCTTCAATAAGTGAGTCCCCTCCCTTATCTCTCAGGGATGGGGGCTTGATTAAAGATGGTTTTGATCCCGAGGTGGACAGGCTAAGGTCAGCTTCTCGAGATGGAAAAGCGTGGCTGGCTGGGCTTGAGGCCAGGGAAAAAGAAAAAACCGGGATAAAATCACTAAAGGTAGGCTTTAATAAGGTATTTGGCTATTACCTGGAGGTTACCAGATCAAATTTAGCTGCTGTGCCAGAATATTATCAAAGAAGACAAACCTTAGCTAACGCTGAGAGATATATAACACCGGAGTTAAAGGAATATGAAAGTACAATATTAGGGGCAGAGGATCGTCTGGTTGAACTTGAGTACTGCCTTTTTGTGGAGATTCGCAGTCAAGTGGCCTCCCAGGTGGTAAGGATTCAGAAAACAGCCAGATTAATAGCCACCCTTGATGTGATGCTCTCCTTGGCTCAGGTTGCACAACGTCAAGGCTATAACCGTCCAATGGTTACCAATAGCAGCGAAATTGTTATAATTGATGGCCGACATCCAGTGGTGGAGCTAAACCTCGGTCCAGGAGCCTTTGTACCAAATGATTGTCATTTGGATGATAAGCATAATCATCTTTGCTTAATCACCGGTCCCAATATGGGTGGTAAGAGTACTTATCAGCGACAGGTTGCTTTGATAGTTCTTATGGCACAAATTGGTAGCTTCGTTCCCGCTGCCACCGCAGAAATAGGAGTGGTAGACAGGATATTTGCCCGGGTGGGCGCTTCAGATGATTTATCATCGGGTCAAAGTACTTTCATGGTGGAAATGTTTGAAACAAAACAAATCATTGATAAGGCAACCTCCAGGAGCTTGGTTATTATTGACGAGTTAGGAAGGGGTACCTCAAACCTTGAGGGTATGGCCATTGCCCAAGCAGTAATAGAATATCTTCATAATTCTGTGGGTTGTAAGACACTATTCTCAACTCACTATCATGAATTGGCGGAGTTGGAGGATATTTTACCTGGCTTAAAAAATTATGCAACTGCTGTTAAGGAGCAGGGTGATAATATAACCTTTCTTAGGAAGGTAATCAGGTCTCAGGCTAGCAAAAGCTATGGAATTCACTGTGCCAGACTGGCTGGTTTGCCCAACGATATCATTATGAGGGCTAATCAACTGGTGGAACAATTGGAATTTCATCAGCGTGCTGCCCAGGAGGTTGTTGCCGGCTCAAAGCAAGGGGCACAAACGCAACATCAACTCACCCTATTTGCTGAAAATCCATTGGAACGACTTAAATCAGATATCACAGCATTAAATCTTGGGAACATGACTCCCATTGAGTGCTTAAATTATTTATATAAACTACAGAAGGAATTGAATGAATGAAAGAATAATTGAGTATTTTCATAATGCATTGTCAAATGATATTATGATAAACTTAAATAACTATAGTCCTTTTCGGATAGATATATGTCATCCCCACGAGGATGAAGGTTAATAATGATAAGGGAGGCCAGTTATGTTTATCGGCATAGATGTTGGGGGCACTTGTACAGATGCAGTTCTATTAGATGGCAGTGCAGTTAGGGCTACAGCCAAGGTAGAAACCCAGGATGATTTAATGCTGTCTTTAGGAGATGCCCTTGACAATATTTTAAAGGGCATTCCGGGAGAAAGTGTAGAGCGGGTTGTCTTTAGCACTACAATCGTAACCAATCTTATAGCCGAGAAGAAATATGATCCGGTGGGCGTACTCTTGCTGCCGGGACCTGGCCGTGCCTTTAATGATATTCGTGAGCAGGATGAGGTGTTTTTTCTTAACGGTGCTATAGACTATCGTGGTAGAGAGATTATTCCCCTAAATGATAATGAGATTGAAAATGCCCTTAGCTGGCTGGAAAGCAGAGGGTATACAAAAGTGGCAGTGGTTGGGAAATTTTCTACCCGGAATAATTCCCATGAATTGAGGGTGAAAAATTACCTTCAATTACGTCATCCTGATTGGCATATTGAGGTGGGCTATATGGCTGGTGGAAAGCTGAACTTTCCCCGACGGATAGCAAATACCGTACTAACCTGTGCCACCAGGGAAAAATATCACTATTTTGCCAACGCTGTAAGGGATTCTATGCTCAGAAGAAATATAACCGGCAGTGTTTTTATTCTTAAGGCTGATGGTGGCACCTTGCCCCTAACAGCTTCCGAGCAAGTACCTGTGGAAACCATATTTTCAGGTCCCGCAGCCAGCACCCTAGGAGTACAGGCCTTGACACCTCCTGGTGAAACTTCCCTGGTGGTAGACATTGGGGGGACCACCACTGATTTGGCATTAATATTGTCGGGTCAGCCCCTACTTGCTTCTCAAGGAGCAAAGATAGGAGACCGATTTACCCAGGTTAGAGCCCTTTCTGTCAAATCTGTTCCTGTTGGTGGGGATAGTGTAGTTGAAAGGGTTGGCCGAGAATTTATTGTTTATTCAGAACGTATGGGTCCGGCCTATTGCCTGGGTGGAAGTTTGCCAACACCCACCGATGCCTTGCGCTTTATGGGTATGACACAGCTTGGTGACGTGGATAGGGCCCTGGAGGCCATGATTAATTTAGGTGCGCCGGTGGGCATGAAGCCTATGGAAGTTGCCCACACCATTATAGAATTGGTTATTTCTACAATAACTGCAGAAATTGAACAGATGTTTATGGAATGGGAGCAGGAACCTTCCTATCGGGTATGGGAGGTATTGCAAAAGAGAAAGCTACGTCCCCAAAACGTAGTGGGTGTAGGTGGCGGTGCGGCTGGGTTGGTGCCTCAAATTGCTGCCCGTATGGGATGTTATCCAATCCTCCCACCCTATGCTCCGGTAGCCAATGCCATAGGCGCTGCTGTAGCCCGTCCAACATTGCAGGTTTCCCTGCGGGCAGACACCCAGAGGCAAACATATGTAATTGAAGAAGAGGGGTACCAGGGAAAAATCTCCGGGTCCCTTGATGAAATTGGCGCAGTGGAGCTGGCAAAGTCCTGGTTAGTTAAAAGGGCAGAAAAAATGAACCTGCAGGATTATGTCAGAGATATAGAGATTACTAACAAGGATGTATTTAATATTGTAAGGGAATGGCAAACCACAGGTAAGCTCTACGATATATCTGTTCAAACACCAAGGGGTATATTGGGTCATATTGGCTCCGGTGGGAGGTTGTTAAAATGAGAAAAAAAACAGGTTTGATCTTCTTTCCGGCCTTTGACTGGGCCATTTCTGCAACTCACCCAGAGAGGGAAGAACGCTTGCTATATACCAGGGATCAGGTGTTTGAAGAGGGAATTTTAGATTTACCCGAGATTGAGGAATTTACCCCGCGTTTAGCCACAGAGCATGATATAGCCAGGGCTCATTTTTGTGTTCCAGGGGTTAAGGATCAAGTTTTAGAGGCCCATAGAATAGCTGCAGGTGCTACTTTAAATTTAGGGGATCGGATAATAGCTGGAGATCTGAGAAATGGCTTTGCCATGGTTCGGCCTCCCGGCCACCACGCCATGAGGGTTGTTCACGGCAACCGGGGTTTCTGCAGCATTAATAACGAGGCTGTTCTGGTTGAGTATTTGCGCAGGGTCCATGGTGTTAAAAAAATTGCCATAGTTGATACTGACGTGCATCATGGTGATGGCACCCAGGATATTTTTTACCACGACCCTGATGTGTTATTCATTTCCTTCCACCAGGATGGCCGCACCATTTACCCAGGTACAGGTTTTACCTATGAGCTTGGTGGACCTGGTGCCTACTGTTCAACAATAAATATTCCTTTACCGCCGGGGGTAACAGATTCAGGACTACATTATGTTATGGACAACCTAATATCACCCATACTAAAGGACTTTGAGGCTGATTTTGTGGTGAATTCCGCTGGACAGGATAATCATTTTACCGATCCCCTGGGAGAAATGCTAATCACGGCCCAGGGCTATGCTCAGCTTACAGAAAAGCTTAAACCTGATTTAGCGGTTTTGGAGGGTGGCTATGCCATTGAAACGGCCCTGCCCTATGTTAATTTAGCAATTCTCCTGGCCCTTGCCGGGAAGGATTATTCATCGGTGGTAGAGCCTGATTATCGTTCGGGAGGGTTTAAAGAAGATCCAAAAGTGACATCCCAGGTACATGAGGTTGTAGAAAATCTCCAAGAAATTTGGGCCAACAGAAATTCTAAGGATAAGTTTGAACTGGCCTCCGGCAATAAATACTACCAAAGAACAAAACCAATATTTTATGACACCCAATTCATTGAGGAAAAGCAAATTGAAAAGGTTAGGGTATGTAACCAATGTCCAGGTTATATAGCCATTGATTCCCAGGCCTATCACCAGGACGGTAAAAGATACCGAATCCTGGCTGTTACTATACCCTTCCAGGCTTGCCGCTTTTGTCAAGAGGACGGCTGGGATACCTATGAGCGTTTTAAGAAGGACTATCGGTTTAATTATGTATATCTTCAAGATAAATCCACTGATACCTATATGACTCACCAGCGTGAAGAACGCCGGGAACTACGTTCAGACGGTTAGGGGTTGACAATTTGGGTATTATTAAAGTTCTTGACGAGTTTACAGCCAACCAGATCGCTGCAGGGGAAGTTGTAGAAAG
The DNA here is from genome assembly GCF_030577015.1 of Desulforamulus aquiferis. NCBI lineage: Bacteria > Bacillati > Bacillota > Clostridia > Eubacteriales > Peptococcaceae > Desulforamulus > Desulforamulus aquiferis. The sequence goes on along the minus strand of NZ_JARPTC010000013.1, from coordinate 57,685 downwards.
ACCGGTTTCAGTGGTGAAGGAATTAGTTGAAAACAGCCTGGACGCGGGAGCAACAAAGATTGTTATTGAGCTGCTCCAGGGGGGGCTATCCTGTATTAAAGTGGTAGATAACGGCTGTGGCATGACCCCGGAGGATGCACACCTTTGTTTTCAGAGACATGCAACCAGTAAAATTAATCAATCAGCAGATTTAAATAGTATATACACCCTGGGATTCAGGGGAGAGGCCCTTCCCAGTATTGCCTCGGTTACCAGGGTTGCCTTGACCACAAGACATCATGAACAGCTGGAAGGTATACAAATATCTGTAGAGGCAGGGAAATTAAAGGAAGCTTCAACAATTGGCTGTCCGGTTGGAACAACCATAGAGGTCCAGGATTTATTTTTTAATACCCCAGCCAGAAGAAAATACCTTAAAACACAGGCTGCAGAAACCGGGCAAGTAAGCGATTTATTATCGAGAATGGCCCTTGCCCGTCCTGATGTAAAGTTTGAATTGCGGCTAAGTGGAAAGACTGTATTCCATAGCCCTGGGAACGACTCTATTAAAGATGCCGCTGCCTGCGTCTTTGGCTATGAAAATGTCAAGAGCATGCTTGAGGTTGATTACAAGGGCGAATATCTTACCGTTAGAGGTTTAATAAGCAAACCTCTATTGACCAGGGCGTCACGTCAATACCAGAGTTTTTTTATTAATAAAAGATATGTTAAGAGTGGACTAGTAGCTTCTGTATTGCAGCAAGTCTATCAAACCCAAATCCCCTCAGGAAGATTCCCCATTGCTGTATTACATATTGACCTTGACCCAACTCAAGTAGACGTTAACGTCCATCCAACAAAAATGGAGGTTCGTCTGGCACGGGAGAAGGAGTTGGCAGAGGAATTACAGAGGGCTTTAAGTGAACCACTAAGTTTACCTACTGCTATTCCTGGCTTATGGGAAGTGTTGCCCTCCAGAACAAATCCTTTTAAAGCAGATCAGGAGGCAAAAAGCCTTCAAAGCAGTAACGGGGAAAGAATGGGTCCTGTAAAGAATGAGGGGGAAGCAATGAATTTTGTTAAACAAATGAGCCTACCCTCCTTAAAGCCACCTATAGATAATATGACACCTAGGACCTATGAACAAAAGCCCCTGTTTGAGACTAGAAAGAGTTCAAACAGCTCCGGTATGTATGAAAGTGTGGGCAGCTATGAAGCGGCTGAAGTATTCCCTAGCCTTTTACCAGTGGGACAGTTTTTGCCTACCTATGTGCTGGCCCAGGGTACGGGAGGCTTATATATCATAGATCAACATGCCGCCCACGAAAGGGTGCTCTATGAGAAATACCAAAGGCAATTAGCCACGGTGGAATCACAAATCTTACTGGAACCTATAACCCTGAATCTGCCGAATCACGAAGTACAACTGGTGATTGAAAATATTCTTTCCTTCAGTGAGTTAGGTTTTATACTTGAACACTTTGGTGGGGATACTTTTTTGCTAAGGGGAATTCCATCTGCTGCAGCCATCAATCCAGGAGAAATATTTCTAGATTTACTAAGCAGACTTCAGGAATACTCGGTACAAAGACTGGAGCCGACTATGATATTAAATAGACTGGCCGCAGCCCTGGCCTGCCGGGATGCAATTAAGGCTGGGCAGCATATGGGGAATGAAGAAATAAGAGCATTACTAATGGGGCTGGCCGAATGCCAACAGCCATATACATGCCCCCATGGACGACCTACCCTGGTAAATATTTCCCATGAGGAGATGAACAAACGTTTTAAACGATGAATAATCTTGTGATCACCACGGGCTTAAGGAATTCTGAAAAGGTGGAGGACTTGGCCCTGGAACTTAGTAACAAGTTAAAGCTGCCATATCTCCCAAGAGAAAAGCAATCCCTAGAGTCAATTAGACAAAGGGCCAGTGCTGAAAGTATCATACTAGTGAATAATAACAGGCTGTCATTAGTAACCAATGGGATGGAATTGTTTTTTCATCCAGGATTAGCCAAATTACGTATAAAGGAGCTACAGGCTGGGAAAACTGACCAAATGATTAGTGCAATGGCATTGTCCGAAGGAAAAACAGTACTTGATTGTACCTTGGGTATTGCCTCTGATGCCATTGTGGCCAGCTATATTGCAGGTTCCCTAGGAACAGTGGTGGGAATTGAGGCCTCCATTGCGGTAGCTGAAATCGTTAGTCGAGGACTAAAAAATTATCATGGCGAGAGACCAGAATTGCTAGATGCCATGCGCCGAATAAATGTGGTGCAGGGTGACCACTTAGAATATTTAAGGCAACTACCGGATAATTGCTTTGATATAGTTTACTTTGACCCTATGTTTAGGAAGCCCAGGGAACAATCAAGTTCCATGGCTCCCCTTAGGCCCTTTGCCAATAGTAATCCCCTATCACCGGATGCTGTCAACGAAGCCAGAAGGGTGGCTAAGCATAGGGTAGTAATGAAAGAAAATAGGTTCAGTCAGGAATTTAAGCGATTAAATTTTCATACCATTCAGGGAGGAAGATATTCACCGGTGGCCTACGGCATAATTCATAAGGTGGTGGCGGACAATGAAATACCTTAAACCCCTGATTGTTATAGTGGGACCAACTGCTGCCGGAAAGACCGATGTCGCCATTGAACTTGCCAGGATGGTAAGGGGTGAGGTAGTATCTGCCGATTCTATGCTGGTTTACCGGGGGATGGATATAGGAACAGCTAAACCCACCAAAGAAGAGATGGGAGGCATTCCACATCATTTAATGGATGTTGTGGAACCGGATCAAGAATTCAGTGTTGCTAGGTATCAAAGATTAGCGGAGCAGTCCATCTCTGGTATTTCAGATAGGGGAAGACTTCCCCTGCTGGTAGGGGGCACCGGACTATATGTACGGGCGGTAATAGACCACTATGATTTTTCTGAAGCACCAAAGGATGATGGTATCAGAGAAAAATTAAAAATAGAATCGGAAAATATTGGACCAGTTGGCATGCATGCCAAACTGGCAGAGGTAGATCCAATAACAGCGGGACGTCTTCATCCCAATGATTTGCGAAGAGTTATTCGGGCCTTGGAGGTATATCACCAGACAGGTAAACCAATTTCCCAGTCAGAAAATAATAAGCAGTCAGAGCCCAAATACGAATTGCATATGTTTGGATTAACTATGGATAGGAAATTACTATACCAAAGAATTGAGCAGCGGGTTGACCTAATGGTAAAGCTGGGACTGGTTGAGGAAGTTAAGGGTCTCATGGGTAAATATGGGAATATGGGAACTGCTATGCAGGGCTTAGGCTATAAAGAAATAGCCCTATATCTGGAAGGTAAAACTTCCCTGGAAGAAGCTTTAGAATTACTTAAAAGAAATACAAGAAGATTTGCTAAAAGGCAGCTAACCTGGTTCCGGGCGGATAAAAGAATAAAATGGATTGAATTAGAAAAGTTCAATAATAAAAAAGAAGTAGCCAATGAAATAGGTCAACAAATAGCAGGAGAATTATCAATAGTGTAGAAATCTTTAAATATATATTAGAAAAAATTTTCCAATTGGAGGTACCTCTAATGACTAAAGCCCAAATAAACTTACAGGATGCTTTTCTCAATCAGGTGAGAAAGGAAAATATTCCAGTGACCATTTTCCTTATTAACGGATTCCAATTAAAGGGTATGGTTAAAGGGTTTGATAATTTTACAGTCATTTTGGAGAGTGACGGTAAACAGCTAATGGTTTATAAGCACGCCATTTCCACCATTAGTCCGCTTAGACCTGTCAATACCTCCTTTTCGGAGAGTAAGCCCCTCTAAAGGAAAATATTTGCCTCTCCCCTGTGGAGGGGCATTTCATTTTTATATCAGTTCTAAGGAGATTTTATTTAAGACTATTCTTATTAGGTAACTATTATCATGTCCGAGCGTATAATGTGAAAGGGTGTTTTTAACCGTTTCGTCTCGGAGGTGATAGTCCAATTGGTTAAAATAAGGATGTGGCAAAGACCGCCAAGTCGCAGTGAGCCCCCAAAGCCTGCTAATTTACTTAAGAAACCAGCCATGCTAGGTAAAACATCTGGCGATCAGGACAAGGCACAGCCGGGAGAAGAACTGAGTAAAAAAGCTGCAGAAGAGATTCTAGGGGAATTAAACCAATTAGTGGGGTTAAATAGTGTAAAAAAATTAGTTAAGGAAATACAGGCCTTTGTTGAAATACAAAAGCTTAGGCAAAGGGAGAAATTAATATATGAGCCAATGGTTTTACACATGATTTTCAAGGGTAACCCAGGTACTGGTAAAACCACGGTGGCAAGAATCATTGGCAGACTATTTAAAGAGGTTGGGGTGCTCCCCAAGGGTCATTTGATTGAGGTAGAGCGGGCGGATCTGGTAGGTGAATATATTGGGCATACTGCATCAAAAACCAGGGATCAGATTAAAAAGGCTCTGGGGGGAATACTCTTCATCGATGAAGCCTATTCACTGGCCCGGGGTGGAGAAAAAGATTTTGGTAAAGAAGCCATTGACTCAATGGTAGCCAGTATGGAAAATAATAAAGATAACCTAATTATTATTCTGGCAGGTTATCAGGAGGAAATGGATTATTTCTTGGAGATTAATCCTGGTTTAAGATCTAGGTTTCCTATACATATAACTTTCTCTGATTACTCCATTGATGAGCTAATGAATATTGCAGATTTAATGTTAAACCAACGTCAATATATTCTTTCTCCATTAGCCAGGGAAGAACTTATAAAAATGTTAGATAATCAGACCAGGCGCCATGAGCATAGCGGCAATGCCCGTTTGGTAAGGAATCTTATAGAAAGGGCTATGAGGCATCAGGCTGTTAGGTTAGTGGGGGGGAAAAATATCTCCAGGGAAGATTTAATGGCTATCAATAAAGAAGATTTAGCAGGGGCTCTGGAGGATTTATAACTCTCCAGGGCACTGTAATTAATTTAGAATATTAGTGGAGGAATAATGAACACACATCAATTGGACAAGCTGGCGTTGGAAGTAGAAGGAGAGGTACAAAATGTTTATCGGGAGATAGAAGCTAAGGCTATGGTAAATCATGCCCGGGTGCTGGAAGGATTTCACTTAGCCAGGGTCTCAGATTATCATTTGAAGGGTTCTACCGGCTATGGTTATGATGATGCCGGGAGAGAAGCACTGGAAAGAGTTTATGCCCATGTGTTTGGTGCGGAAGCAGCTCTGGTCAGGGGGCAAATAGTATCTGGAACCCATGCCATAGCAATAACGTTATTTGGACTCCTTAGGCCGGGTGATGAACTGCTTGCTGTCCAAGGGTCCCCCTATGATACCCTTGAGGAACTCATAGGAAAAAGGGGTGATGCGCCAGGGTCGCTAAAGGATTTAGGCGTAACATACAAGCAAGTGGAATTAAGCCAACAGGGCCTTCTGGACTATGCTGAGATAGGGAAATCCTTAACCAGTAAAACCAAGGTGGTTTTGGTGCAACGATCCCGGGGGTATGCTTGGAGACCATCATTAACCCTTAATGAACTAAAGAAACTGACATCATTTATAAAGAAAGCTGCTCCCCAGGCTCTAATATTTGTTGATAATTGTTATGGTGAGTTGGTTGACACCTTGGAGCCACCGGCTGTGGGGGCAGACATAATTGCAGGGTCATTAATAAAAAATCCGGGTGGTGGCATTGCCCCCACTGGTGGTTATGTGGTGGGTAAGAGAGAACTGGTAGAAATGGCGGCAAATAGATGGACAGCACCTGGGATTGGGGCTGAAGTTGGACCATCCCTTGGGCATCAAAGGTTATTATTTCAAGGCATCTTTCTGGCACCCCATACCGTGGCCGAAGCCATAAAAGGAGCAGCCTTTGCCGCCAGATTATTTGAACGGCTCGGATTTAAAGTATCACCGGGCTATAATGAAGAACGCTCTGACATTATTCAGGCCATTGCCTTAGAGTCTCCAGAGAGGTTGGTTGCTTTTTGCAGAGGGCTACAGGGTGCTTCGCCAGTTGATGCCCACGTTCTACCGGAACCAAACTATATGCCTGGCTATGAAGATGATGTAATAATGGCAGCAGGAACCTTTGTGCAAGGGGCATCCCTTGAGCTAACTGCTGATGCTCCCTTGAGGGCACCCTATTCGGTGTATCTACAGGGAGGAATGTCAAAGGAATATGTTCGATTAGGTGTTATATCAGCTGCTAAGGCTGTAATGCAGGTGAAGTAACGCCTTCACGATTTTAAAACACACTGCCAACAATAAAAAGGCAGTGTGTTTTTATTTAAGCAAGAGTTTCGAAAACCACTCGGGGTCAAAATTTTACCGTTTGCGGTTTTTTTCTTGGTTAATAAGACATAACATACTATCATTGAGACATACAAATTAACTAAATATTCTTATTATGTTGGTATATTGTATACACCATTTCGGGCTTGGGGGTGATTTTGGGCTCCGTATTCATACTATTCAAAATTATTAAATATAAAATGAGGAGGTATTAGATTGAGAAAGTTTAAAACCATTATCAGTGTATTGGTTGCTGCAGTTTTAGCACTGTCCCTTGTGGGTTGCGGTGGCGGAAGTAGCAACGACGGTGAAAAAAAAGCAGAAAAAGTGGTAATTAAATTTTCCCACGTAGTTGCGGAAACAACTCCCAAGGGTCAAGCTGCTCTAAAATTCAAGGAATTGGTAGAACAAAAATCCGGTGGACAAATGGAAGTGCAGGTGTTCCCTTCTTCTCAATTAGTGGGTGATAAAGAAGAATTAGAGGCTCTTTTGGCCAATAATATACAAATAATTGCTCCTTCAGTAACCAAACTGGTAGGCTTTGAACCTTCTTTCCAATTAGTTGATATGCCTTTCTTATTTGCCAGCGACGAAGCAGCCATGAACTTCTATAATGGCCCAATGGGTCAGAAGCTTATGCATAGCTTAGAACCAAAGGGTATGCTAGGTATTGCCTGGTGGCCAAACGGTGCAAAACACTTCACGAACAATAAACGACCACTTAAGACTCCTGAGGATTTTAAAGGACTGAAGTTTAGAACCCAGAGCGGCGGTTTATTGGACGCACAATTTAAGGCATTGGGTGCTGGTTCCCAAACTCTGGCCTTTGCTGAAGTTTATCAGGCCTTGCAAAATGGAACAGTTGACGGACAGGAAAATACCTTCAATAACACAGATACTCAGAAATATCAAGAGGTTCAGAAGTACTTAACTGTTTCTGGACACGGACGTTTAGACTATGTTGTACTTACTAACACCAAGTTCTGGAACAGCCTAACTCCAGAACAACAAAATATCTTTAATGAATCCATGCAGGAGGCTACTGAGTTTGCAACTAAGCTTGCAAATGAACTCAATGATAAGAGCAGGGAGAATATTGAAGCCTCCGGCAAGGTGGAGTTCTATGAGCTAACTGAAGCAGACCGGGAGAAGTTTATTAAGGTATTAGAACCCCTATATGCTGAGTATGAAGGAAAAATTGGCAAAGAGTACATTGACGCAGCCAAGGCTAGTAAGTAAATAATTAGCTCTTAATGGGGGCGGTGGTTTTTATTCCGTCCCCATTTTTATCATGTGGGGGGGAGTCTATTGAAAAATATTAATAAATATTATACGGCTTTTGAAGATTACTTCTCAGGTGGCATGCTTTTTCTAGGTTTAACTATGGTATTTATAAATGTAGTATTACGGTACTTTTTTAATATGCCCCAATCATTATTGGATGAATTTTCTGTATACTTTGTGGTGTGGGGAACCATGGCTGGACTTGCAGTAGCTTTACGTAATGATCACCACATTAAAGTTGACATGCTTTATAATTTTTTGCCTATCAATATAAAGAGATTTGTCAGTATTTTTGCAAATAGTTTAGGTCTGGCCTTTGCTATTTTCTTTATATATTACGGAGTTGAGCTTGTTCAAACCTATATCACTTACGGTCAAAAATCCACTGACAGCCAATTTCCCCTATGGATAGTAAATTTAATCATGCCCGCCAGTGGTGTAATGTTAGGTATTAGGTTTATTGAGAAGTTATACTACCTAATTCCTAAGGGCGGCAGTGAATGGCTAAAAAGGGATAGGGGGGAGGAGCATTAAATGACAACTGCACTATTGTTTTTGCTATTTGTTATACTATTCCTCTTAAATGTACCTATTGCCATTTCTTTGGCTGTTTCAGCCATCATTATATTAGCTGCTACATCAGATTTCAGCCTATACATGATTATCCAGAGGATGTTTGCATCCCTACTGTCTCCTACCTTGATGGCAATACCCGCCTTTGTGTTTGCGGGTGTATTAATGTCCAGGGGTGGTATTGCAAAGTATCTTGTTAACTTTTTAAGGGCTTGGTTAGGCCATCTTCCAGGTGGATTAGCAGTTGTTACAATCCTGGCCTGTGCTGTTTTTGCAGCCATATCCGGTTCCAGCCCTGCCACTGCTGCAGCCATTGGGGCAATTATGCTACCTGCTATGGTTGATAATGGGTATCCTAAGCGTTATGCCATGGGACTTGTGGCTGTAGGTGGAACCCTGGGCATTCTAATTCCACCCAGTGTCACCATGGTTATATTTGGCGTGGTAGCTGAGGAATCCATCGGAAAATTATTTATGGGTGGACTACTTCCAGGGGCTATATTAACCCTTGCACTAATTAGCTCAGCAGTCATATATTCTATTAGAGGTGGCTTTGGTCGCGGAGAAAAGAGTTCTTGGCCTGAACGTTGGAAATCAACTATAAAAGCTTTGCCAGGAGGCTTTTTGCCAATCTTCATTCTGGGGAGCATTTATACCGGCATAGTAACGCCGACGGAAGCGGCTGTATTGTCAGTTTTTTATACCATAGCAGTATCGGTTTTCATTTATAAAGAACTGCACTTAAAGGATATCAGGGGGGTACTAAAGGAATCCATTAATATATCCTCCATGATATTTATGATTATTGCAGCAGCCATGATTTTTTCCTTCTTTCTTACAACTAATCAGATTCCTATGGCAGTTGGAAACTGGATATCTGAGAACCATCTAAACAAATACCTATTTTTCCTAGCCACAAATATAATGTTCTTTGTCATGGGAACATTTTTGGAGGCAGTATCAATCACACTCATTACCCTGCCTATTTTGTTACCAATGATTCACCATTTGGGAATAGACTTAATTCAATTTGCAGTTGTGATGACTGTGAACATGGAGTTGGCGATGATTACTCCTCCCGTTGGTTTGAATCTATTCGTGGTAAGTGCTATGGCCAAGGATAGATTGGAGAATGTCGTGCGTGGTGTACTACCCTTCATACTTATAATGGTAGTCATGCTAATATTCTTTGTGCTTTGGGAGGATGTTTCATTATATATCCCGAGAGTCTTAATGAAATAACTGGCAGATGGGTATATAATAGGGTGAGACCAATTTGGTCTCACCCTAAACATTTTTGGAGGGATTTATCTTGAAGGAATACAGGGTATTATCACCTACAGCTATACTGGGCTACGGATTCCCGGAACAATCATTTATTAAAGGGCTGGAAAAGAATCCTCATTTAATTGCTGTGGATGCAGGCTCTACAGATCCAGGCCCCTATTATCTTGGGGCAGGAGTGTCTTTTACTGATCGAATGGCTGTAAAGCGAGACCTAGAGCTGATTATTTCAGCCGGTTTGCAAAAAGAAATACCAGTAGTTATTGGTACTGCCGGGGGATGTGGTGCTAAAGCTCACTTGGATTGGAATCTGGAGATCATTAAGGAATTGGCGGAGGAAAAGGATTGGGCCTTTCCCATAGCTGTTATTAATTCGGAAATAGATAAAGATAAGGTTATCGAGGCCTTTAATAATTGCAAGATTTCGCCCCTATACCCAGTACCTGAGCTAAATCTGCATGAGATTCAGGTTGCTGAGCGTATCGTGGGACAAATGGGTGTAGAACCTGTTATCGAGGCATTGAATAAGGGGGCAAAGGTTGTCCTAGCGGGAAGGGCCTATGATCCGGCGGTATTTAGTGCCTCTGCCATAAATGCAGGTTTTGACAAAGGCTTGGCCATTCATATGGGAAAAATACTTGAGTGTGGGGCAATTGCAGCAACTCCTGGAAGTGGCAGTGATTGTCTGTTAGGTACATTAAGAAGTGATTGCTTTATTGTAGAGCCACTAACTACGGAAAGAAAGTGCACCCCAACATCCGTAGCTGCCCACACCTTGTATGAAAAAACTAATCCATATTTATTACCGGGTCCAGGGGGAGTTTTGGACTTGAGGGAAACAAGCTTCACCGAGGAAACTGAGAGGTCCGTAAAGGTGGCGGGGAGCAGATATATAGCAAATGAAAAATACACCATAAAGTTAGAGGGAGCAAAAAAAGTTGGCTACCGAACTGTTTCCATAGCCGGGTGCAGGGACCCAATTATGATTTCTAAGATGGAGCATATAATTGAAGCAGTTCGCGGGAGAGTTCAGGATAACTTTAGCAAGTATAACTATGAATATTATTTGAACTTCAATATATATGGTAAAAACGGTGTAATGGCTCAACTTGAGCCGGAGAAAGTTATTAATAGCCATGAACTAGGCATTATCATAGAGGCAGTTGGTGAGACACAAGAAATTGCCAATACCATATGTTCCTTTGCCAGGTCTACCATGTTACATTATGGTTATCCTGGACGAGTAGCCACTGCAGGAAACTTGGCCTTCCCTTACTCACCATCTGATTTTAAGGGCGGAGCTGTTTATAATTTCAATATATACCATCTCATGGAAGTCGAGAATCCACTTAGTTTATTTCCTATAGATATTATTAACTTTGGAGAGGGGAAATAGCATGAAGTTAATTAGTCTTTCCGAGGTAGCCTCTGTAATAAGAAGTAAAAACTCTGGTCCCTATGAATTAACCCTGGATATAATCTTTAATGATAAAAAAATATTTAATGCAGCTTGTAAAGAAAAAGTAATTACTGAGTCGAAAATTGCTGAGCTTTATGGGATAAACGAAGAACAAGTAATCAGCATTGTGGAATTTGCACCTGCTAATGCCATTAAGGCTACTATAGTCCGCCCAATACCATCCGGGGCTTTAGGTGAAACTGATGTCTATGGGGCCCAGCAGCATGCGCCTTTATTGGAACTGAAGTTTAATATTGATTAGTCACACTAAAATCGGCAAAATCTACAAAAATTCGAGGTTTGTCCCATGCGCTGAAGATATTTAATATTTTTTTAAGATTTTTGAGTTATTTAGCTTATTTACAAATTTGGTTTGGAGACTTTATAATGTATATAAATATAAAAAATTGTTATGAGAGGAGATACAGATTTGTTTCGTAATGATGATCAACCAATGTTTAATATAGGAGTTATTGCGGAACTTTTAAAGGTTCACCCAGAAACATTGCGTATTTGGGAAAAACATGGCTTGGTAGAACCCTCCCGTCGAAATAAACAACGTCTGTACAGCAATAATGACGTAAAGAGACTGCAATTTATTCATATGTTAATCAATGATAAGGGTCTCAACATTGCTGGAGTCCTACAAATAATTAGCATGTATCCTTGTTGGACTACAAAGCATTGCTCCGGGAACAATAACAAGGGTGATGGGGCTAATACCAGTAAACCATGTTGGAAAGAGCAGGGTACATACTGTTTTGTGCTGGAGGACTTAGCTGACCAGTGCAGTGTCTGCCCTCACTTTAAAAATGGTTGTCAAGCTAACTCTGAACAATAAGAAAAGAGGCCTAATGGCCTCTTTTTTATATTTTTCTAATCAAACCAACTGCTTTACCAAGTACCTTTACATTTTTAGTATAGATAGGAGATAAATTACTATTTTCTGGCTGGAGTCGGATCATATTCTTTTCTTTATAGAATCTTTTAAGGGTTGCCTCGTCTTCAAGAAGAGCCACAGCAATTTCACCGTTATTTACTGTTTCCTGCCTTCTTACCAACACTAAATCCCCTTCAAAAATACCTGCTTCAATCATACTATCTCCCTTTACCGTTAACATGAAAAAATCACCAAAACCTGTAAAACTTCTGGGGAGAGTAAGGGTTTCATCATAATTTTCTACTGCCAGCAGGGGAACGCCAGCAGCAATTTGTCCTAAAAGAGGTACTGTGATTAACTCTTCATCATCATTAAACTTGCCCTTGCTAGTTGAAGTAGAATCAACTGACTTATCTTGATCCGTAATAATTTCAATTGCCCTTGGTTTGGTAGGATCTCTCCGAATATAACCCTTTTGCTCTAATTTTTTCAAATATGTATGTACAGTGGAGCTTGAGGCTAGCCCTACTGATTCACCTATTTCCCTAACTGATGGGGGATAGCCCTTTTGCTTTACATTTTCTATGATAATATTTAATATTGATTCCTCTCTGGAATTAAGCATATTATTCACACCTTTCAAGGTCGCTGAGTTTTCTTTTGGTATATTATAACATCTTGGTGGCAATATGCAAAACACTTGTTCGTAATTAAATGAAATTATTTATTATAATTAGCAAATAGATGTTGCTTGATGAAATACACAGGAGTACAATAAAGCCAAAGGTCAGACCATAAGATGGAATAACCGATTTCCGGGGTAATTACCCCGGGTTTTGTATTTTATAGATGTTGTTTTAATATTTAAACAATTGGAGTGATGTCAGATGGAGGCAATTTCAATGTCCGGGGTATTACTCAGATTTGCCTTTGGCGGCATAGCAGTGGTAATGTCCACCATTGTGGCAAGGTCTGTGGGGGGGAAGGTGGGTGGCATATTTGCTGCTTTTCCTGCTGTTTACCTGGCTGCCTTAGTAGGTTCTGTCTGGCAGTTCCAAGGAGAACAAGCTTTGCTGGCAGCCCAATCAATATCAAAGGGTGCAGTAGTTGGAATGATTGCCAATATGATATGTGCGGTTGCAGCCAGCTATTTCATAATCAGACAGGGGCACTGGAAAGGGATATTATCCTCTTTGGCAATATGGATGCTGGTATCCTTAATCATATTTTTTTCAATAAATTATCTTGGATGGGGGCAATGATCATGAGCAAAAACATCATAGATTTGTCAGTGAGATTTGTCTTAGGAGGCTCAGCTGTAGCCCTTTGCTATATCTTATTAATAATAATTCCCTGGAAGAGCTTGGCAGGGATATTTGCAGCCTTCCCAGCGGTAATGATTTCCGCAGTAATCATTGCCGGATCAGAAAAGGGCCGCACCGAGGCATCGGAGGTAGCTTATGGGGCCATTGCCGGAATGTGTGGGGGATTAATCTGTGTTTTAGCAACATGGCTTTCCATAAAGAATATGAATTTATTAGCCCCTTCCATCGTAGCCGGTATCATATGCTGGCTGATTGGTTCAACAGCTTTTTTTGTTTTGATGAAAAAGGCAAAGAAAAAGCCTAATCCATTACAAGTTAAAACACATGCTTAGAGTATTTCAGGAACAAAATGTATTAATATGATTCTGAAAGGTTTTTTAAGCAGGACGGGCGAATAATATCATGGGGGTGATTTGGTGCTATCTCTTGGTATTATAGCTGCTGTGTTGGATTCGGTTCAAGAGGCCATTGAAGTAACAGATAAAGATGGGAATATTATTTATGTAAATCCTGCCTTCTGTCGAATAACCGGTATCCCCTTTGAAACCAGAACTAAAGAAAATATCTTTAATATATCACCTGAGGGTGCTTTGGCCTTAGCTTTAAAAACAGGAAAGTCCATTACAGGTCACAGAACAAAGGTTGGGGGTAGTAATGCTGAAGTAATTTCTAATGCTGTACCTATGGTGGTCAATGGTGAGATCATAGGCGCAGTGGTTATATTTCAACATATCACGGATATTATTAAGCTTATAGAAGACTTAAAGCGCAGTACCAACATGATTAGGGATCTTTCCGATAAATATGGTCAGGTAACCCAGAGTAAATATGGCTTTGAAAACATTGTTGGGGGCAGTGCTGCCATAGGAGATTGTATAAAAACCGCCCAGATGGCAGCTAGAAGCAGCAGTACGGTACTCATTCTAGGTGAGAGTGGAACTGGTAAAGAAGTGTTTGCCAACGCTATTCATAATGGAGGTCCCAGGAGAGATAATCCCTTTATTGCCATTAATTGTGCAGCAATACCCGACACCCTTTTGGAAAGTGAACTCTTTGGTTATGCCAGGGGTGCCTTTACCGGCGCCTTAAAGGACAAAATTGGAAAGTTTAGCTTGGCCCATTCAGGCACACTATTTCTTGATGAGATAGGGGATATGAATTTACTATTGCAGGCAAAACTGCTAAGGGTACTGCAAGAACGTGAATTTGAGCCTTTAGGAAGCAATAGAACTATTAGTATCGACGTGAGGGTAATTGCCGCAACCAATAGAAACCTTAAACAACTGGTTAGGGAGGGGAAGTTCAGGGAAGATCTCTATTACCGCCTTAGTGTAGTGGAAATAAATTTGCCTACCCTAAGGGAGAGAACTGAGGACTTACCAGAATTAGCAAACCACATTATCACTAGTCTTAACAGAAAGCTAGGACGTAAGGTGGTGGGATTAACTGCAGAGGCCCTTGGGGCAATGTCCGGCTATAATTGGCCTGGAAACATTAGAGAAATGGAAAACGTTCTGGAGAGAATTATGGTCTCCCTGGACTCAGAATTAATCACCATCAAAGAATTAGCACCCCATATAACTATGGGCTTGGGCAACCAGGATGTGCCTGAACTAGGATTAATGCCCCTTGATCATATTGAAAAAATCATGATTACAAGGGCCCTTGAAAAATATGGAGTCAGCGTGGAAGGTAAACGGCAGGCAGCCAAGTTTCTAAATATTTCCCTGGCTACTTTGTATAATAAAGTCAAAAAATATAATATTTTAACTTCTAATATTTAGAATAATTCTAAATATTAGAAACATCAAAGAGCTCACCACCATGTTCTAATGGGTGTGGGCTTCTAATATTTAGAAACTGATAAATATATGTGATAACACATTAATTAATATGTTACCATTTAAGGTTAAAATAAGACCATTCACCCCTGCTAAGCAACTGTTAATGGAAGGTTACCAGGTAATGGTAACTGTTTGTGCTTATGGCACGTATATTGCAAGAATATAGTAAATAAAATAAGTGATAGATTGAATAAGGAGGTTACCGGCATTAGAACTATTGATGTACAGCAAATAATTGAGGCAGTGGCAAAAATTTGCCAAGAGGCGAACTATAAATTGGAGGATGATGTTCTGGACTCCTTTAAAAAGGCCTGTAACACAGAAGTCTCCCAAAGTGGTAAGGAAATACTTAATCTTTTGCTGGAAAATGCACATATAGCCTCATCCGAGTCCATTCCCATGTGTCAAGATACTGGTTTTGCCGTGGTATTTGTAGAAATGGGGCAGGATGTTCATGTGATTAATGGTGATTTTAACGAAGCTATTAATGAGGGTGTCAGGAAGGGATATCAAGAAGGATATCTTCGTAAATCTATAGTTGGCAATCCTCTGGACAGGGTAAATACCGGTGATAATACCCCGGCTGTAATACATACTAATATAGTTCCTGGTGAGAAAATAAAAATAACTGTTGCGCCAAAGGGTGGCGGCAGTGAGAATATGAGTGCCCTTAAAATGCTCAAGCCCGCTGAAGGTGTTGAAGGTGTAAAAGGCTTTGTGTTAGAGACTATCAAAAATGCCGGACCAAACCCATGCCCGCCCCTGGTAATAGGTGTTGGGATTGGCGGTACTATGGAAAGATGCGCATTACTGGCCAAAGAGGCTTTACTCAGACAGATTGGAAAACCTCACCCCCTAGAAGATATTGCTAAACTAGAACAGGAGTTATTGGATAAAATCAATAGGATGGGTATTGGACCTGCAGGTTTAGGCGGTAGAACCACAGCATTGGGTGTACATATAGAAATATTTGGTGCTCATATTGCTAGTTTACCTGTGGCAGTCAATATAAACTGCCATGCTGCAAGGCATAAATCCGTTGAAATATAGGAGGGTAATAAGGTGACCAGAGTGCGTTTAAATACTCCTTTAAATATGGAGGTAGTAAATAATTTACGAATTGGACAACAGGTATTAATAAACGGAGTTATTTATACCGGGAGAGACGCAGCCCACAAGAAGCTCGTTGATCTATTAGACAGGGGAGAAGATCTACCGGTGGACCTTGACGGACAGATAATTTACTATGTTGGACCTTCTCCAGCACCTCCAGGGAGAGTTATTGGCTCTGCTGGTCCTACTACCTCAGGGCGTATGGATGCCTATGCACCTAGGCTCATAGAAAAGGGTTTAAAGGGAATGATTGGCAAGGGAGCACGCAGTGAGTCGGTAATTAAGGCCATGAAAGAATACGGTGCAGTGTATTTTGCTGCCATCGGTGGAGCTGCGGCCCTAATCTCCAAATGTATTGTTGAAGCTGAAGTTGTGGCCTATCCGGAATTGGGTCCAGAGGCTATTTATAGATTGGTTATTAAGGACTTCCCAGCCATTGTTGTTAATGATGCATTCGGCGGAGATTTATATCAGGCTGGTAGAAAACTATATGCCATAGAATAAAACCAATAAAATACAGGCGTTAATATGAGCATTTCTTGTTAACTGACTGGTTCACGTTGACGCCTTAGTGTATATTGTATACAATATACACTAATTGTAGTCAGGGTTATTAAGAAAGGGGATACCAAAAATGGCGAATTTAAAACGTTTTGTGGAGGCTGCCAATATTATCAATAATCCTTCACCAGAAGAACTAAGGAGAATGGCTGCGCACAAAGAAAAAACCACTAAATTTGGTAGTGCTAGTTTTATCTCTCAAATGCGTAATAGAAGCGCAAAGGTTACCTTTGTGGTTGATGCAGATGGGTTTAATCTAGGTGTTGACCAGCAGGGCATGGCTCCTGAAAAGGCCCTGGCATTGGCAGAGCAGGTACACCAATTTTTACAAGATAAAGAAGTTATCCAAATGGACCGCCAGTTATGCACCCATACAAGCTTTAAGTACCATTGCAGATTATATATCACAAAGGATTTTGCCAGCATTCCATTGCAGTGGACCAGTATGACCTTTGAGCCAGAGGATAAAAACGCTGAACCTGATTTAGTTAGTATCTATGTGCCTGAATGGCCGGAAAAAATTATTTTCTGTCACCCAGTGGAAAAAATATCCTATATCCTAGGTCCGGACTATTTTGGTGAGTGTAAAAAATCCTTTTTGCGCAAAGCAATGTTTGATATTAAACAAAGAGGCGGTTTAGGCTTCCATGCCGGCAGTAAAGTCCTCAGGGTAACCAACAGCCAGGATGAATTAGTTGATGTTGGATTTATAATGTTCGGTCTGTCTGGTACAGGCAAAACTACTCTAACCATGCACGATCATGAACTTATTGAACCAGAAAAAGTCATGATTAGGCAAGATGATGTAGTATTGATGAACATTAAGGGTTATTGCTTCGGCACGGAAAATGGTTTTTATATCAAGACTGAAGGCTTAGATGAATCCCAACATGTGTTATATAATGCTGCAATATCTCCACAGGCAATTTTTGAAAACGTTAAAGTCATGGACGATGGAACCATTGATTTTGATAACGTTGAATTAACCTCCAATGGTAGAGGGGTTATTTTGCGAAGCGAGGTTATTGGCACGGACGATAAGATAGATTTAGAAAAGGCAAATAAGATTATCTTTATTACCAGAAGAAATGATATTATTCCCCCTGTTGCCAAACTAACTCCTGAACAGGCTGCAGCCTATTTTATGCTGGGAGAGTCAATAGAAACTTCTGCCGGTGATCCTGCAAAGGCCGGACAGTCCAAAAGGGAAGTTGGGACCAATCCATTTATTATGGGACCAGAAGCAGAAGAAGGGAATAGATTACTGGTTATACTGAAGGCCAATCCTGATATGGAATGCTATATTCTTAACACCGGAGCAGTTGGAGCCAAACCAGAGCAAGCTGGTAAAAAAGTTACTATTAAGATTTCCACCGAAATAATGAAGCATATTGCCAAGGGAACAATCAAATGGGAGAAAGACTCAGATTGGGGCTATGATATACCTGTTGAAATCCCAGGACTCAATATAAAGGAATACTTACCCAAGGGTTATTATGAACCGCAAAGCTATAATGAATTGGTACAAAGACTTCGTGAAGAAAGAAGAAATTGGCTTGCCAAATATAGTGGACTTAAAGAAGAAATTATTATGGCTATAGAAGCGCCTGAAATAGACTAAATATTCCATGTACACAGGATATATCAGATAATTCGGAAAATAGCTCCGCTATTCATGTTATACTCTAACTAGCTTAATAGTACAGCCCCGTTTATGTAGAAAAGACAGTAGGCATTATAAGTAACTGAAATTTTGCAATCTTCGTTATTTTCAACTTTACGGGTATGCCCGGAGGTTGTTAATTAAGATAATCACGAAAGGAGAAAGTCATGCAAGCACAGAGGTTACTCACAAAAAATCCCCGGGCTGAACTCTACTACGACATAGTTGAGTTATTTACCGGCCTGACCCTGGTAGGATTTCTGTGGACCCATATGATATTTGTGTCCACCATTTTGCTCGGCACTGAGGTATATGATATTTTAGCTGCCGGACTGGATGACTATTATCTATCCTACATAGGTATTCCATTTATCATTATTGTGGCAATTATGCATGTGTTATCAGCGGGCCGTCGTATTCCTACCAGATATCAAGAGCAAAAAGTTATTTGGCGTCATGCCAAAATGTTAAAGGGAACAGATACCTGGGTTTGGATATTTCAAGTAATTACCGGGGTTAGTATTCTGGCCCTTGGAGCTATTCACGTCTTTGTTGTTCTGGCCCAATGGCCTATTGATGCAGCAATTAGTACTGAACGTATGACAGCATTTTGGTGGTTTTACCTAGTTCTGCTGCTCTTGGGTGAGTATCACGCCGGATTTGGCATCTACCGTCAGTTTGTAAAGTGGGGCTGGTTCCCCCGCAGGCCCTTAGGCTTTGTTTGCAAGGTAATAACTACTATAATTCTTGGACTTGGCTTTGCAGCCCTCTGGGTATTTAATGCATTGGGAGGTGCCCTATGAGCAACTATCAGATTATAACCACTGATGTATTAATAGTCGGTGCTGGATTGGCAGGGGAGCGCGCCGCCATTGAAGCCGCAGCCGCCGGTCTGGATTGCATAATATTAAGTCTTGTACCTCCAAGGCGCTCACACAGCACAGCAGCTCAGGGGGGGATGCAAGCATCCCTAGGAAACTGTGCCATGGGCAAAGGTGATGGACCAGATGTTCACTTTGCAGATACCGTTAAGGGATCTGACTGGGGCTGTGACCAGGAGGTTGCCCGTTTGTTTGTAAATACCGTACCTATTGCAGTAAGGCAAATGTCTTACTGGGGAGTACCTTGGAACAGGGTGGTGGCAGGAAAGAAAACATTGCCCGATGGCCGGGAAATTGAAGACACAAAGGATATGGAAGGCTTAATAACTGCCAGGGATTTCGGAGGAACGGCCAAATGGCGGACCTGCTACACTTCAGATGGCGCCGGACATACCATGCAGTATGCTGTTGACAGTGTTGTTATAAAAATGGGAATCACCGTCCATGACAGAACCGAGGCAATTTCCTTAATTCATGATGGTACAACTTGCCAGGGCATGGTGGTTCGCTGCCTCCGCAGTGGTGAGCTGCGTATCTATCTGGCCAAGTCAACGGTTATTGCCACTGGCGGCTATGGAAGACTCTATGGAGCATCTACCAACGCGATTATAAACGAAGGTAGTGGTATGTATATCGCCATAGACACGGGGATTGTGCCATTAGGTAACATGGAGGCAGTACAATTTCACCCAACCGGCATGGTGCCAGTCTGGATTCTGATAACCGAAGGCGCACGGGGGGATGGAGGATATTTATTAGATAAGAATCTACACCGTTTTATGCCTGATTATGAGCCTGCAAAGAAAGAGTTAGCCTCTAGGGACGTGGTTTCCCGGAGAATGATTCAGCATATCCGCAAGGGGCTGGGTGTAGAAAGCCAATATGGACAACACCTATGGCTGGATATACGTCACTTAGGGGAAAAACATATCAATACAAACCTGCGGGAAATCGCAAATATCTGTCGAAACTTTAACGGCATTGATCCCATAAAGGATTTAATACCTGTCCGGCCTACCCAGCACTATAGTATGGGCGGGGTAAGAACAAATATTGATGGCGCTGCCTACGGACTTAAAGGGTTGTTTGCCGTTGGCGAAGCAGCCTGCTGGGATTTGCATGGATTTAATCGCCTTGGTGGAAACTCTTTGGCTGAAACAGTGGTCAGCGGTATGATAGTAGGTAAGAAGGTAGCAGAATACACCTTAGGAGCAAGCTTAAACTATAACTATACACAGGTACAGGATTTTGCTAAACAGCAGAGGGAAAAAATCAATACCTTAATCAGCGGTAAACAGGGTAAAGAGAACGTATATCAGATCCGGCGTGAAATGGAACAAACCCTTATGGACTATGTGGGAATATTCCGTAACGGACCCGACCTAGAAAAGGCAGTGGCAAAGCTGCAAGAGCTTTACCACAGATCCCTTAAGCTTGGTCTAAAGTCAGATGGTAAGTGGGCTAATCCAGAGCTGTCAAGTGCCCTAAGGATGCCAGGGATGTTAAAACTAGCCCTCTGTATATCCTACGGTGCATTACAGCGCACAGAAAGCCGCGGCAGCCACGCCAGGGAGGACTTCCCCAAAAGGGATGATGTTAACTGGCTTAAGAGAACCTTGGCTTACTGGCCAGCCGGCAGCAGTTTACCCAAATTAGATTATGAATCGGTGAAGATTACTGAATTACCGCCTGGAGACAGGGGTTACGGTGAATCCAGTGCTAACCAAGGAAAAAAGTAACTCAAGGAGGCTGCTATGAGTAGGCAACTTACTTTTAGTATATTTAGGTATAATCCTAACGATCCGTCTTCGGCCCCTAGAATGCAGGAATATACACTAAATGAAAGCACCGGCATGACCATCTTTGTGGCCCTTAACCAAATACGAGAGGAGCAGGACCCATCCCTTAATTTTGATTTTGTCTGCCGGGCGGCAATTTGTGGTTCCTGTGCTATGGTAATAAACGGTCGTCCCAGGCTAGCCTGTAAGACCTTAACTAAAGACTTTAAGGATACAATCACATTGATGCCCCTGCCGGTATTTAAACTAGTTGGTGACCTTGCAGTAGACACAGGAACCTGGTTTAGGCACATGTCTTTAAAAACCGAGTCTTGGATTCATACCAACAAAAAGTTTGATCCCATTGCTCAAGAAGATCGCATGGATAATGAAGTGGCCCTAAATATTTACGAATCTGAGCGTTGTATTGAGTGCGGCTGCTGTATAGCTGGCTGTGCAACTGCCAATATCAGAGAGGAATTTCTTGGAGCTGCGGGCATTAACCGGGTAGGACGCTTTATGGTAGATCCCAGGGATGAGCGCTCTGATATGGAATATTTTGAAGTCATTGGTTCCGACGAAGGGGCCTTCGGATGTATGGGCTTGATGGCCTGTGATGATAATTGCCCCATGGGACTGCCCTTACAATTACAGCTGGCCTTTGTGAGGCGTAAGATCACTATGGCAGGTTTGAAGTCATAAACAGATGTTAATAATTACTAATATAGTTGATAATCATCCCTTCGCGTGCTAAATTTAAATAGGCACATTATTTAAATGAGCTAAATTATTTGCATTATATAATAATGGGAGGAACCTTAAAGAATGAAGAGAAACAAAATCACTATTGTAGGTGCCGGTAATGTTGGAGCAACTTGTGCCCATTGGGCCGCTGCTAAGGAATTAGGGGATATCGTTCTTATCGACGTGGCCGAGGGAACTCCCCAAGGAAAGGCCCTTGATTTAATGGAGGCTGCCCCGGTTGAAGGTTATGATAGTATTATCATCGGTACCAATGACTATGCGGATACTGCTGACTCAGATGTTGTTATTATTACGGCCGGAATAGCTAGAAAGCCTGGTATGAGTCGGGATGACCTACTCAATACAAATGCCGGTATTGTTCGTAATGTTACAGAACAAATCGTAAAATACTCACCTAATTGCTATATCCTGGTAGTAACCAACCCGGTTGATGTAAGTACATATATTGCCTACAAGGCCAGTGGATTTGGGCCAAACCGTGTATTTGGACTATCCGGGGTTCTTGATTCAGCCAGATTCCGTACATTTATTGCCCGGGAACTAAACGTGTCCTTTGAAGATGTTACCACCTTTGTTCTTGGTGGACATGGTGACGATATGGTGCCACTGGTCAAATATACCTATGTTGGTGGCATACCAGTTTCAACCCTAATCCCTGAAGATAAACTGGAAGCTATGGTTGAAAGGGCCAGAAAAGGCGGAGCAGAGATTGTAAACTACCTTAAGACAGGAAGTGCTTTCTATGCCCCCAGTGCATCCGTAATGCAAATGGCAGAATGTATCCTGAAAGATAAAAAGAGGATTCTACCAGTTTCCGCTTACCTGCAAGGTGAGTATGGTGAGTCGGATGTATTTGCCGGTGTTCCTGCCATTATTGGTGGAGATGGTGTGGAAAAGATCATTGAAATAGATTTAAGTGAAAATGAAATGCAAGCCCTTAAGAACTCTATTAATTCTGTTCGAAGCAATATTGCACGTTTAAGCTAGTCTTAATGTTCGTCTAGGAATAGCATCCTATAATTTAATTTATTAAAGCTTGGTTTTTAAGGAACCAAGCTTTAACTTTATTTTAACTCAAAATTAACCCTTAGTTCAGTGTGCTTTAACAAATGATAATTACAATTTAACTAGTGAATATCTGAGATAGGGGATTTAATGTGGGTAAAATACTAGTGATAGATGATGAAGATAATATTTTAGAGTTAATTAAATTTAACTTAGAAAAGGATGGTCATCAGGTTATCCTAGCAAAAAATGGTGAAGAAGGCTTACATTTTGCTAAAGTTGAATTACCGGACTTAATAATCCTAGATGTGATGATCCCAGAACCAGATGGACTTGAAGTCTGCAGAAAGCTTCGCCATGATGATAATACTTCATCAATACCTATCCTTATGATTTCCGCTCGGGGCGATATTTTAGACAGGGTGGTTGGTCTTGAAATGGGTGCTGATGATTATATACCAAAACCCTTCAGCCCCAGGGAATTGAATGCAAGGGTCAAAGCTAATTTGCGCCGAACGAAGAATGAAAAACCCCAGTTTACAAGCAGCAGAGAACTAAAATCAGAAGGATTAGTAATTGATGTCGAAAAGTTTCAAGTATTACTTAATAATCAGCTGATAAATTTTACACCTAAGGAGTTTAAACTACTTCATACCTTGATGGCATATCCAGGTAAAGTATTTACCAGGGAACAGCTGCTGGATAGGGTCTGGGGATTTGAGTTTAATGTAGACACAAGAACAGTGGATGTTCATGTAAGATATGTCAGACAGAAAATAGAGGATGACCCATCTAATCCCCAGTACATTAAAACAGTTAGAGGCATTGGATATAAATTTGTAGACAATAGCAATAATAAATTACCTTAATACAAAATAAAATGATAAAATTAATGCACAGGGGTATGCTCCCTGTGCATTTTCCTTTTCAAGAATATATGTCGAGAAATATTGAATACTGCTATAATATTAATAATCCAAGTTTGGCTTCAGGAGGAATTAATGCATTTTAATATAATGTCATTTATTATTAAACCCATTCCAGGTATTCTTCTCATGTTTGCCATTGCTGTTTTCACCATGGGTGGAAGTGATCTAGGCATACCCTGGCCGGGGTTGGAGTCAATATTCGTATTCAATGAATATACGAAGCTGTTTTTTATTGATTACCTCCGCTTAAACTATATACTATTATCCATCCTTATTGGCATGATCATAGGGAATCTTTTTACAATACCAAATTGGCTATTGCCAGGTGTGTTAACCTCAAGACTTTTCATTAAACTAGGCGTCATACTTCTAGGCTCACTTTACAGCTTTGTTGACTTAGCACAGCTTGGTGCCACTGCCATAATATTGGTATTATTCTTTATTATTTTCACCATGATATTTACCCTTTGGCTTGGCAATAGATATGGCATGGACCCGGCATCATCGGCAGTATTGGCAGCCGGAACCGCCGTGTGTGGTGTTTCGGCAGTTGTAGCCACAGCACCGGCAGTACGGGCTAGGACCACCGATGTAGTATATTCTATTGCAACGATATTATCTTTTGGTGTGGCATCTTTATTTATATTTCCTTTAGTAGGTGCAATAATTGGCCTTAGTCCTCACCAGTTTGGTGTCTGGGCCGGCACAGGTATATTAAGTTCTGGACAAGTATTGGCAGCATGTCTAGCCTTTGATCCTGGGACTGCAGAACATGCCTCTGTTAGCTTGAAAACCGGTGAGATTTATAATCTTACCAGGGTCTTATTTTTACCCTTTGTTGTTTTGGCCCTGGCAGCTGTAACAAGTAAATCAGCTCAGCTACCGGATGAACATATAAATATTCATACTGGGCTCTGGAGCAAATTCCCTGTGTTTGTCTTAGGATTTTTAGTTATGGTATTTCTTACTTCCTTTGGTTTTTTAGGTCATACCTCGCCACCTTCACCAGAACTTATTACTATCCGAAAGTTATACAATTGGTTTTTTGCCATCGGTTTAACGGGTTTAGGAATGCAAATATCCCTAAAGGAACTAAGAAAAGCAGGGGGGAAGCCCCTGGCAGTTGGCTCGGCAGCAGCTCTGTTAAAGGCAGTGCTAGCCTTAATAGTGGTTCTATTATTTGTTTCTGAAGGACCTTAAGGAGGTACAGTGATGAGTGGCTTAGGAGAACAAAAGGGGCCAGAGGAGAATAAACAAAAGCATAGGCTCCTAACAATATTCCCCACAGAGAGAATAGAGGATTATGTAGCCCTATCCCTTGCCCTTGTTATAGTTATAGTAATATTAGTAATACATTAATAAAAGAACTGTACCATGCATTATTATGGTACAGTTCTTTTTTAGTTATTAATTAATTCCCCCGCCGGAGGGAGTAACAGTACCAGGGTTCCATCATAAATGCCATCCACATCATATACCGGAACGATATCACAGGTTAATCCAAAGGACTTTAACTCTATCCTTTTGCGACCGCCTGAATCAATGTTACTATAAATATTTTCAGCCAGTTCAGGGTCAACTACACCAACATTGGTGCCTATATTCAAGTTGCCGAATAAATACTTTGCAATGAGGTTAGCAAAGGAAATTTGATGATTTTTATCCACGAATAAAATACCCTGGGGTATAGATTCTATAAGTTTATCTAGAATATGAACATATTCATTGTCCTCTCTGGCACTGTTTCTGATAACAGTTAACGAACCCAATATTTTATTTGTTTTAACTATTGGTGAGTGAATGGTTTTATATAGCTTATCACCAAACTTTAGGGATAGGGTTAAAGACTTATCATTACCATCCTGAATGTCAACATTGCTGAAGAGTTCCTTAAGTTTTATATTTCTTAGCGTGCTTCGACGATTAGCAAAAATATTATGGGCAGCTTCATTGGCAAAAAGTATCAGGCCAGAATTATTGGCAATTATAACACCTTCATTAATCTGATTAAAGATGGCAAAATCAATATTTTCAAAATAGGTCTTTGCGGTATTTACTCCCCAGAACTCTACAAATAATTGATATAGGCAGGCATAAAGGGCAAATACCAAAAGCAATATTGTAATGGCTCTATAGGTTTCAAAATTGTTATCTCTAAAGAAAAAATAAACCTTCCAGTCTGTTTTTTCAATGATGGTGTACTTGACATTATATTTTATGTTGCCCCAGAAATAGCTGTCCTGTAAATGTACAAAGTCTTCCAGGGATGCTTCATCAAAGGGCCAAATGATGGGATAATTATTCTTATCAAATACTGCAATGCTGTAGTTGTTATCCATAAATTCCTGCAGCATTTCTTTTTGGTATTGATCAAACCTAAAGCAAATAACCAGGGCATTATCATTTGTTTGTAGTGGAACTAGAATACTAATTACCTTGAACTGAGAGTCTAAATCAGTATGGACCTCAGAGGTAATAATATCTGAAGGGCCATGCTCAAGTTCCTTTCTAAATAGATTATTAACAACATCATCAACAAAAGAATTCTTAAAAAGACTGGACTTAATATTCCCATGCTTGTCAAGTAAATAAACGTTTGTAATGCGATGATCATATGAAGGTATTCTAGCTATTGATTCGTCAATATCATTTTCACTTTCAACCTTTTTAGCCGCACTTATGCTTATAGCCTTAAGATCTTCAGTAAACAAATTTGTTTTATTGATGGCCACCTGCTGAATACTGTTCTCATAATCATTTAATACACTTTTTGTGTGCCTAAACTCCATAACACCAAACAAGATAAAAACGCTTATAAAAGAAATAATAACAAACATGGGGAACATATTTTTGCTCTGTGGAGATTGTTTCATCATATCCTCCATATTTGTCCTACTTAATTAGACCCTTTTTAACAGCAATTGTTAGAGCTTCTTCCACGGAATTTACCGATAACTTGGAAAATATATCCCTAAGTCTTCTCCGAAAGGTTGAAAGGCTCATAAAAAGAATATTGGCAATTTCCTTTTGGTTTTGTCCGCTGGCGAGTAACTGTAATATTTGAATTTCCTTATCTGATAGACCAGGGTCCGAAAGGTTCAAAAGGGTGTGGGTATTAAGGCCCGGGTAGAGATAGGAACGCCCATTATAAGTCATTACCACAGCTGATTTAATTTCATCAAAGAAGGCATATTTGGGAACGAACCCCTTTACTCCACATTCCATAGCCTTCTTAATGAAAATGGCATCATCGTAGGTAGTAAGTGCAACATGCTTTATATGGGGGTATAGTTTTCTTATTTCATTGGACAAATCCAGGCCGTCTCCGTCCGGTAGACCAATATCCAGGAGAATTACATCGACATTTGAATTTACCTTCTCTAATGCCTCACTACAAGAGCCAGCCTCAGCCACAACAGAAATATTGTCTTCAAGCTCCAATAGTTTTTTGAGACCTTCCCGGAAGACATTATGATCTTCAATCAGCATAACCTTTATATTACTCATTTAGCTGCCCTCCCGGCATAATAGGAACTGTAAGGGTGACACAGAAACCAGAATCATTTTGACCAAAGGAAATTTCACCACCAATAAGGCTGGCACGTTCCTTCATACCCCATAAACCTTTACCTGCGACAAAATCTCCATCGGTACCCCCATTGTCCTGAATCTCTATTTTTAGCAAGTCATTTAAAACGGTGAAACTAATATCCACCTCGGTGGCCTTAGCGTGTTTGGTAATATTGCTTAGTCCCTCTTGAATGATTCTATAGATAATAATCTCGTCCTTCTTTTTAATCCTTAGCGCACGGTCCTGGTATAAGATGTATACCTTAATTTTATTAAGTTTTTCAAAAGTTAGTACATATGATTCAAGGGCTGATATTAAACCTACTTTATCTATTAAATACGGGTGAATATCATTCATAATTCCTCTCATCTCAATGGCTGCTGTCTGGCAGTGGGAGCGAAGATCTAGGAGACTATCCAAGAGCTCACCTTTAATATTAGCGTTTTTGTTAAGTCGCAATATATAATCGAGAGAATGAATGATAGTGGACATATATCGCCCGATCCAATCATGGATCTCAATGGATATTCTTTTTCTTTCCTTTTCTAAAGTATCTAAAAGTAATGGCTTGTCTTTTTGCGTATCTGTCACAACTGCAACAAGCATTGCTCCGGCTGATTTATTTAAGATCATGATGGGGGAGTAATCTACTGATAAATCAATATTCCGACCATCCAAGGCATAACTAATACGATACTTTGAGATTTCCTTATCTTGTAAAAGTACTTGGAGCAAAGGCTGGGTGATGCTTTGCAGATGGGGAAATAGACCTGGTATATCTTGAATATTTCGATCTTGTATTGAACTTGGAAGTATGCCAAACAATTCTTTAGCAGAATTATTAATGTGTTTTATATAACCCTTATTATCAACAAATATTGAGGCAAATTTATTATAGTGTGCTAGCTTATCTAAGTAAAAACAATGACTTAAGAAAGGGTGAAAAGTCTTAAACATGAACCAGGGAAGTATTATGAGGGCAGATAACAATATAACTAATAAAAGCATTATATTGCCATTCATTTTTATAATCGTACCTTGAAAGTAATGATCAAACCTTATATGATTGGCGCTAGTTGTAGCACGTAATTTCTCTGTTAATTCCTGGGAGAACACTTTATTTCTAAGGTGCAAGGATTTTAAATCTTCAGTAGAATACTCATTTGATTTTATTACAGGAATGACTTCCTTATCAACAAAGGAAATATATGATTTAGTCATTTCAATCATATCTAATATTTCTTGTTTATTATCGAGGGAAGCACTATTTAGCAATTCTAACTCTTTTTTTATAGCTAATGAACTATGTTTAAAATAAATATCTAAGTATTCACCTTCTGAGTAAGAAATGTAATCTTGTAAATTTATGGTCATTAGTAAAATGTCAGAGGATAGATCATTATAACTGTTGAAATTATAGTAATATTTTTCCAGTTCACCAACTTGACTAAAGCTAGTAAAGAAATTTTTAAACAGTATTCCAGAAGAAATAATTACTATTAAAAGGAAAACTAATATTATATTAAGAAGTTTTTTATCTATTGACATGCAACTATCTCCATCATTTTAATGTATTATTATAGAACATAGTATATATACAAGTATATCAGATCTATATTCAGCAGCAAAGATTAGATTATGTTAATCTGTATTCTGCCATTAATGACAAAAATAATTGACAAATAAAAAAGGTTGAGTATTATTCAATACTAACCTTAATCTAAGCTATTGGTAATTTGGGGCCGAGATAGATGGGACAAGTTATCTTCTTCGTTAATGACTTTATATTGTAGGATAATCCACCTGCTGCACCCGGGGCGGTGGAATAGGGGTTTGGCAGAACTAAGAGCAGGGGTTTAATCATAGATACGGTATCATATATCACTGTTTCAGTCTTGCCAACCTTTACCTCTGCAATGGTTTCGACAGATGTTATTCCTGCTAGTTCTATGGTATTATTTAATATGCTTTCTGCCTGCTCTGTTAGGCCAATTTCAAGCCAATCCTGGAAACTTATTCGAGTGGATGAGGAGCTCATCCACTCGTCACCCAGCAGATTCCGCCAGCCTTGATCCAGAATAAATACTACATGAAGAATAGCATTTTTAAAGGAAGCAAATTCAATGGCTGTTTCAGCAGCGGCCATTGATGAGGGAGACCCATCAGTTATAAATAATATTCGTGCCGACATTGGTTACCTCTTTAGAAATTCTTAATTTGCAAATATCCTTCTTCATCCAGACTTACTTCTATATTTGTCATCTTTTTCTCTAATACCTTTTGCATTTTACCAACCTGTACCTTTACGCCCTCAAAGGCATTAGTAATTTTAATCTTTTTATCCTTGGCTGTTATAACCACTGACTTTGAGCTAAATTCCGATCCAAGTTCTTTAATGAAGATATCATCTTTAGCTTCAATGACGCCTCCTCTGACAACTCCATTAACAGTAACATTGCCTTCGGCAATAATATGTGTATTGAAGCAACCCGCGCCTTGAACCATAACATCACCGGAACTTTTGATGACAGAATTTAGTACTACATTTACATCTACCAAGCTCCTGTTTTTCTCGTGCCTTGCTGCATAGTAGAAAAATGAGTTTAGCTCGTTTATGGTGGCTTCAAAATCAGCGGGGGTTTGATACTGAACAAGTTTAATTAAATGAAGATTATTAACAAGTTTCTGAAGCTTATGGTCATACTCACCTAAAAGCTTCATGTCAAGTTCTTTAAACATTTTTTGAATTTTATCCAGCAGCCCAATAAAATTAGTATACCTCTTTTCAATAAGAAGAACCAGAACATTGCCAAAGTTGATATTTGTATTGGGTGGTAATTTGTCATACATGATAGCCCCGGCTAGCAGGAGATTTTCTAGAGCTTTACCTAATTCTTGAAGAGGGGGCTTGAGGGTATTGCAAATGACGAAAAAACCACCACTAATAATCTCTGAATTAACTATATTACCCTTTACAGTAACATTCCCGCCTGCAATTATAGTACATCTCGTAATGATATTTGATACGGTAATATCACCACTGGCACTAACACTCATATCATTTTCCACTGAACCAAGAATTGTTACATTTCCTTTAAAGCGAATATTACCGGTTTTCACATTAACATCTTCAGGAATCTTAAGAACCGGATCTACAGAAATAATATAATTTGTACCAGACTTTTGGACAACAGGCAGTCCTTCTGTTTGAGCGATGGCTTTAATGCCATCTTCTATAATTTGAACGCCGAAGCCAGATAACAGGTTTATTCTTTTAGGTTCATTAACTCTTATTTCCTGACCTAATACATTTTTACCCGGCTTGCCTAGTTGGCCCTGTATCTTAATGGCTAGAACATCACCACTGGAAACAGATGGAATAGATTGCATTTCTTTAAAATTAATAGTCTCAGAGGAATTAGCTATTGATTTTCTTTTATCAAAAACAATATCTATAGTGTCATCAATGGGTGGGGAAGGGGGCAACCCACTAGCCACTAGAACCATTCCGTTAGAAGTGTTTCTAATGATATCATTTACTCTTTCCTGATCAATACCATAGCTAATGTTGCTTTTATTAAGTAAGGTTGCTAGGGACTCTGTTGTTTCTGATATCGTAGTAGTTTTGATATGTTTGACTTTTAAAAAGAGTTTTGGGGCGGGAGGTGAATCTTCTAACTGATAATTGTTAAGAACATCCGGTTTAATATCTATAAAGGCGGACATTTTATCAGGAGATACATGGACCCTAACAAAACCCGGCTCAGTAAAGGCTGGAAGATTTACGGATATTTCATCAGCCGTGGTTAATTCCACAGGTTTTGTAATTTGTTCTCCGTTCACGAATAGCTGTATTTCTGGACAGGGGACAATTGTAACTGTATCTTCTGGGCTGGTAGTTTGTACGTAAACTTTTCCCCCATTGACCCATGCAACGGACCTTTGTTTACTATTGGATTCATTATCGGGGTTATTGAGGGGGATTGATCCGCTTATACTTTTTTTATCAAAGTTATCTATCATTTCATTACCCCCGTTCTGATAAATCTTGCTAATTCTATCATAGGTAATTTTATCCTGGATATAAATAGGACATATATCCACTTAACATGGGCCAATGGTCCCGGTTTACTAATTTAACTATATTTTAATTTTAACATAAGCAGGTTGAGAGTATAAAATGGTAAAATATAACAGGCAAGCTCTGAAAAATACTGTATATCTATGTCTAAACCATTGATGAGAAATAGTTATGCTGTTAGAATTTAAGCAGGAGCAATGAAGATCCTATAAACTTATTAAAACACAGGCAATGAAGCACTGAAAAACCAGGAAGAGACTGGACTCAGTGCTTTTTGTATTCATGGGCATAGGTCTTATATATGGGAGGTAGATGTTTATGATTGATTTATTTATGGTTTTTATATATTCACTATTAAAGATTTCCTTGGTAGTTGGCATATCCTTTCTGATATTTAATGTATTAGAAAGGTATTTGTCAATAGAATCAACAGAAGCTAATATGGATCAAATGAATTATTTAATTAATTCTCTGCTATAAGCTAGAACAAATTAATAGGAGTAGAAAATAGTGCCATAAAAATACTAGAAAAGGTCTGACCCGTGTCAGACCTTTTCTAGTTTACTAATTTATCAACTTTTAAGAAGGACTTAAATCTCTTAATCACATTACTTTCTCTTTTTAAAGTAGTTACTGTGTAAAATTTTGAAAACAGTGGTGCTTCATTTTGCTTGCTGGAAAGTTTGACATGGGTCAACAGGTTTGTGGTGCCAGCATCCTTAATATAGTTTAGATGTCCTAACATCCTAAAACCTCCTATCTGTGAACAAAGTTTTATGATGACGGTAAAATCAATAATACAGTAAATAATTAGTTACGTAAAGTCAAAGCTAGTGGAAGAACTGTAATTAGACGGAAGCTATGTAATGTAATTAACAATCTAATTTGCTTGTTACAGGTAAAATATAGTTTATAATACAATATATTCAACAAACTTTCAGTTTTCATTCAGTCTCCATTAAGTTAATTAGCAGATAATTATAGGCATATTGAATCTATGAAGGTGGTAGTGTAAGGAATGCAGCAGCTAAAGGGTATAAAAATTCTTATAGTGGATGATGAACCAAATATATTGCAATTTTTAGAGTTAGGTCTACAAAACGAAGGATTTGAGATAGGGACAGCCCTTGATGGCATGACAGCCATTACATTAATGAAGAAATTCCAGCCCCATGTTGTTATATTAGATGTGATGATGCCGGGGATGGATGGCTTTGAAGTATGCCGAATGATCAAAAAAATGGATAATGTGTCAATTATCATGCTGACTGCTAGGGACGAGGTGGATGATCGGGTAAAAGGCTTAAATCTAGGGGCGGATGATTATATGGTAAAACCCTTTAGCTTTGAGGAATTACTGGCTAGGATCTATGCTAGAATAAGAAACCAATTCCCTAACTTATTTGGAGAAGTGGTGATCGGACCCTTTCAGATAGATGATCGTCGTAAAGAAATAAGGTTGGAAAATCGTATTTTAGAGCTTTCTCCCACAGAGTATGAGCTTCTAAAATATTTAGTCCTTAATCATGGATTAGTTTTAAGTAAAACCATGATCTTAGATAAAGTATGGGGCTATGATTTTGCTGGAGAGGAAAACATTGTTGAGGTTTACATAAGGTTATTAAGGGAAAAATTGCATGATAAAGAACACAGGTTGATACGAACCTTGAGGGGGGCAGGGTATCGGGTGGATGTCTCATGATGTCCAAAAAAAATCATCAGTTTAATACCATATTTGCTGCCAACTCACTCCAGATCCAACTTCTATCCCGAACATTATTAATCCTTGCAGTTATGCTAGTGCTTATAGGGCTGCTGCAATATATTTTTATGAAGGATGTCATCTACAAAAATAAAGCCAGCAGTTTGATTAGTCAAGTCCGTTCGATACCTCATTTTAACTGGGAATATCCTGGTATTAACTTAGAAAATGAAGCTAAATACTCTCAAAGAATATTTTTTCCGGAGACCAGTTTGGCATTTATAGATGTGCAGGGCAGCTACGCCATATTATCCATGGGTCCTGGTAGTGCGGAACCTCCGAGATTTGATAGACAAGTATATTTAAATGCATTGAAGAAACCGGAACACGATCGGCCCGGCAGTCAAGATTCGCCAAGGGTTGATAGGCCAGAGCGTTTGGATATACTGAAGAGAAGTCCCGGTCCGGATTACAAGATTATCCATGCTGGTGGAGCTGAACAATTAATTGTGCTGCAGCCTGTAATTGAAAGGGGTCAGATCCTTGGAATTGTTCAGATAAGCACCTTGACTGGCCCTCTGAAGGAATTGCTCATTCGTCAGTTGCTCACCTTTTTGTTCCTTTCCCTCACTGCCATGTTATTTGGATTATTTGGTTTTTTACCAATACTTAGAAGAACATTGGTGCCATTATATAATATGGTGGATACGACGGAACAGATAGATGCCGGTAATTTAGCAAAACGCTTCCCAACACAACAGGGCCAATTAGAAATTGATGGTTTATCTGAATCCTTCAATGGAATGTTGGAGAGATTAGAAGCTTCCTTTGAAACAGAAAGAGAAACAAAGGAACAAATGCGTCGTTTTATTGCCGATGCGTCCCATGAGCTTCGAACCCCTTTAACCTCAATTCATGGATTTCTAGAAGTATTATTACGAGGTGCAGCCAATCAGCCAGAACAACTTCACAAAGCACTAAAGAGCATGCATGGTGAATCGGAGCGTCTTAATAAAATTGTACAGGATCTAATACTCCTTGCCAAAATGGATCGTACCTCTCACATTGAACTTGCAGAAGGCCAACTAGAAACAGTAGTCAATGAAATGGAGCCCCAGTTCAGAATCTTGGCAGGTAACAGAACCCTTGATTTACAGATACAGTCCAACATCAAATGTAAATTTGATCGAGATAAGATGAAACAAGTTATTTTAAATTTGTTCCATAATGCTGTGCAGCATACCGATCCTGATAGGGGAAAGATAAGGATTGAACTAGTCAAAACAGATATGGGCTACAGGTTATCTGTTCAGGATAATGGACCAGGGATAAACGTAAAACACCTCCCCCACATCTTTGAACGTTTTTACCGTGTTGATACTTCCCGAACACGTAAATACGGGGGAGCTGGACTAGGCCTATCTATTACGAAGTCCATAGTAGATGCCCATGGGGGTTTACTTACTGTTGAAAGCAAAGAAGGAGAAGGAACTACTTTTTGTATTCAGCTTCCTGGATTATAACCTTTAATATAATATCAGAAAGGCACTTACATGCTGACCTTTGTAAGTGCCTTTCTATATTTTAAGGAAGCCTTAAGGTTAGCTTAAGCTGGTTTTCAGTAAGCATTCAGTGTAGACTCATAAATCTGAATTAAGATAATTATGGGATTTAAAATTACAAATACTGGCTGAGAGGTGAAACTATGAGTAATTAAGACAAATAATCAAATATCCTATGAAGGAATGGAGATGTTATGATGAAAATTGTTTTTTTGCCAGCTTTAACTAAATGTAAAGCTGTGCTGCTATTGGTTATACTTAGTTTGATATGCCTAAGCCTTAGTGGTTGTGGTGGCATTTCAGAGGCCCAGCCACAAAAGGGCGAGGTGATTAAGAATATTACTTTACCAAAGGAAAAACCAAACCTAATAGGCAAGGTTAAAGAGATTGTGGGGAATGAAGTTACTATTTACAAAGCTTTGGACGGACAGGAAAAACCGGAACCAAAGGAGGATGCTGCTGAAAAAGCACCTAATGGTGATAATATTCCAAGACCTAGTGAAAATAGGCCCGGTGGCGGTGGATTTGAGGTTGCTTTTGCAGAGGAGACAGAAACTTTAATGATACCTGTTGGGGTACCAATTATTTCTTTGCAAAATGGAGAACCTAAGGAAATTGAAATTACCAAGATTACAGCTGAAAGTACATTAAGAATCTGGAAAGATGAAGAGACAATCACCCTTGTCCAAGTAATAGGTAATAACAAAAATAGAGCTACTCAGCAAGAACAAGGTAATAGGCAGGGAGAAGGAATTGGCGGCCCAATGGGTGGCCCACCACCTGGGATGTAAGCAAGGAGGTACTAATGAATATATTATCAGCTTCCAGCGGGACTGATAGTTCCCTATGGGAGGGTAGTAGTAATTTAAATAATGAAATTGGTCAAAATGTTGACCAGCTAGTTTAAATATTTTAAATTGGGACGGCTGCTTCTGGAAATTCTACTTTCAGAAAGCCGTCCTTTGAATTTATGGCTAAATCTTATAAACTCCCTGTTGTATTTGAGTGGACTCTAACTAAACACCAGTTAAATCTAATGGCTAAAACCCTTAATAAGATTACAAAACCGGCCGATGATAACATAACAAAATTTTGTGGTATGCCATGGTTGTGAAGGAGCACATAGATGATTCCACCACCAATACAGGTTATGGCATAAAAGTCCCTCATAAGTACAGCCGGTATTTCATTTGCCAGCAAATCCCTGATGATCCCACCAACCACTGCGGTGATTAAGCCTAATATCACTGCCCCTGCAAAGGAAACGTCTGCTGCCAATGCCTTTGACACACCAATACATACAAAGGTACCCAGACCTAAGGCGTCTGCTAAAAGAATTACTGAATTAATTCTAATCAATGCCCTATAAAAAAGGAAAGCTAAAAGGGATGCAATAATTGAGATGTAAATATAGATTGGCTCAGTAAGAATGAAGACAGGCGTGTCACCTAATAAAAGATCCCTCGTTGTACCTCCGCCAATGGCAGTTACAAAGGCAAGGACAAAAATACCAAATAGATCCATATTTTTTCTAATTGCCAAGATAGCACCAGATAATGCGAAGGCAAAGGATCCCAATAGGTCTAGTGAATACATAATAGTCATAGTAGACACCTTTCATTTATAAAATCAATCAACACCCAAATCTTTAAATGAATTTATTATATGACAAGGGAAATTGAATTACAACGATGTTTGTTCTTACCGGAATGGCCACAAAAATAATATGGTAAGTTTAACATTTTTGTGATAATCCTTATATACTTTGACAAAGGCTTTAATATAGCTTTACTATAGATAATAATACTATTGGCTTTGGAAAAAGAAGGAGGCTTTCTATGAACCGGTTACGTGTACTGGTCGTAGATGATGAGGACAAAATTCGACAAGTTATTCGCATCTACTTAACAAATGAAGGTTTTGACGTGGGAGAAGCTGAAGATGGAGAGAAGGCCCTTAGCATGTTTCGCGTTTCGTCTTGGGATTTAATTATACTCGACGTGATGATGCCTAAATTGGATGGCGTAACTGTCTGCCAGGAAATTCGTAAGACATCTAAGGTTCCGATTATTATGTTAACTGCAAAGAATGATGAAGTAGACCGTATACTGGGTCTGGAATTTGGGGCAGATGATTATATGGGTAAGCCCTTTAGCCCACGGGAATTAATTGCTCGCATTAAGGCTGTAATGCGCAGAATGGTTACTAATGAGAAGGCGGAAGAACATCTTATCAATGTCACCGGTATGAGCATAAATCTAATTAGCCGGGAGGTTTCGATCCAGGATAAAGTAATCACCTTAACCCCAAAGGAGTTTGACCTACTGGCACTTCTAGCCAGAAACCAGGGGCGTTCCTACAGCCGGGAACAACTTCTGGAGATGGTTTGGGGCTTTGACTATTTTGGGGATGTTAGGACAGTTGATACTCACATCAACCGACTTAGGGACAAGCTTCGTGCTGCCGGTGCAGCTAATTATATTAAGACCGTCTGGGGCATTGGCTATAAAATTGATGTGGAATAAACATTGAAATTGTTAAAATCAGCCAGCAGTTGTGCTGGCTGATTTTAACTTAACCCATCTTTAACATTTTTGTGATATTCATTTGAATGTTTTGACAAATATACATAACTAGCGTTACTATAGAACACTAGGATACTTTATCAAATGTAATTCATTCTAACTATTATCGACAGTATTCTGGTGTAGCAAATTTTGATTTGAGGTGGGGAGCATGAAAATAAATAACATCGTCACCAAACTATGGGTAATTATGACCATTTTGGTGCTTGTAGTAATCGGCATTGTCGGGGCAGTCCAGAGCAGCTTTATGGAGGGGCTTTATTACAATCAGCAGGCAAAGCAGCTAAAGAGCCTAGGCAACAAGGTATCGAATATTGCCCGAACTGAGCAGGATCCACTAGTATTGGATAATAAGGTGTCCCTGATTGCCGAGCTCTATAATGCAAATGTAATGATATTAAATGAAAAGGGTATAGTTATGAGCTGCCAGGGTATGGGCATCAGTACCAAGGATATGCCTATGGATATGAATAATCCCCATCATGGACCTTTGAGCACTAAGGATTTAGAACAGCTATTTAACGGAAATACAGTTGTATACAAGGGTAATAATCCATATTTTAAAACCGATGTTTTATCAGTGGGCATACCCTTTAAGGATCATGATAACATTAGCAGGACTGTCATCATTCACGCTCCCCTGGAACCCCTGGCGGACGAACTAAAAGGTTTAAAGATGCTAACAATTTATACTGCAGCTGGGGGTATTATTATAGCAGCTCTTTTAAGTTTATTCTTCTCCCGGTTTATTTCCAAACCTTTGGTCAAAATGAATACAGTTGCCCTAGCAATGGCTAGCGGTAACTATCAGAACAGAGTAGATATACAATCTAACGATGAAATGGGTTTGCTGTCCAACTCTCTTAATACTCTGGCATCTCGACTGCAAGAAAAGATTGGCCAATTGGAAAAGCAAGAGCAAATTAGGCGGGAGTTTGTTAGCAACGTGGCCCACGAAATCAAAACACCCTTAACTATTATGCAGGGATTTACTGAGACCATGGTGGATGGTTTAGTGAAGACAGAAAAAGAAAGGGAAGAGTATCTTAGTAATATTTTAGAGGAAATAAATCGACTAAAAAGGCTTGTGAATGAGATGCTGGATTTAAAGCGTATGGAGGAAGGCCACTTTGATTTTGACGTAGAACCCTGTGATTTTCGGGAAATCATTAATGGCGTACACCGAAAGCTTACTCAACTAATTATTGAGAAAGACATAAATTTTGCAATTAATATTGAGAGGAAGCTGCCTTTTGTTGCTTGTAACAGTGACCGCATAGAAAGGGTGTTAATAAATCTTATTGATAATGCAATCCGTCATACACCCCATGGGGGTAAGATCTCTCTTTATGTTACCAGCAAGGCGAATCAAGTTCACCTACGTGTCTGCGACAATGGTGTAGGAATTAAGCCAGAGGATTTGCCTATGATTTGGGAAAGGTTTTATAAAGGTGATAAATCCCGTACCCGACATCAGGGTGGCACCGGGCTTGGGTTGGCTATTGTTAAGAGGATTGTAGAAGGACATGGGGGACAGATTAATGTGGAAAGTAAAATAAATGAGGGTACTACCTTTAACATTGTACTGCCCATTAATCGAGCTGAGTAGTAAAAATAATAAAGCACGAACATCACTTTGGTGTGTTCGTGCTTTATTATTTTTTTCAGGACTTATGCAGATTAACTTATTAATTTGTTCCAAAGCAAGGGGCAACATCAGACCAGTATTTACTCATTCCATTTTTCTTATTGTTAGGTGTTGTTTTAAATATCACATTAATGTCATAGCTTTGAAAAGGTTTTGTGAAAATTGGATGCTAAAATTTATGTAATGATTAAATATAACTTTAAGGAGGATAGCAAGAAAATAAAATATGTTCTGTTCTTTGAAAACAAAAAAGGAGGAAGGCATGTGTCTATGAGTAAACTATATTCCCGCATAAGATCAGTATCTATTGTTATGTCACTTCTTTTACTATTAAACATTTTCTCATTTAGCATCACTAAACAAGTACAGGCGGAAGAAGTTGGACAAGTTATTCCGACTGAACAAAGAGGTGGCGATACTGAAGCTACATCTGTACAGCAAGCAGTCTACCAAGATGACAACTTGGATAGCATTGATTTGAATCAGGAAACTGATAACTCTACTGGTGGTGACCCCAGCATAGAAGAGGGCACATATATGGAAACTGTAGAAGAAACACTAACCGAGGTTATTGAGGAAGAAGAAATTGCAACTTATTCAGTCATCGGTTATATCTATGGAATCACAGAAGAAGATTCCGTTAAGGTCATGCTGAACAAAGGTACCGGAGAAATGGTTGTTTCACAAGATTTTGAGATAGGACAAGTAGATTTCAGTTTCTCAAATGTACCCGCCGGTGAATATACCCTTTGTGTGTTAATTAACGGTGCCACTGCCGTAATGAAACCTATAAAGGTGGAGGATGATATTAGAGTTGAAGATATACATGTAGCTAGGGTTTTTGGAACTATCATTGGTTTACCAGAAGGGGTAATCGCCTCCGTTTTCTTGAAGCCGGAGAATAAAGATATAAAAGTTATGCCTCTTAGGGTAATATCTAATGGTGATATTACTGAATTTACATATAAGGTTATGCCAGGATTTTATCATATGACAATTAAAGCAAATGATTTTGAAGATTATATTGCTCCCGATGTAATCGAAGTGGGAGAGGGAGGGGTTATTCTTGAACCCATCGAGATGGTCTTTAAGCTGGAAATACTAACAACATCACTGCCAAACGGAGCTGAGGGAACAACATATTCTACAGAACTGAATGCAACTGGTGGAAAAGTACCATTGTCATGGGCAATTACCTGGGGTACTTTACCAGAAGGCCTAACATTGGATACGATGACGGGAGTTATTTCCGGCATTCCCGCCATTAGTGGGGACTATTCTTTTATAGTTACCGTTACAGACACCCTGGGCCATACTTACAGTCAAACATTGAACTTAAGTATTTCTAACCGTTCAACGGGAGGAAGTTCCGGAGGAGGTAGCGGATCATCAGGAATCAATACAGGTGAGACTAATGCAAGCACAATTAATACAACCTTTACAGACCAGCAAATAAAAGAAGCTATTAATCTTTCTCAGGGAACAGTAACACTTTTTGCACCAGCAGGAAAATATAGTCTTAACATCACTGGAGAACAGTATAAACTGTTGGTAGATTCCGGAAAAGATATGGTTGTTTCCATGCAGGATGTTAATATAACACTAAACCCAGGGTCCATAAATCTATTGGAAGGAGACTCGTTAGAATTTAGAGTTGAAGGATTGTCTGATGTCACAGCGAAAGAACTGGTTAGCCAAAGTAACTATCAATTGATTGGTAGTATATTTGAAATAACTGTAGAAATTAAGAGTGATGAAATAACTCAAAAGAACCCCCTTAACCAGTCAGTAAGAGTCTCCTTACCTGTAAAATCTGACATATGGTTAGGAGAAAGCCACAACTGGTTAGATGTCTTTTTTTACAATGAAAGTGATTCTAATTGGGAATCGATGCAAGCAATTCATAATATTGACAGTCAAGAACTTATTTTTATCACACCTCATTTTAGTAAATATGCTGTTCTCAAAAAACCAGAAAGAAAGTTCACTGATGTAAAAGGACACTGGGGAGAAAAAGATATTGAATTAATGGCTGCAAGGGGGATAATTAGCGGCTACAACGACGATTCCTTTAGACCAAATGCGAACATCACAAGGGCCGAGTTAGCGATTTTGTTATCAAGATTGTTGGGTTTAAACGAGAAGGCGATAAATACATTTAACGATGTTTCAGAAAAAGACTGGTATTACGAAAGTATTGCCAAGGCGTTCCATGCAGGAATTGTAAGTGGTTATGATGGTGGTTACTTCAAACCCAATCAATATGTAAACAGAGAGCAAATGGCAGCTATGATTTCTAATACAATAGAAAATATGGGGATCAGCCTAGGTCAAAATGATGCTTCCATGGAGTTGTTCTTTGATGCAGGGTCAATCTCCCTTTGGGCGAGACAGAGTGTTGCAACTACTAGTGCGATGGGGATTGTCAAAGGGATAATCTCTGAAGAAAAGATTAAGTTTGAGCCAAACAAGAATGCCACAAGAGCTGAAGCAACAGTAATGCTGGCAAGACTACTAGATATTGCGGAAAAAGCAAAACACAATCTATAAAACAATGGGCTATACTGGAACATAAACATTCGGCATCATTGGGTACCTATTAAGATTTAACTATAAAAAAGCAGGTGGCAATTTAGATTGTGTAAGGGTATACTTACAGAAAGAGTGTAATTATGCCTACGATTGATAATGGATAAGTATAGAAAAAGTCCAGCACTACGCTGGGCTTTTTCTGCAACTACCAAGGTATTTTCAAAGAGTATGACAGGTTTATTGAGAAAAGAGAAAGTAAAGACTAATTATATTTATAGGGTGATGAATATGGCTTATAAAACAAATGTGATGAGAATATTAGATAAGGCTAAAGTAGAATATAAAAGTCATACTTATGCCAATACAAATGCTATTAGTGGCATTGAGGTTGCAAGTGTACTAAATCAGAATCCAAAACAAGTGTTCAAAACATTGGTAACTGTAGGGAAAACAAATAAATACTATGTCTTTCTTGTGCCAGTAGCAGATGAATTGGATTTTAAAAAAGCTGCTGATTGTGTCAACGAAAAGGCCATTGAAATGTTGAAAGCGACAGACTTATTGCCTATAACAGGGTATATTCATGGAGGATGCTCACCTATTGGGATGAAAAAAAAATTTACTACTACCATTGATGAGTCGGCAACAAATTTTGAAACAATTATATTTAGTGCTGGGAAAATTGGCTATCAGGTAGAGATGAGTCTTGAAGAATTAAAAAAGACTTTTAGATTCGGCTTAGCAGATATTATTTGTTCAAAGCTCTAAAACAGAGATTGCTACCCTTACTCGTCATCACGAAACAACTCTACTAAATATCTCTCAGGGCTATTTAGAAACCCTTTAGTAATTTGATAATGCTCCGTATCTTTATACATGATATTTTCAATGGAGGAAGCAAAACTAAAGATTGTTGCACCTGGGTAGCCCAGAAGAATCGGAGAATGAGTAGCTATAATAAATTGAGAATTCCCAGCGCATGCCAGTTGATGAATAATTCTCATAAATGCTAGTTGGCGTGCAGGGGATAACGCTGCCTCTGGTTCGTCTAACAGGTATATCCCAGCATCTCCAAATCGGTTTAAAAGCAGTGATATAAAGGACTCTCCATGAGATTGGCGATGTAGCGACTTACCGCCATAGCCTTGATAATTGAAAATGGGATCGTCCTTGTTTATTTGGTCAAGATGAGAAGCAAAATGATAAAAACTTTCCGCCCTTAAGAAGAATCCTTTAGTGGCTTTTGGTAGCCAAGAGA
Organism: Desulforamulus aquiferis; assembly: GCF_030577015.1. Classification (NCBI taxonomy): domain Bacteria; kingdom Bacillati; phylum Bacillota; class Clostridia; order Eubacteriales; family Peptococcaceae; genus Desulforamulus; species Desulforamulus aquiferis. Next base: position 15,129 of record NZ_JARPTC010000013.1, on the reverse strand, counting down.
GACGAATGTAATCTCCCAATGCAGCTTGGGATGAATCCACATCATGTATGTTGTTTTTACCACCACCTGCGGTATTAAAGCCACACTGATACGCAATTGCTTCAAGCAAAGTAGACTTTCCAGAACCATTTTCCCCTACGAAAAAGGTTACATGGCTATTGAAATTCAACGTGTCCATTTCTTTTATTGCAGGAATAAAGAAGGGATAAGTTTTGAAATCTGTAATATTTTCTTTTAATAAAGTTACTTTACGCAAAAACAAATGAAATACACTTCCCTATAGAATATTTAACGTTCCATGTCCTTGTAGTTTTAACTTCTACATATTTTTAGAATAGCCTTTTTTATGTGGTTTTTTACAACAAAACAGTCAATTGGGCATAGAACCGTAAAAATTAACCATATAACAATTGCCAAGAAGTGGTAGCCTTTATGGGCTGGACAGTCATTTTCAGCGATGTGCTAATGAATGCAGAAAGATGGCCGGTATATAGTATTAAAAGTCCTGTGGTTTTCAAAACCACAGGACTTTTAATACTATTTCATTTAAATTCAGAAGCAAGAACAACAACTAATGCTGTGTTCTTGCTTCTAAACTAGAGGTTTTAGTTAATACATCATAATATTGACTTTTACTGGGTACCGTTGTTACCAAAACCTGGGCATAAACCTGAACCATTTCCCATCATATTCATCATACCACCGTTCATCATAGGAGAGATACCGTTTTTGCTGTGAAATTCTTTCATTTGCTCAAAATGCTCGTTCCAGGTAGTAGCCTGATCTTCAGTGACTTTACCACCTTTTACTGCTTGATCCAGCCAGGCTTTATGTTGATCAAACATCTGGTTTATAAACTGTTGATTATCATTTTGGCTAGTGTTTTCTCCTTGATTATCTATGGCTGCAAAGGCATTGGGAACCAGCAATGCAGCAAGGGCTATAATGGCAATACCTAATGTGATTTTAAATTTCATTCTTTATTCCTCCAATTCATATTTTTTAAGGTTATTTAACAGGAACCAATGTAGGGGGAATTATGTGCAGGGTAACCATTTTGTCCACCTCCCATCGAAAGTTTTTCTTTACAGTTATTACTATAGCAAATACATTTAACAAATCTGTTTCATCAATATCACATTTTGTTTATATTTATTATTTTGAATAAACGAAGAAGCACTTGTTACAAAACTGTGAAACTGTTGTTATGGCTTTGTAAAAGTTCTTTGTTATCCTAAGGTTAGAATTTAATCCTATTATAAAGGAGTGGATACACTATGATGACATTTGCAGGAGGAATAACAGGTTTTTTCTGGTCCCTTGTGATGATTATAGGTATGGCTTTACCTATAATTTTGGTGATATGGGCTATATTGACCGTAGGAGTACGAGTAATTGAAAGAAAAAACTAACCAAAATAAGCCATTGGATGTTTAAAAAATCAGGCTGGCCAAAGGGGAAATTACTCAGGATGATTTTCAAAGGACAAGGGGCCGAATCATTAAGGATCTGTGGCTTAGCCACAGGTCTTTTTAATTAGAGTTATATTTCATACCCCTTGTTATTTAGTTACTATTATAAAGATTTCTAGATATATAGGTTAGAAGTATTATTGTTTTTTGGTAATACTAAATTATGTCTGGAAATATTGATGCGGTTAATTTTAAATTATGAATAAAGAGGTATTATTGATTTGAAACAATTAACGCTAAAAATCAAAGGTATGACCTGCGCATCCTGTGTTCGGAGGGTGGAAACAGGTCTTGAAATAATAAAAGGTGTTCGAGAGGCTAATGTAAATCTTAGCACTGAGAAGGTTACTATTAATTATGATGAGTCAACTATAAAGGCGGAACAAATAATTGCTTCTATAGAAAAAATGGGTTATAAGGCTTACTCATCACAAGTTGAGAAAGCGACATTACCCATTGGCGGTATGACTTGTGCTTCTTGTGTAAGGCGTATTGAAAGTGCTGTTAAAAAGTTAGTGGGAGTAACTTCTGTATCTGTTAACCTAGCTACAGAAAAGGTTACAGTAGAATATGATGGCGATGTCATTTCTCTATCAGACATCAAAGGTAAGGTTGTTGAACTCGGTTACCAGGCTTTTGAGGCCCAAATGGAGACTGCCGTAGACCGGGAAAAGTTAGAGAGAGAAAAAGAAATGAGAAAGTTAAGATTTGATTTTCTTTTGGGGGCAGTTTTAACAACAATTGTATTAATTGGTTCCCTGCCAGATATGATGGAGGGGTGGGGTCAATGGGTTCCAGCAGTGTTAGTAATGCCTTTAACAAAACTACTTCTAACTACTCCAGTACAGTTTATATCTGGATGGAGATTCTATAGGGGAGCCTATGCAGCTTTATCCCATGGTACTAGTGATATGAATGTTTTGGTAGCAATGGGTACAACTTCGGCCTGGCTTTATAGCGCTGCCATGACATTGTTTCCTGATTTTTTAACAAACTTAGGTTTTCCATATCAATTGTATTATGACGTGGCAACAGTAATTACGACTTTGATTTTACTAGGTAGGTTATTAGAAGCAAAAGCTAAGGGTAAAACATCTGAAGCAATTCGCAAATTAATGGGGATGCAGGCTAAGACTGCCAGAGTCATAAGAAAAAATCAAGAAATAGATATTCCTATTGAAGATGTAATTCTGGGAGATATCGTAATAGTTCGCCCAGGCGAAAAAGTTCCTGTGGATGGCGACATTATAAGTGGTCGTTCATCGCTAGATGAATCTATGCTTACAGGGGAAAGTATGCCTGTAGAAAAATCAATAGGTGATGAGGTTATTGGTGCTACTATTAACAAAACAGGGGTCTTTAAGTTTAGAACGACAAAAGTTGGAAAAGATACTATGTTAGCACAGATTATAAAGCTTGTTGAGGAAGCACAGGGTTCAAAAGCTCCGATTCAAAAGCTTGTGGATGTGGTTTCCGCCTACTTTGTTCCAGCTGTAGTGATTACAGCAATCATAAGTTTTATACTATGGTGGGCCTTTGGTCCGGAGCCATCCTTAATCTTCGGGTTAACTACTTTCATCGCCGTTCTAATTATTGCTTGCCCTTGTGCACTAGGCCTAGCTACCCCCACAGCTATCATGGTAGGCACAGGTAAAGGTGCCGAGAACGGGATTCTGATAAAGGGTGCAGAAAGCTTGGAATCTGCTTATAAGATTAAGACTATCGTGTTTGATAAGACTGGTACTATTACTGTAGGGGAGCCCTCTCTTACAGACCTTATTGTTACTGACGATTTCCAGAAGGAAGAAGTTTTGCATCTGATAGCCTCGGTTGAAACTAGGTCAGAACACCCCCTAGGCGAAGCAATTGTTAAAAGTGCTAAGGAAAAAGGACTTCATCTGATTGAACCTGAGGAGTTTGAAGCAATTCCTGGCCACGGAATTTTAGCAAAGGTATTAGGTAAGGCTATACTCATAGGAAACCTACGATTAATGAAATCTAAGAATGTTGATTTCTCTGATAATATGCTAAATGTTTCGGATAAATTAGCCGATGAAGGTAAAACACCAATGTTTATAGCTATAAATGGAAATGCAATAGGGGTTATTGCTGTTGCTGATACTGTGAAGGAAACATCATTGAGAGCTATCAAAGAACTAAAACGGATGGGCATTGAAGTAATCATGCTAACCGGAGATAACAGGCGTACTGCTGATGCAGTTGGCCGTCAAGTCGGAATTGATCGTGTCCTTGCAGAGGTTTTACCGGAACATAAGGCACAAGAGGTAAAAAAACTGCAAGAGGAAGGAAAGGTTGTGGCTATGGTTGGGGATGGTATTAACGATGCTCCAGCATTAGCACAGGCAGATGTAGGTATAGCCATTGGAACAGGTACTGATGTAGCTATGGAAGCATCAGATATTACCCTTATCCGAGGCGATTTGCGGGGTGTTCCTACGGCAATTAGACTTTCAAAATCTACTATGGTTATGATATGGCAGAATCTGTTTTGGGCGTTTGCCTATAACATTGTACTCATTCCAGTTGCAGCTGGTTTATTATGGCCCTTCTTTGGAATTATCTTAAATCCAATGCTTGCTGCTGCAGCTATGGCGTTTAGTTCAATTTCTGTTGTTCTAAACACTATGAGATTAAAAGCCTTTAAGCCTGCTGCTGAACTGATGGATTAAAGTTGGCAAAAAGCCAGAGAGCATTGTGAATGATATGCTCCCTGGCTTTTTCATTGTTCGAGTTCGTGCCATAGCTAGAATAGAATCTTAGTTGTGGTTAGGCATTAGATCAGGAGCCTGCGTGACGGGATGCTTATGATGACCGTTTCCAGGTTGCTCCATAGGCATGCTACTACTGTTGTGATTCATCTGATGATTTTGTCTCATATTATTCAGGTGCTGATTATTCTGCATGGTTTCAACTGACTTACTACCGTAGTGCTCACTAATTTCTATATAATCCGCTCCAAATAAATCCTTTGCATCTATACCCATTAGGGATAATGCACTGGTGACATCCTTCTCTCGCAGGTTATCAAGACTTAAAGGCAAGTTCTTTTCCAGGCATTTTTCATAAACAAGATATTTTCCGAGGGAAACTTGTGCAGCTTTAGCTGAATCCATAACAGTTTCACTCGGACTTGTTACAATCATAGATCCTTGATAAGCAGATTTTTTCAATTCATCAAGAATGAATATCTTTAACTGGGTTTCGCTTATGTTAGGAATATTAATGTTATCTGGTTTTATAAAACTGCTGATGATAATATCCTGACTATTTGTTTTTAGATAACCTTGCTCCTTTGAGTATTGAATTAATTGCCCTAAAGCATCGTAAAGATTTTTACCCAACAGAGTATCTGTATAAGAACTGTCATCTAACTCAGCTATTTCTACCTGCGTCACCATACCTTCTTGGTTAAACCATATTTCCAATTCGGGATATAAAGCGATATTTAAATAGGCCGCCGATGCCGGGGGGGTGTTAAAGCTAGGTAGCAATCCGGTGAAAAGAATTAGCAATGCTGCGGCGGCCACCGCTAGTAATTTTTTATTAAAAAACATCAGTGGGGAGACTTCGACAAGCACAGTTGAACCAACCAGAGGATCCGGTTTTATCCTAGTATTAAGGTATTGACCTTCTTCAGTATAAACCAGTGCGTTTTTATGATTGTTCCTTAAAGCCAAAACTACAGCCTTTACCTTTGTCATTTAAAATTACCTCTTGGTTAATTAATTTTAGTAAATCTCTTTAGAACCGATAGGTTTGGGTCTGTTAGCAGTATTACTGTAGCAATGATGTATTTACGGCCCTTTTCTAGCACACGGTTACTTAAACCCGTTCTTTCAACCAATATTTTGGCTGGCAGTTTGCTATAATTTTTTAAGAAACCAAGTAGATCCGGATCATGGGCTACGGTCATAGCTACTTGCATTAACTTTTCCCTGGTATCCCGGTGCCGGGGCGAACAGCGAACTAAATCCTCTAAAGTAATATCATAACTTCTTAACTGTTGCTGGTACAGTTCAATGGTTTCAGCCATGTTTTCCTGCTTTATACGATCCTGATAGGAATGATGCGATTTTTGTTCCAGTATGCTAAAGATCCTATCTTCGGAACAGCCTTGTTCCTCTGCCAATAACATTTCATACTTGGCCGGATTTTTTCTGAAATAATCCGTCAGACGGTGGTGGATTACGGTATATGCGAAGGAAGAAAAGGAAGCTCGTTGGTTAAACTCATAACAATCTATAGCCTCGTTGAAGGCAAGTAGGGCAATACTCAATTCGTCATCATTTTCCCAGCATAAATACCGTTTACAAATGCGGGAACTGACCTTGATGATGTAATCCCGGTGGTTTCGAATGAGTTCTTCCCGGGCCTTTTCTTCACCGTTTTTTGCTCTTTGTATCAACCCCTTGAGCGTAAAATTAAACATCGTATCCTCCACTAATATTGTATTCGTAAAAAGCACCGCATTTTATGTGGGCAAGAAATAAAAAAGCAAAATAGGCTACTTTTCTGCATTTTAATTGTAAGGATTAAAATTCACAGAACGGTCACAAAGGTTTAACATTATTGTTAAATTTAAAAGAATAAAAATATTGATTTATCGAGCCCACCTAAATTCTTTTTCTTCTACGAATTATTAGGTGAAAAGGAAAAAGGGAGTACATTAAAAGGGACTTCCATAATAATAGGAGGGTTTATAAATGTTTAACAAAAAAACTATTATCACCGGGGTTACTACTTTAGTGTTTGGAGCTTCAATGGTGGGGGCGGCCTATGCTTTGCCAATAAATAAAGATTCCAGGCAACTCCAGGAGCCACAGGTGCAAATGCAAATGATGTCGGGACAGCTAAACACCCAAGACGTGCCCATGAATAATCAAATGCCCGCACAAATGAACCAATATATGGGCCAAAACCAACATATGATGCAGAGCAATGAACAAATTGACCACCAACATATGTTTCATAATAACCAGGCTATGAGACACCAACCTAAGAACAGTTCCTCCATGTTAGGCAGTGGTCACATGGGCAACCGAAATATGGGATATCAGAACTCTAGGCAAAATAACTGACGGTATTTCATAGAAGAACTGTTGTGGTGAATTTCATAAGTATAAGAAAAAGGAACAGGCAAGTTTGGAACCTGTTCCTTTTTAATATTAAAATTCTTTCATCTAAATAAATAAGTTTTTTCTTATTCCCTAAATGTTCTTAATAACCTTTTTAAAGAATTAGTAACGTACACAATTTTTGCCTTCTCTTTTGGATTGATATAGAAAATCGTCTGCCAGCTTAAATAATTTATTTGCAGTTGTAGCTTCTTGGGAATATACGGCCAAGCCTGCAGAAATGGTAACTCGTTGGTTGGGGAAGTTATGCTGAGAGATTACTTTTATAATATTTTCCGCCAAGTTGATTGCGCTAGTTTTATCAGTTTCCGGCATTAAAAGCACAAATTCTTCGCCACCAAAGCGGGCCAGGATGTCTGTTTCTTTGATTTGCTCTCTAATTAATTTGGCTACAGTTTTTAAAACTAAGTTACCTGCATCGTGACCAAAATTATCGTTGAAACTTTTAAAATCATCTATATCAAAGAGGGCTAAAGATAGAGGTTTTTGAAACCGATTGACCCGGTCAATTTCAAAAACTGATAGGTTTTGGAAGTGCCTAAAATTGTAAACTCCAGTTAATTCGTCATGAGTGGAGAGAAATGCTAATTTCTCTCTATGGCTTTTTTCCATATCCATGATATTTCCCACAAAGTAGATGATAGTTAAAAGTGTCCCTATTAATATATAATGGGCAATGTTATGCTCGAAGTGCTTACTAAAACATACAAAAAAGATAACTGCCGAAGCGAATAGAGAGAAAACGATTGCAACTTTCTTTCCAAAGCGCATTAGATAGATCAATACCAAGATTATATATAGGCCGTCGTGATAACTAGTAGTAACTTTTGAATTAAGCAATGTGAAGGTGCTCATAAGCAGAAGGTCTATGCTCAAATGCAAATAGCCCCATGTACCCATTTGGGGCGAAGAGTTAGCCGTCTGAAACAACAACCATAAGCAGGAATAAAGAAAAAGGAGAACATAGCCCGCTATTGATATATAGTTGGTGTTGCCTTGATAAAGCTCTACAAGAATTATAAAAAGGGCAATAGCAATTCTGAACCGACCGATAATGAAATCCAATTGCCGGGTACGGGTAAGAACATCTTCCTCATGATAGGAAGTATTCTCCGAAAAGGGGTTATTCAATTTCATGGAGTTTCACCTTTCGCATGTAGTCTCCTTAATTATTCGACACAGCTTTGTATTTATAGAGGGGTTCATTAAGAATTATCACAAAAAGGTGTTACTTTTGTAACAGGGATGTGAACATTTCCCTGTATTATACTCCTAGATAGACAAGGCTTGATAAGGAGCTAGGTATTTTTATAGAAAGGGTGAAAAACGTGAGTTCAAGATGGTTTGGTTTATTTGGTTTTATTATGGTCGTGTTATTGGTGGCAGGACCGTTGGCCGGTAATGTGCTTGCTTCACCGGATAGTTCCGGCAATCCACATGCCGGACACGATATGAGTAATGTAAATAGCACCAAAGTGCAAGAAGAACTTTCGCATGATAATCATGGGATTATTGATAATCAGGGAGTAACTTCTTCTCATGACCATAGTACTACCAGTGGAGGACACGATTCTGCTAATGACCATGAAGCCAACAATGACGGGCATGACACAAATAATGCCGGTCATGGGCATGGTTCTAATAGCGAGGGTCACGGGGAAAGCAAGGGTGATCCTAACGCCCCACCTAACTGGTCAGCAATTTACGGCTTCGGAGCATTCAATCTATTGGTAATAATCATTGCGGCTGTTCTTAAATTTAAAACCGTTAGAAACGGGGTGAATTAAGTTGAACCAAAACAAGGGTAATCAATTTATGAAATCAATACTAAAAAGCAAATGGTACCCTGGTATTTTCCAGTGGCCGACCATAATAGTTTTTGCAGTTATTCTATATGAATTATTGATCGGAATTGCGGATTCCCACAACAATTTCGGTACCGCCATGACCTGGATTGTCTGGTGGCCCATTATACCGCTTGTTTTCCTGCTGGCAGGACGTTTCTGGTGTGCTATCTGTCCCTTTGCCACCTTAAGCGACATAATACAGAAATTTGTAGGGAATAAGAGAGCGGTACCAAAATTCTTACAAAAATACGGCATCTGGATAATTGACGCCATGTTTATTCTTATCACTTGGGCGGATCATGTATATGGTATCGTAGAGTCCCCCAGGGGTTCCGGAATTTTGCTATTAATGCTTATTACAGGGGTAATTGTTACCGGGGCATTTTTCGAAAGAAGAACCTGGTGCCGCTACCTGTGCTTTATCGGAGGCTTAGCAGGTAACTATTCAAGAGCTGGTGCTCTAGAGCTAAGAGGAACACCCGAGAAGTGTTCGAAGTGTACTGTTAGTGCCTGTTATAAGGGTTCAGAAAAGGCTCCTGGTTGTCCAATGTTTGAATTTCCAAAGACAATGGATAATAATGCCAGGTGTAATTTCTGCGGATACTGCGTCAAAAACTGCCCTAACGATTCTATCAGTGTTTCGGCACGAGTACCCTCTAAAGAGCTTTGGTTCATTCGCAAGCCTAAACTTGAGGAATCTTTCTTAGCTATTGTTATCTTAGGAATTGTACTGGTGCAGAACATTACTATGCTAGAGGTTTGGACAGATATTCAGCAGTTCTTAGGCAAAATGCTTGGTACTGATAGCTTTAGTGTTATCTTTACAGCTGCCTTTATCATTGCAATGGCCATTCCAGCGTTATTAGTTTATCTAACTAGTTGGGTTGCATCCTTAAAGAACTCTGACACACCTCTGATGAATATAACCAGATTTGGTTATGCTTTAATTCCGATAGACTTTGCCGGTCACATGGCTCACAATCTATTTCACCTGTTGGCCGAGGGGAAATCAGTTATCTATACTGGTCTGGCCCTCTTCGGAATTAAGCACGAGGGAGCATCACCAGCTTTGGTGAGTATGGAGACCATTGTATTCCTGCAGTATGCTCTGTTAGCACTGGGTACCATTGGTTCAATCTATACAGCTTATCGTATCGCTAAGGCCAGCTACAAGAAAGAGCAAATTGTTGGTTCAGTGGTTCCCTTTACTATCCTAATGCTTGGACTGGTAGCCTTCAACATCTATCTGTTCTTACTGCCAATGTCTCACAGAATGTAAGAATCCAAAAACAGGTTGCCTTATGGGTAACCTGTTTTTAATCCAACTGATAAATTTAGAATATGAGCGTAGATAGCAAAAGTTCGAAGAAGAGATTAAAGAATTGAATAAGAATTTAAAGAGGGGGTGGGTATATATTGTATCCTATTCTGTTCTATATAGGCGATATTCCAGTAAGGGCCTGGGGTATAATGGTGGCACTGGGCGTTATGGCTGGCCTATGGTTAGCAATCAGGCTTGCTAAAAAGGAAAATATAGATCCTGAAAGGGTTGTAGATTTTACAATATATGCTTTCTTTGGAGGGATTCTTGGTGCCCGTCTATGGGAAGTCATTTTTGGTTGGGAAAAATTTTCTTCCCATCCTTTAGATGCATTAAAATTCTGGGATGGGGGACTGTCTATCCAAGGAGGGGTGTTGGCAGGCCTAATTATTTGCATTTGGTTTGTGCGTAAACATAAACTTCCGTCTTGGAAGTTTGCTGATATATTGGCTCCTGGATTAATTTTGGGGCAAGGAATAGGTAGAATTGGTTGTTTGTTAAACGGTGATGCTTACGGCATACCCACAAGTCTACCAATCGGTGTTATATATAAAGAAGGAACTCCTGCCTACTCAGCCTATGGAGCCCAACCGCTGTTTCCAGCAGAAATTATTGAAGGTGTAGTAGATATTGGTATTTTATTTATTTTGCTTCGATTAATTAGAGGTAAACCCTTTGATGGTTCAGTGGCATTGACCTACTTTTTACTTTACTCCTTAAACCGATTTATTATTGAATTCTGGCGAGCTGACAGCTTGATAGTTCTCGGTGGTTTAAAGGCAGCCCAGATGACCACTTTGGGCACAACCCTATTCGCCCTTGGATTACTTACCTATAAATGGTACAAAACAAATAAGAGAAACCTGATATCCTTTGACTAAAGAGTGCATAGTTTATAGTATTGTGCTATTACCATCAAATGATTACCTATTAAATGAATACACGAAGAACATGCCAGGGAATTTCTCGCAGGATTCCAAGGCTTTCACGTCAGTGACGCAACAGGGAGGAGGCTGTGCTAAATATAAATAGCACAGCCTCACATCATTTTGCTTCAAGACTCACTAGTATTATATATAAGCACAGTTGATTGATAAATATCTGGAGTTTTGGCAAACCTAACGGAACATAATAAGTTTAATAGTCTACAAGAAACGATATATGATTGTAATAAAATCACAGTGGTTCCGATAATGTATATTATGTTAACCTGGGAGAAAATAGAGCTCCTAATGGGTTCTTTCCTGCACATATATGACTGGCTATCTATAAAACATGGTTTGTTGTAATACTTCTTGCAAGACACAACTAATAGGTTCGCTTTGGGTCTATGGTGCCATAACCAGTTCGCTGGTTTTCTGGATTAGTATCCTTACAATAAAAATGCTAATCTGTCTACCATTTATGTTAGTCAGCTAAATATTGGTCCGCTATAATTATTAGGATAAGCAACCTTCTGATTGGTACTCTGACCTCATATCTGTAAAAAATATAGGGTCTCTTATGTAACCTAATTCAGATAGTTAACCGATAATATGATTATGTAAACTACCACTCACTCTTGATTAATCACAACCACATCTTCCCGATATGGATTATGGGAAGTTAATATTATTTGGGTCAAACCCCGATTTTTATACAGAAATAGAGTTAGAAATTGGGGGGACAAAGTTCTAATCACGAAAATTTTAAACTGCCGATTGTTCATCTTATTTCTAGTTGCATAAAATGCAAATTGCCTTAGTTACTGCTCACTTAGAATTTTCTGTATCTTCTCCCGCTCCCTGCTGCCATTGGTAGGCAGACGTAACAATGGTACTCCGTATTTCGCCAGAATCATATCCTTCAACATATCACGGTGCTTCTGAACTGGATTATTTTCATGGAAGGCAAAACCATCTACTTCAACCACAAGAACGCAGGCCTTATCCTGCTTATTATACACAATAAAATCAAGCGATGCCCTGTTGTTGACAAAATTCAACTCTTCGGGAGTAAGCAAAGCCACGTTGTTCAGCAGATTCCGCAACAACATCCCATACACATAGCTATACCGATTATTTTGCGGCTCCGCGAGGATCTCCTCCAGCAGCACACGTAGAGCTTCTTCCGACTGATACCGGACGCTTTGATCCATCTTGGCTTTCAGCGGAATCAACTTACTGGCATACTGACGGTAAAGCAGATCAAAGACCGATACGATGTTGCTATCAATTACGTTCTCGTCAAGGGTGCTGTATTGGATGTAGCGAATCAAATCGCCTATATCCTTGCCTCTCTTGAAAAAAAGGTCGCGGTCCGTCACCAACACAAACTGCCTAATAGCTCGGGAAACAGCCACATTGACCATCTGCGGGTCATCCACAAATGTAAGCCCCTTCTGGCCATCCCGGGTGCTGTCTAGTACGGTGGACATAATCATGATGTCCTTTTCCCGGCCCTGATATTTATGTACCGTATCGCTTTCGATGCCACTGGGTAGCAGTTGCCCTGCCTTGTTGGCCTGCTTGCGATAAGGGGTAACGAAGCCGATATTCTCACGATTCTCAGCAAGAGCTGAATTTTTCAGGATTTCCTCAACCGTGACATCAAGCTCCCTCTGGTTATAGTTCCCCTTTTTTTCACCCCTAGTAACTCGCCGCATGTGATTTCCTTCAACGGTTTTATAAAGTACCAAGGGCCACTCCGCTAGTTTCGTGTTGGTATATGGAATCAACTCCCCATCATAATATTTCTTGTTACAGAACTCAATGATCTGAGGATGGCAGCGATAATGCTCCTGCAGTATTTTGCGGGGCAAGCTACTTTCATAGATACTAATAATTGATGACAGGATATTGTGCTGAAAATAGTTATATACAGGATTAGGCGGCGATGTTTTCACCATTGGCTCGATTTTCTCGTTGGTAATCTGGGAAAGTTGCTTCATATCACCTACAATAATTACATTTCGGCAACAGGAAAAAGCAAGTGTGCCAGTGAGAATATCTACCTGAGAAGCCTCATCGATAATAACATAATCTAATAGGTAATTCTGTGGAATGGACCGACGCAATGCGTGGGTTGTACTGAGGATGATCGGGAATGTCTGAATAAACTCCTGAAACCTTACTTTGAAACTTTTTTTGGAAAAGTCAGGCTCTTTCAGTCCACTATGGCTCTGATATAGGCACTTGCGGAACAATTTTTCAGAATACTGCTGGTGATTCTCGATCAGCACATCAAACGAGGCGCCGTCCAGTTCACTTTCAAGAACCCTTATCTCGCTTTCTACCTTACGGATCTGCTGCCGGTAAAATTCCCTCTGAAGTGACAATAAAATGGACAATTCTTGTTGCTGTAGCTTTTTGTGATCAAACACTCCATATTTGAAGAGTAGTTTTAACTTATACAGAAACTTGCTGGATTGATTCCGTTCTTTTGCCAGAGAAGTTTCGGCCAGGAAGGAAACGATTCGATCAGGAGTTGCCCTAAACAGGGGAAGCTTGCCGATTTCCTCGACATCCTGTCGGGCATAGTATTCTTCAAAATGCTCCTGTTCCAACCCCCAGGCCCGCAACTCCTGACAAAGCCGCACCCGCTTTCTGTCTACCTTCAATAGCTGATTTAACTTCATGTTCCAGGCATCAATCTGCTGAATCAATTCTTCCTTATCTTCTTCATAATCCCATTCATCCACATGAGCTACAGGCATATTGGCAAAAAAGATATCCTGATTGCTACTTTTGCCTAGCAAGGCCGTTAGGAAGCCATAGCCCTGCTTTGCCATTTTTTCAATGACGTTTTTAACTGCCTCATTATTATTAGACACAACCGCTACGCTTTTTCCTTGTACAGCTACGAGGTTTGCAATAAGATTCAGGATTGTCTGGGTTTTGCCAGTACCAGGTGGTCCTTCGATAACTGAAATAGAGCTTGTAAGAGCATTTTCAACTGCAACTTTTTGACTCAGGTTAAAGCGGAATGGAAAGATGATACTGTTGGTGTTGGGAGTTCGCGATTCGATTCCCTGTTGGTTCAGGTAGCGGCTCAGTACACTTTCTGGGTGAACAAAAGTAAGTTGCTCCATTTCTCGTTTCAAGAAAGCCTCTTCTTCAGGGTTGTCTGAAGTATATTGAGAGATTTCCCTTAGATAGGTCAGTATTTGTTGGGCATCCTGATTGACGGCTCCATCCTTGACCAACGAAAATGACTGTGGCTTTACTGTACAAGATTTACCGTTATATTGGATGATTCGGATGCGTTCTCCAAAATCCAGAATAAGTCGAGGTTTATAGACAGGTATGCCATCCACATAGGCGATTTGGACATCTTGTTCGATTACTTTCGGCTTATTAATAATAACCACATCATTCTGATTATATGGGTAGCTGGTACTTACTTTTCGATAGGTAATTTTAACTTTCTTTTTTTCGGGGTCATAGTAGATATTACTGATTTCTTCGGTTTTATCTTCTCCCTTAACCAAAACCATTACTTCTTTTATGTTCATATTATTTGTCCTTTGTCAAAAGTTCTAAGTTATATGTTATCGCTAATAATGAGCATTTGACTGAACTGCGTACTGTTCGCCAGCTGTTGTTACCCTAGCTCAGCATTATTGCTATATCTACAAAATCCTATTCTATACTTCCCATTATTAGCCTAATAGGTATATGGATTATGTAAAGTTATTATAAACCCACTTATGGTACGTTCACCGTATCTGCAAATAAAACCTTAGTTGGTAAAGCTAAGTAAGGTTCTCATTTTGGTGCATATCAGATTGATCTCCTATTCCAAGAATCAGCGGGTAGTTTACTGTGTTGCCAATAACTCCGTCCCCTTGACACGCCTAAATAACCTGCAAGAGCCAAGTGACTCCTGTAATTTCACTTTCCAACTCTTCACATTCAGCCTGTTGACTTCTTATGTATCCTTCAAAAATGTTCATTTGCTCAGGATAAAGTATCTTTAATTCATTGGCTCGCCTAACAATATGGGCTTGATTTATTCTATTAATTTTAACCAGTTCAAAATCATTAATTGCCTTCTCAGCAATAAGCTTAACTCCTGTCTGCTGAAAGACTTGATGCCATTGCTTCTTTGAAGGGTACCTTTCTTCAGAACCCTCACCACTATAGGCATCATCAATAATTATGTATCCTCTCTTTTTAATTGTACTTTTAAGTTTTAGTATTGTTACAATTGAATTTCCTAGCACATCTCCCACAGCACCAAGAATAACAATGTCATAATCTCTTTCAACCCTTACAGATTGATTAATGTCTTCAACAATAAACTCGCATATCTTCTCTACAGAGTATTCTTCAGCCTTACTCTTTGCGTAAGCT
>NZ_JARPTC010000012.1:0-119508 GCF_030577015.1 Desulforamulus aquiferis | reverse complement strand
AACAACAATGAACTTGTTTTTAGAACTTTTGATATAGCACATCAGACATATCCGGATGCTAAACCACTCTTTCACAGCGATCGTGGCTTCCAATATACGAGTAAAAGATTCAAGAAAAAATTGGATGATGCAGGAATGACCCAAAGCATGTCAAGGGTATCCAGATGCATTGATAATGGCCCGATGGAATCATTCTGGGGAATCATGAAATCGGAGATGTATTATCTTAATAGATTCAACAACTATGAAGATCTGGAAGCAGCAGTTGAAGAATACATACATTATTACAATACTAACCGATATCAAAAGAGATTAAACTGTATGACGCCTTTGGAATACAGACAATTCCTGAATAGTTCAGCAGCATAAAAATGACACCAACCATAAGGAAATGATTGGTGTCAGGGATTTTGGGAGTGTAAATAATTCTGTGTAAATGGATTTTTATTAAATTGTTTGCCTAGGATTATTTTGCCAGTAAATGGTGATAATATTCATGGCTCTTGCCTAACTGGAGGATAGGGCACTGCTGGAGAGCAACCTGAGCGCCAATTAGGTTTCTGCCGAGAGTAGGGGTAACTTTAGGGTTACCCCTTTAATATTCACCCTACTCTTGGGAGAACTAAAGCGGTAAACTCTGGGGCGAAGCCCCATCTCTTATCCAGCATTCCTTTGGTCAAGTCGATCACCAAAAAATATCAGAAACTGGGATATGCATTCTCGCCATTCCCTTAAAGGGATGGTCCATTTCTTAGATGCATCAAGCGTGGCAAGATAGAGCATTTTTACTAGTGCCTCATCCGAAGGATAGGCTGTTTTTGTTTTAGTTACCTTTCTCAGTTGCCTGTGGTAGCCTTCAATAATATTAGTCGTGTATATCATTCTGCGTATTCCTCTGGGATACTGAAAATACGTGGTTAACTCAACCCAATTGTTTTCCCAAGATTTAATTATTACTGGATATTTGCTACCCCATTTTTCTTTAAACTCCTCAAAGGCAAACTCTGCCTCTTCTATGGTTAAAGCCTGGTAGACTTTCTTTAAATCTTTCATTAAGTCCCTCTGATATTTATGGGGCACATATTTAAGGGAATTGCGTATCTGATGTATCACACAGAGTTGAATTTGTGTTTTTGGGAAAGCAGTATTAATAGCCTCGGAAAAGCCGGAAAGCCCGTCTTTACAAGCAATAAGAATATCTTCTACGCCACGGCTTTTAAGGTCGTTGCACACACCCAACCAGAATTTAGAACTCTCATGTTCACCGACCCAAATGCCCAATATTTCCTTGTGTCCATCCATAGTGATGCCTAAAACACTATAGGCAGCTTTGTTAATTATCCTGTTGTCCTGACGCACCTTGAAGTGAATAGCATCTAAAAAGACGATGGGATATACCCTATCTAAGGGTCTAGACTGCCACTCTGTAACCATTGGCATTATTTTGTCAGTAATTCTGCTAACCATTGTTGGTGAAACGTCGATACCATAAATATCACGCATATGGTCTTCAATATCCCTAGTAGACATACCTTTGCTATACATTGCGATAACTTGATCTTCCAACTGATTTGAGGTTGTTTGGTATTTCTTTAATATCTGGGGTTCAAATTCTCCGTTACGATCCCGGGGTACCTCAAGTTCAGTTTTACCAAACCTAGTCTTAACCTTCTTCTTACTGTAACCATTACGATTGTTACCACTGTTTATGCCAGCAGTATCATGCTTTTCATAGCCCAAGTGTTCATCCATCTCAGCTTCAAATACTTCTTGAAGTGTGTCCTTAAATAGATCCCTGAGTTTTTCTTGAACATCTTCAACCGTGCGGCAACCTTTTGCCAGTTCTTTAATAAAAGACGAGTTTTGCATAAATGATAACCCCCTTAGTGGTAAGTATTACCATTTACACAAAACTCGTTACGTTCTCAGGATTTTTATTATTTCCACTGTCTACTTGACAGGGGGCAGTTCATTTGACAAGCAGAAGGTCTTTTGTTCACAATTAAATCTATAGATTTTTAAGCAATATAAGTCGCTTCACGTTATTTAAGACGCTATCATTTGTTACTTGTATCATTAACCACTTGGTACCGTTAAACGGTTTCGCAGTTCGTACTGTTTCAAGAACCTCAGTCTCAAATTCATTTGTCATTGCTTCAACCAACGGCACTAAATCCAATGAGATTACTACCAGTGCGATAAAGCCATCTTTTTCTGGATATAGGGTACAAATAGATTTGCCTGCTTTTTTATATTTTATATTCCAGCCCGGTTTTGCAGAGCATTTACTATAGGCAAGCTTAGGCGAGGCTTTGTAGCTTTGCTGAATAAAAGCGTTCATTTCCTGCCAGCCTTCCTGGACAGCTTTATTCATATAGCAGCATATATCTTCATAGGTAGGCGTAAAACTGGCATCCAGTATTAAATCTATCTCGGTCACCTTGGCACCTCAATAAAAATTACTACTATTTAATGGGGAAAACAACTTTGGTTAGCAGTTCGCTTTCAGGAACTTCCATAGGGGAGTTGTAATAAAATTCGTAAGCAACTCCCGTTGGTGCATAACCATTTTCATTGATCCATTGCATCATGGCATTATATACAGGTTCCATTTGGTTATATGGCCCCTTGTACATGCATGAGACCTGCCTCCCTGCGGGGATTTCACTTGATTTTATTTCACCCTTGCCCGGCAGAGGTTTGGCAACGGGAAATCCCATTTCCACATCCAGGTCTTCCATATCCATGTTGTAGTAGGCCGCAAAGGGCGCTTCAAAGGGTTTTTCACCAAGCTCATTTAGGTAATTGATAATTGTGTGGTATGCTTTGCCCAACTCCTGGGGCAAATTGCCCACGGCAGTTCTTGTGCGCATTGAGAGTACAGGCTGTGCTTGCTGCTCATTCAGTTCAAATTTGTAGTCCATTTTTATCACCTCTATTTTTTCTTGATTATATCATTCTAAACCTGTCACCATAATGTCATGTTTGCTGCAAATATTTTTTATAAATCCCTTCGCCAATTTTGCATAGTTTTGTACGAATGTGAGGTGGGTTTATTACTTCCACCCCTGTGCCAAAGCTTAGCAGAAAACCGTAGAGCCAGTTGTTCTCAGGCATCTCTGCCATTACCATTATTCTCCCATCATCACCTTTACAAACCTCTTCACCAAAACATTCCTCAGCTAGGCTTGCAAATTCCTGTTCAAATACAAGCTCCAATTTAATCATGTTTTCTGGCCTTTGTCGGTTACCTTCCCAGGGAAGTTGTTCAAGGGATATTTCGCGGGGTTTATAGGATTTATCTGTTACAGTTAGTTCCTTTATCCTTGCTAACTTAAATAGCCTTAAATCCCGCCGCATAAGACACCATCCATAGAGGTACCAGCTTTGCCCCTTTAGTACCAGAGAGTAGGGTTCAACCTCCCTCATTGTCGTATGTCCAGATGAGTCGGTATAGATAAAATTTAGCTCCTTCAGGCTATCAATGGCCCTTCTAATGTTAGCTGCTTTAACCTTAAGGGACTGGTTCCCTCTCCAGGGTGAAAGGTCAATGACAAGCTGATTCACCTTAGTTTCCAGGTTTTCAACCTGGGCTGAGGACAAGGTGTTTTTAAGCTTTTCTAATAGAATCTCATGATTTTTGTCCGGTAAAGCCCCTGCCATGCCTTTGGCCATGGTAATTATGGCAGCCATTTCATCCTTGGTGAGGATGCTCTTGTCCAGGCGATAGCCCTTTGCTATCCCTATGCCTCCATTAAACCCTTGATAGGTCACAATTGGTATTCCCGCAAGGTCTATGGCATCCACATCCCGCAGAATTGTCCTCACTGAAACACCGAACATTTCAGCTAATTCCTTTGCCTGGACACGTTCTTTTCTAAGTAATATGACAAGGATTGAAATAAGCCTCTCCAGCTTCAGCATGTTCACCGCCATTCATCATTTATATCTCCAAGGGCGTGACTTTTATTAGATTATAAAGCCTAACAATTTTTATGTCAGGTGTAAACATTAGGGTTGACAAGGAAAAATATAATGCTATATTTACGATAAAAATCATTTGGCCTTGCCTTTGGCCCAGATAGGAGTATTTACATGCCCAAGCTACTTTTGATTATATTTCTTGTTCTAATAATTGTAATCTTCGCTGTTATTACAGCTTCATTGGTAGGAAATTATTTGTTTAATCAAAAGGTAAAACAAGAATTGGAGCAATTGCTGGCAGGGAGTGGGGATAGTGTCGGGCAAATCATTGAAAAAAAGGATTTAGCAGGGTTGCCTCTATGCGTGCAAAACTGGCTGCAATACTCTCAGATTATTGGTAAAGAAAGAATTACCACGGTTTATTCAAAACAATCTGCTCAACTGAGACTAAAAGAAAATCAGCCCTGGATGCCTGCGGAAACGGAATACTTTTATACCACAAACCCACCGGGCTTTATTTGGCGGGCTAAAATTAAAGCTGCCCCATTGATACACATAGCCGGAAGGGATATGTTCACCGAGGGTAAGGGCAATATGCTGATTAAAATCCTGTCTTTATTTACTGTGGCCGACGCCCGTGGAGAGGAAATTGATCAGGGCACGCAACTAAGGTATTTAGGTGAAATTGTTTGGTACCCAACGGCGGCTTTATGTGACTATATTAAATGGGAAGAAATAGACACCCATTCGGCAAGGGCCACCATGAGCTATGATGGCTTATCAACCTCCGGGGTGTTTGAGTTTAATGATCTGGGTGAGGTTACCAGTTTTTCCGCCGATAGATATATGGCGGTGGATGGAAAGTACGTTCTGGAAAAATGGCTGGTCACCATGAAGGATTATCGGGAATTTGAGGGCATAAGGGTGCCGACCCGGGGAGAAGTCGTCTGGAGATTGAATACCGGGGATTTCAGTTGGTATCATTTTGAGCTTAATCATATTGAATTTAATAAACCGGTGGTTGATTAAGAATTACTTAGACTGTCTTTTTATTTCAATTGTATTTATAAGCCTAACGTTAATTTGAAACGTTAGGCTTTACCCAATGGGTAACCCTTACCCAACAAACTCCAGTATTTCCCCGTCTGGCCCGGAAAAAAAGAATATTTTCCCTCCGTTAAACTCTCTGGGTTCATCGGATATACATTTCACCCCAAGCTCCCGGAGCCTGTTAATTTCTTTTTCAATATCAGCTACATGAAAGGCGATATGGTTAACAACACCTTCGGGGAGATTGTTCTCCTTTGTTTTATCCTGAATAAATTCTAATATGTCGTTTCCGCTCATGGCAAAGATTATCTTCACCCGTTCATTTTCATGACGCTCCTTTTCTTCACAGCCTAAAACCTCTTGATAAAATTTCATGGACCTTGCCACATCTTTAACCTTGATGCCGATATGGGCAATTTGGTACATATTATTGCTCCCTTCTAGTCCCAAAAACCTTCGTGGACTTTAACAACCTCTTGCTCAATTTCGGGGAAAGGGCCAACTACCTCAATCTGCTTTTGTCCCCTGGCAAAGACTTCCCTACAGGGTAAATCGAAGGTTGGGTTTTGCTCATTATCCCCGGTGAGCTGCAGCAGCCTCTGCTCACTTATTCCATAGACCACCCGTCCAACATTACCCCAATAAATGGCCCCGGCACACATGGCACAGGGCTCCGCCGTGGTATACAAGCTGCATTTCCAGAGAAACTCTTTCGAATACTCTTTAGAGGCCCGCTCCATAAGGGTGGTTTCCGCATGTCCGGTACAGTTTGCCTCGGTGATTTCTATATTTTCCTGTTCCAAAAGTACGATCCCCTTCGGGTCAACCAGCACCGCCCCAAAAGGGGTATTACCGTGCTCCCTTGCCCGCTGTGATACCTCGATTGCTTTACGGAGATAGTATAAGTCTTGATGTTCTGCCATGAAAATAATCCCCATTTCATTAAAATTGTTGGTTGCCTAGGCTATATTTTACCATTTATTTAGCAATATCTATCGCTTAAGTAAGAAAAGAACCAGGGGTTATTGCAAACCCTGGTTCTTTAACTTATACTAGCCCTTTGCTTTGTAAAAATTCTTTTACCACTTCTGCTTCGGCTTGGCCCTCAACGGCTGTTTTGAAGTTTAGCTGCTGCATCTCTTGATCACTAATTTGCCCGGCCAATAGATTTAAAACCTCTTCCAACTCGGGGTGCTTCTCCAGGGTATTCTGGTTAACGGTTGGTGCACTGTAGTAGGGAGGGAAGAAATTTTTATCATCTTCTAATATTGCCAAATCGTATTTAATCAGTTCTCCATCGGTTGCAAAGGCATTTGTTACTGATATATTTTTATTAGCAATGGCTTGATAGCGTAAGGCTATCTCCATGGCCTGCTCTTTCTCAAATTTCATGTTGTAGGTTTCCTTTAGTCCCTTTAGGCCATCTTCACGGTTAATAAATTCCTGGTCGGTACCAAAGGCGAGCTGTTGTGATACTTGTGCTAAATCGGAAACTGTCTTTAGATTATGCTCTTCTGCAGTTTCCTGGCGAACTGCTATGGCATAGGTGTTGTTAAAACCAAGGGGCTTTAGCCACTTAATATTATGCTGCTCATTATATTCCTTTTGTACGATATCATAAACCTTATCAGGGTCTGTTTCCACAGGCATATTTAGTACCGCCATTAATCCTGTTCCTGTATAATCGGCGTATACATCAAGGTCACCCTTTTTCAGTGCTTGGAAGCACACCAGGGTTCCCCCTAAATTCAACTTTCGTTCAACTTGCAGATCAGTTTTTGCTTCAATTAGTTGAGCCATAAGCTCACCCAGAATAATGCTTTCATTAAAGTTCTTAGAGCCCACTACAATCTTTTCCTTGCCACCGGCGGCATCTCCGCCTCCACAGCCAGTTATGGCCAACATTAAAATCAACAATGAAGCTATTAAAATATAGTACTTTCTTCCCCTCATTTTGTACCTCCCTTTATTGAACTGATTCCCTTGTCTTTAATCCCTTTGGAACAGTGATTTTCTCTAGAGTACCTAATATTACGTCTGACAGTATGGCCAGTAACGCAGCCGGTATAGCAGCAGACAAGATCATAGAGTTATCGGCTAACTGTATACCTCTCCAGATGGGACTGCCAAGGCCTCCGGCACCAATTAAGGTCCCTATGGTAGCAATTCCTATGGCCGTCACCATGGCCACCCGAAAGCCGGATAACATGACTGGAAGGGCTATGGGTAATTGCACCTGCCATAGCAACTGCAGCTTGGTCATTCCCATACCTCTACCTGCTTCTATTAAATTGGTATCGACACCCTTTAGGCCCAAATAGGTATTCCTTACTATTGGTAATAAGGAATATACCACTAATGCAGATATCAAGCTGCCGTTGCCAAGGCCAAAGTAGTATAGGGCTATGGCCAGCATTGCTAAGCTGGGAATTGTTTGCAACATATCTATTAGACCTAGCACAGGGGTTGCCAATGAACGTATTTGCAGCAAAATTATGCCTATGGGTATTCCTATGAGTGCGGCAATCAATACTCCGGAAGCCGATAGCCACAAATGTTCAATGGAAAGGGATGTTATTTCAAACATAGTACACCTCCTTCATTTTTTATTTTGCCCTTAAGCCCTGTGGCGTTACTGCTTTTTCAATTTGTGTGATCATCAAGCCAAATAAAATGGCCAGTAGTGACGCGGGAATGGTGCCTGCAATGATTAGATTAATGTTTACCATGCTGATACCACCAAGGATCAAATCTCCGAGCCCTCCTGCACCTATTAGGGCTGCCACTGTGGCCCAGCTTACGATGTAAACTGTGGATATCTTAACACCACCAATAATTAGAGGCAGTGCCAATGGCAGCTTCACCAGGGTAAGAAGTTCCCATTTATTCATACCCATTCCTCGCCCTGCCTCAACCAGAGCGGGATTTACCTCTTTGATACCAGTGTACGTGTTGCGAAGAATCGGAAAGATGGAATATAGAAAAAGTATCGTCATTGCGGGGAGTAAGCCGATGCCTAAAATAGGAAAGGCAAATCCGAAAAAAGCTAAACTTGGTATGGTTTGTATTGTTCCTATAAATCCTAATACATACCGGGCTACTTTTTCCCGGTCAGCCAGCCAGATGCCTAGAGGAATGGCAAGCAGCGCACCTAAAGCAACGGATCCCGCTGTAATATAAATGTGCTGCCAGGTTAACATCAATATTTCATCATGGCGGTTAATAAAGGTTTGTATTAATTCATTCATGCTGTTTCTTCCTCACCCCAAACCACATTTGCCAGGGCATTTACCATACTGGTACGGGTGATTATCCCCAGCACTTTATTATTGTCATCCTCCACCGGGATATAATCTAACCTTTGGTTTATTAGCATATCAAAGGCATCCCGGGCCAGCGAACCGGCTTTGACCGTAGGCACACTGCTGTATGCCAAGTCCCCCACTTTATAAGCATTTTTATAAGCCCGTAAGGTTTCCACCGAAAGGGTGCCCAATAACCTTTGCTGGCTGTCTACCACCAACAAGGTATTTACCCTTTTACGCTTCATTAATGCTACAGCCTCAGCTATGCCCTTCTCCGGACTTATAAGTACCGGGTTAGGATTCATGATGCTTTCAACTGCTTGCAGCTCCTGACCGTTTGTTCTATGCTTTCCTATGAAATCAACAACAAAATCATTGGCCGGCTTGCGCAAGAGCATCTCGGGAGTATCCAACTGTACAATATTACCGTCTTTCATCAAAACAATGCGGTCTGCTAATTTTAAGGCTTCATCCATGTCATGGGTAACAAAAACTATAGTCTTGTGCAGCTTACTTTGGAGGTTTTTCAATTCATCCTGGAGACTTTCGCGGGTTATCGGATCAAGTGCCCCGAAGGGCTCGTCCATAAGAATGATTGACGGCTCTGCTGCCAATGCCCTTAATACACCAATACGCTGCTGCTGTCCGCCGCTTAATTCATTGGGGTAGCGATTTGTATAAAGCTCCGGGTCCATGTCCACCAGACTTAATAATTCCCTTACCCTATTAATTCTTCGCTCCTTGTCCCAGCCCAGAAGACGGGGCACTACGTCCACATTTTCTTGGATAGTCATATTGGGAAACAAACCGATCTGTTGAATAACATAACCAATTTCACGTCGCAGCGTCACCGGGTCCATTTCCATGACGTTTTTACCCTTTACAAAGATATCCCCGGAGGTGGGCTCCACAAGACGATTGATCATTTTTAAAGTTGTAGTTTTACCACACCCACTTGGTCCAATCAGAACTAAGAACTCACCTTCTTTGACATGTAAATCCAGCTTGTCTACCACAACAAGATCACCAAAGGACTTTGTTATTTTTTCAAATTGAATCATATCACTCCCCCATTCAAATGATCAAAAAACCCCCTTGGAATTATTCTCCAAGGGGGAAGACGACAAAAAATTAGTACAAATGATTAAAGTAAAGATTTAACCATTGCAATTTAACTTTTCTACGCCTACGAAGTTAGCTGACGGGTTCGGATTGAAAAGTATAACCCTAACAGTGTGAAGCACACCGTATTAACCCCAAAAATATGGTTCCCCCGCTTCCCCAGGAATGAGGAATTAAGCGACATATAGTATGATTTTTTTTGGACAAATTTAATTTTAACATAATATTTAAAATTGTTATAACGTTATAAGCCTTGTTAATATGGCATTTAATAAAGAATAAAGTGATATTACACAATTAACCTATAAATGCTAAAAGTTCTTCACGATAACTGTGGATCCTTAGGGATTCTTAGACAATGGACCACAAACTTAATAATCTAATACTATTAATAGCTTGCCGGTGTATTCAGGTTTACCTCTGGCACCAGTCCTTCTTTCGAGGCACGTTTTAGCAGGGTGGTCACGGCCTTAAAGCCCGTTTCTCCAAGATTCTCTGTAAAGTCGTTCACATAAAGTCCAATGTGTGCCTGTGCTACCTCTGGCGACAGCTCCTGGGCATGCTTTAGTACATACTGTTTAGATTCCTCCGGGTGAGCCCAGGCATATTTCACCGAGGCTCGAATCCAGTCGGCAATTGCCTGGAGATTCTCATTTTTACGGGCTACGATAGCTCCCAGCGGGATTGGCAGGTTGGTATCCGACTCCCACCAGCTGCCTAAATCTACCAATAGCTTTAAGCCATAGGAAGGATATGTAAAGCGTGCCTCATGAATTACCAGCCCAGCATCTACCAGACCGTCCCGTACCGCAGGCATAATTTCGTGAAAGGGCAGCACTTTAATTTGGCCAACTCCCCCCGGCACATTTTGGGCTGCCCATAACCGGAAAAGCAGGTAGGCCGTAGACCTCTCACTGGGTACCGCTACACTTCTCCCGGATAAAAGGCCGGGCTTCTTGGCAGAATCTACTGCCTTTGAAGTCAGTACCAATGGGCCACAACCTCGCCCCAAAGCTCCCCCACATGGTAAAAGATCATATTGGGACAATACCCAGGGCAGAGCTGCATAGGAGATTTTGATTATATCTGGTCCCTTTAACCCGGCTGCCAGATTATTTGTTATATCAATATCTGCATAGGTAACCTCAAGCTTAGGCGCACCAGGAATTAATCCGTGCACCCAGGCGTGAAAAATAAAGGTATCATTGGGACATGGAGAAAAAGCTATTTTGATCATTTCAACACCCTCACTAATATTGAAGTAGCTGCTTCCAAAGCCTCTAAGGCCTCTTTGATCCGCCAGGCACTACGGTCACGGGGGCCTACCAGATTGGAGATGGCCCTAAGCTCCAAAACTTCTACACCGCTGTCCTGAGCAGCCAAAGCCACTCCATAACCCTCCATGGCTTCCGCAGCTGCCCCCGGAACCCTGCCAGCCAGCTCCCTGGCCTTCTCTGCGGTGCCGGTTACCGTTGATATCGTGAGAACAGGCCCGGTGTTAACAGGAAGTTTAGATCCAAGCAGTGTCTCGTACACCAGATTCAATAAATCCTCATCAACAGGGACTCTGGATGAGCCAAAGCCTAATTGCTCTAAGCTGCAAAACCCCTCCTGGGTCTCCGCCCCCAGATCAGCAGCAATAATTTCACTGGCCACCACCAGGGAACCCACCTCCGCCTTACCGGGAAAGCCCCCACCGATACCGGCACTTATTACCAAACTATATTTTGCCCTTGCTAGGGCTTTAGCCGTTTGAACTGCGGCGGCTACAGGTCCAACACCTGCTGCCAGGACATCAAAGCCTGTCTCACCCCCCAGTCCCCTCAGTACAGCATCCCGCTCCGCTGGAACGGCGGTCATAATCAAAATACGTTGTTCAATTCGAGGCTTATATGCACCTTTGACACTATTCTGTACTCCTTGTGTATTCAATGCTAAATCTATCTCCTTAACCTAGTATGTGAAGCAGGAAGCACAAGACTCTTCCTTGCCTCCTTTGATTCCCTAAATTACGGATTATTATAACATGGCTCTTGCAATAGGGTGGCCTTTGCTGAAGAGAATTTCTTCTTCATCTCTAACTTTTGTATTTCTTTACATAGGCACCTGGGTAGGTTAAAATCAAATTGTTTGTGAACATTGTAGAAATTATAAGCATTCAATTAACGTAAGGGGTTGTTTCCATGTTTACTCAAGCTATTGTCAGAAAACCTAGTACAAACTTTGCTGCAGGGATCACTAAGGCCGGGTTGGGTAAGCCAGATTATCACCAAGCCCTGGAGCAGCATGCTCAATATGTAGCGGCTTTGGAAAGATGTGGCCTTAAAGTTAGGGTATTAGAAGCAGATGAAAGGTATCCTGATTCAACCTTTGTTGAAGATACTGCCATCGTCACTGAAAAGTGCGCCGTAATTACCCGGCTGGGTGCGGAAAGCAGACAAGGCGAAGAGCTGATCATAGGGGACACATTAAGGAATAACTACTCAGAAATAGAAGCTATTGTGGGTGACGGGCTTCTTGACGGAGGGGACGTCATGAGGGTCGAGAACCATTTCTATATTGGTTTGTCTCACCGCACTAATGAGGAAGGTGCTAAGCAATTAATAAACATACTAAATAAGTACCACTATACCGGCTCAGCAGTATCCTTTAATAATTTCCTACACCTAAAAACCGGCATTACATACTTAGATCAAAAAAACTTTGTAGCCGCTGGAGATCTAGCTAATCACCCAATCTTCAAAGACTACAATATTATTCAAACACCCACTGCAGAGAACTATTCTGCCAACTGTATCCTCATCAACGACTTTGTCCTTGTTGCCAAAGGGTTCCCTCAAACACTATCTGCCATTCAAGCCCTAGGCTATACCACTATCGAACTGGACATGTCCGAATTTCAAAAAATGGACGGCGGCCTCACCTGCCTCTCCCTCCGCTTCTAACCCCCTGTCACGGGGACGGTTCCACTGACAATATGCCAATACACGTGCATTTTAACCCCCATAGAATTCTATGGGGGTTAATTGTCTTGTTTTGGATATTATAAGGTTACACTATACTTTATTGGAGGAATTCTTATGTTAGTTAATGCTGAACTTAGGGTTGACGGAATCAGTGGTAACGGTAACACCGCAGTTAAAAATAGATTATATACACTTAAAGGGGTAGATAAAGTTAATATTGACCCTTTGAACAATAGGGTAACAGTTCGCTTTGATCAAGGAAAAACAGGTCTAGTTGATATTAAACAAGCAATCCTTGAGGAAGGTTATACTGTCATAGAAATCTAAAGGGAACATTCCTACCCGACAATCGCCTCAGATTGTCAGAAGAACCGTCCCCCTGACACTAGGGATTGGTGGTGTTTAGGGATATGGTTACTTTGAAGAGATCGCCATCCACTTCTATATCCATGTGGCCCTGGTGTAGATCTATTATGGATTTTGCGATGGCCAGGCCCAGGCCTGAGCCTTCTGTGTGGCGGGATTGATCACCCCGCTTAAAGCGTTCAAATAGTTCGTCAATATCTTCGCCAAGCTCGTACTTGGCCACATTTTTGAATGAAATGATGGCGTTGCCGCCTTGGGATTTAATAGAGATATATACCCTGGTGTTTTCCAGTGAGTATTTTAGGATGTTTCCGATGAGGTTATCAAAGACTCGCCAGAGTTTTTGTCCATCTACTATGGCGTACAGGGCTTTTTCCGGGTTCGAGACTCGGAATTGCAGGGTGGACGAGCTGATAGTTTCATCGTGCTCTGCCAAGGCTTGCTGTAATAGCTGGACCAGATCGACCTTTTCCTTTACCAACTCAATATTACCGCTGGCCATTTTTGATGCTTCAAAGAGGTCATCAATTAAAACCTTTAATCTCTTAGATTTACGGTCGATAATTTCAATATAAGAATTACGTTCATCCTCGCCTAAACCCGGGGATTTGAGCAGTTCTGTATAGGTGATTATGGAGGTTAGGGGTGTTCTCAAATCATGGCTAACATTGGTGATTAGCTCGGTTTTTAACCTTTCACTTTTAGCCTGTTCCCTCTGGGATGCCTGTACCCCATGCCTTAGAGTGTTTATGCTTTGCGCCAAATTGGCTAAGGCAGATTTGCCAACAACCTGTATGTCTGACCGTAAATCTCCCCGCACCAAGTCATTTGAGTGAGTGACGATGCGATTGAAATAACCGATTCGTCTGACCATGAAAAATATGGCCGGTAGGCCTATCAGCAAGAATAGGGGAAAATACACCAGTATAAACCTTGGCTCCATTAACACCGCAACAGCACCTATACCAAAGGCAAATGCTATCATCAATAGTATCAAAAGCTGGATCCCTATACTCCTGATTAAAAAGGCTTCCTTTGTTGATTGGAATAATTTATATAGCAAGCTGGTTTGCCATTCTTTATCACTTTGACCTTTATTCAGCCTCTTAAACAGTAACCTTCCCTGAACCACAGTAAATGCAACAAAGACTGCCTTTAAAGCTAATCCAAATAGAAAATCTTCTACAAAAGCCCACATGTAGTCTAAGTAAATAAAATTGCTTCTGGTTAATTTTCTCAAGGTTATCAGGGTAAAGATTAAAAAAGTCATGCCTGCTACATCTATTGGTATTTTGTTATAAAGAGTTTGCCATTTTTCATTACCCATAATTTCTGGAATGGGTGTCTTTTTATATAGCCTCAGACTCAACCCAAGGGCCCCTATGGAACTCAGCACAAATAGGAAGTAAAGCATCTGACTCCTTTGATAATCATGAAAACTTCCTAATACCATACCTGCTGCAGGGGCTGTCTTAGGTACTGCTATTACACCCTCAAATACTTTATTTTTGTTCACTTCCAGGGGAGCCACAGAACTTCCGTATTGAAGGTATACAAGGCGCCGACCTTCTGTGCTTAGATAGCCTTGTCTTACCGAAGGGTAGCTGCGCACATATAACATATCCTTATTGCTTAAGAGTCTATTGGCCTCGGCATCATTAGCCGCCTCTAAATTAGTAAAGGTTTCTCCCGTTGAGGTATCCTTTAAGTAGTATTTAAAGTCAGCCCTATATTTGTTAAATTCAGCCCGATGACTTTCCAGTTCTTGGTAATACTTATCTACCTGCTGCCCCTTTTCTTGAATTACCTTTTCCCGCACGTACTCGTCACTCTTAAAATTATTTGTAATATCCTCTATTTTTTTATCCCTTTCGTCTATATACATTTGAGTTAATTCAGCATTATTATTTATTTGTGCCTCTTGAATTTTACCCTCATACTGCCCTTTAATATTTTCAATCTGCTCTGTAAGGTTTCCGTATCTGTAGCGGTGCTCATTTATCTCTTCTTCTGAAACTATGATGCTTTCCTTCATTTCCTCCTTAGGCAGATAACTTAACTCTAACAGGCTTAAATAATTAGTAAAATTACTAAGCTGATTTTCAAACCGCTGGGTATAGAAATAACTTTTTTTGAGGTATTCACTGGAGTTTGATAAGCCCCAAAATATCCCATTAAGTCCAAAGGTAAACAGCAACACCCAGGCTGCCACAACAATTTTATTTTTCCATTTTATATCCAATTCCCCACACCACCTTAAGATATCTTGGATTCTTTGGGTCAATCTCTATTTTTTCACGAATTTTACGAATGTGTACGGCAACGGTATTTTCAGCGTTGTAGCCTGGTTCCTTCCAGACTCGCTCGTAAATTTCATTAATTGAAAACACCCGCCCCGGGTTCGTCATTAGTAATTCAACAATTTTATATTCGATGGGTGTCAGTTTAACCACCTCACCCAGCACTGTTACTTCCTTGGCATCTTGTTCCAGGGTCAGGCCGTTAAGATCAATTATTTTTTTCGCCCCTTCATAGTTCCCCAGGGTGACATATCTTCTCAGCTGTGATTTCACCCTGGCAATGAGCTCCAGGGGATTGAAGGGCTTTGTGACATAATCATCGGCACCTACCTGAAGTCCCAATATCTTGTCTGTATCCTCACTCTTGGCACTTAGTATAATTATAGGAATGTTTTGCTTTTCTCTTATTTTAAAGGTGGCGGTTATCCCATCCAGCCGAGGCATCATTAAATCTAGAATGATGAGATGAATAACCTGCTCATTTAATTTTTCAATTGCTTCTATGCCATCCTTAGCCTTTATAACCGTGATGCCTTCATTTTTTAGGTAAATTTCAATGGCATCCCGAATCTCTTTATCATCATCCACAACCAGTACAAAGTAATTGTCCATCCCAACTCTCCTTTCCAATCAATATCTATCATTAATGACTATATAAATTATAATTTGTAATTCTTAATATAGGGTTTATGAAAAACTTAAGACTTTCTTAAGTTAACACATTTCCAGCAAAATAAAAAATCAAAGGCCATATGCCTTTGATTTATCTTTGTAAATCCATGATCCATTTGAGCCAACCTGCTATGGTGGAGGCCCTTCTTCTAAAGGTGCTTTCGGATTCAACCCTATAAAGCTGAGATTTCTTCATTATATCAACTATTTCATCCTTTGCAGGTATTTTTCCTATGGTAAAACACCGTCTTAACGTGTCGTAAAAAGGCTTGTGTTTAGCTATCAATTCAACAAACTTTAATTGCCGGGCTTTATATTTAAGCTGAAAAATCCTTTCTCCTTCACTTGTTAGGACATAAGCCACAGAGCCCTTTTCCTTCTGTTTATCTACCAGCCCTAAATATCTTGCAGCATCTGTATAATAGTTGGTCTGCCTTGGATCAAAATCGTAATTAGTGGTAATTTCATCCCTTGTCATGTTATTTTGATATAGCAGCTCACATAAGTTGATAACTCTCCTAAAGCTATCTGCCTGGGGAAAGGGTATCTCGGGTTCGGATACAAGCTGTACCCTTTCAAAAACCTGCAAAAGCTCACCTAAATTAATATCGACTGTCTCAATACTGTAATTTTTCTGCTTAACCAATAGGAGGGAATTGTAATTATTTATATCTTCAAAAACATATTCGTAGAGGGAATAAATGCCGTTTGTATAAACCATAAAAATAGGTTTGACCTGTTTCAAAACCTTTCCCGACCATAATCTATAGGGATAGTATAATTGCCTGATCAGGAAATCATCTGAGATAGAATTTTTTGCCTCTATTAAAGTGAGATAATCATACCCCTCATAACCCCCATCGATTTCAATTTGGGAATTAACAACATTTACAGGCATACCCTTACCGGTGGCTGTATTTCTAATGCTAAAACTAAAGGAATTTGAACTCATTCTCCCGCTAACGGTGGGCAATAAATTTTGGTCTTGAACAAAGTCGGCTATAATTCCAGAGACAAAGGCACAATTGATGGCTGTGGATTCACTGCTGATATTATCATAGTCTATACTCTGCAAATACTCGGGGAAGGGTACTTTAGAAATCCCGGCATTTATATCTTTAAGCTCCTGGTAAGCCTCAAAAGGGGATATTACATAGCTTCCACGGGTAATGGGCAAAATTGATAACTTATTGTCGCTAAAAACCTTTGGTAAGTTTGCCCTGTGGTCAAACTTTGTCATAAGTCTGGCCTCACGAAGCTTATTTATTTGCGTGGCAGAAATCTCAAAACTGCCCTCCCTTTGTATGGCAGGAATTATTTTATAAATTTCGAACAACTTCTCCCAAGCCTCGTCATTCTTGGTCTTACTCAAAGTTTCTCACCAGCACTTCATCAACTTCTCCCCTTAATTCTCCCTTTGAGTTGATCGCCCTTTTAGCTTGAATGATTTCTACTCTATAATCCCTATACAGGTGCTTTATGAAGTCTGTTGCCGAGTTGGATAGTAAAAATTTGACACCTTTATTATTAAGGGTGTCACATAGCTTTTTAAGTCGCTCCTGTTCCGCCCTATTAAACCCACCTTTATCGTAACCAGTGAAATTAGCACTGCTTGAAACCGGATCATAGGGTGGATCAAAATACACGAAGCTCCCCTTTCTTATACCCTTTACAACATCTTCAAAGTCGCCATTTAAAAAGGTAATTTTGGCTTTATTAAAATAATTATTTACTGCCCTGAGGGTAATCTCATTTACAATATTTGGGTTCCTATATTTACCAAAGGGTGCATTAAACTCCCCCGCTCTGTTTACCCTAAAAAGCCCATTGTAGCAGGTTTTGTTCAAATATATAATTCTGGAGGCTTTCTCAACCTGGGTTAGCCTGCTATATTTCTCTTTGTCCCTGTCTAATTCCCTTATCTGATAAAAGTACTCAGGCTGGTTCTTATGCTTCGCTAAATCTTTGATGAGGCTTTCCACGTCATATTTAATTACTTGATATACATTCATTAATTCAGAATTAATATCGTTAATTACGGCCTTATGGGGTTGGATATGAAAAAGAACCGCGGCACCTCCGATGAATGGCTCGTAATAAGTAGTAAATTTGTCCGGTACGTATTTTTTTATCTCCTCAATAAGCTGCCTCTTGCCCCCGGCCCATTTCAGAATAGGAGAAACAAGTTTATTCTTTTTCATTTATTCCTCCGGATTTAACTTGTTTGTGTTACCATTCTTCGCCTATCCCAAAATTCCCTACAACCATTCTCTTTTTTCTTATAATATCTGTTCTAGGGGAGAGGGCATGCCTAAATAATAGCCCTGTCCACAATCCACATTAAGATCCTTTAATATTGATAATATCTGCTCGTTCTCTACATATTCAGCAATTGTGGATTTCCCCAAGGTGTGGGCAACAGCATTCATGGCTTTAATGAGAGCCCTTTTAGTATAATCTGAGTCTAAGTCCCGTACAAAGGAGCCATCTATTTTCAGAAAATCTACCGGCAGCAAATGTAGATGTGTAAATGACGAAAATCCAACGCCAAAATCATCCAGGGCAAACTTACAGCCTATCTCTTTTAGTTTGCGAATCCAGTGTTCGGCCCTAGGCAAATCCTTTATAGCGGTGGTTTCCGTAATTTCAAAACCAATACGATTGGCCTCAACCCCACTTTGTTTGATATAATTAGTTATTGTTTTAAGTAACTCTTCATCCCCTAGACTACTTGCAGATATATTCACAAAAATATACATTTCGGGATTGTCCTTTAAGATGTCAATGGCATTATGTACCACCCAGCGATCAATTAATGATACTAAACCAAATTTCTCAGCAACCGGCAGGAAAACACCCGGCAAAACTATTCTTCCCTCATGGTCGTAGAGGCGAACTAATGCTTCGTAATGTATCAGGCTGCCATCTAATCTATAGACCGGCTGAAAGTAAAGAAGAAAATTCCCCAGCCGCAAAGCCTCTTTTATCATTAATACGATACTTTGTGATTCTGAAAGGGTTATCTTTTCCTCATCAGTTTGGATGATAACAATACGGTTTTTGCCCCCCTCCTTGGCACTGTATAAGGCTATATCGGCATATGACAGTAACCTTTGGGGGTTAATTGAACCATCAATAACAGCAATCCCAATGCTAACTGTTAAACTCAAGGTTGTTCCTTGAATAATTATCTCTTCATTTTGTATTTCTATCAAAAATCTCTCAGCAATTACCTTGGCTTCATTCAGGTTGGTGTCTTCCATAATAATTGCAAATTCATCACCGTTTAATCTTGCTATAAAATCCCCTTTACGGACCATTTGCTTAATTTTATTTGCAAATAAAATAAGCACTTTATCTCCCTCGGCATGACCAAAGGTATCATTTATTACTTTAAAATTATCAAGATCAACAAATAGCAGTGCCCCTGGGGTTGCTGCTGTGGCCTCTAAAATAACCTCCTGGAGAGTATCCTCTAGGTAGTATCTGTTGGGGATAGATGTCAGGTAATCATGGGTTGCTAGATACTGAAGATGTTCTTCAACCTGTTTCCGTTCAGAAATATCGCGTATAACGCTTACTAGAACTTTCTCGTTGCCAATAAAAGCTTCTTGTAAATTAATTTCAACCGGAAAACTGCTTCCATTCTTATGGTAATGGACCGTCTCATAGGCAACTCCTTTAGGATTATAAGGGGGTCTTTGGGGATTAACCTCTGCTTCCTCACTTTTTTTGGTTAAATCGTGAAAGCTCTTACCCAGGAGTTCCCTTCGTGAATAACCGTAGAACTGGCTGGCAGATTTATTTGCTTCGATTATTTTCCCGTCCATGCCAATAAAAAAGATAATCTCCCTGGTTCTCTCCGCCAGAATCTTATATCTTGTCAAATCTTCCAGGGCTTTATCCCGCTCCATGACATTACTAATAATTTCCGCCACAACTCGAAGATGGGTTAAGTCGTCCTCCGTCCATAAGGCCGTATCCTTCACATTATCAAAGCCAATAAAACCCGTTAGTTGATTGGACATAAACACAGGTAAAACCAGAGCAGATTTTATATCTTGAGATTTAAGTATTTCTTTTTCCTTAGAAGCTTCCTCTGGAAGCTCATCAATATCATTGATGAGTATTAATTCCCCCAACTTAAGTTTGGCTATCCACCAAGGGAAAAGGGACAGTGGCAAGGCTTGTAATCTTTCTATTTGAGGTGTTACCCCTTCAGCACACCACTCGTGCGTATTACTCATCTCTCCTTGATCATAGTTAAGGGAAAATAGATAGGCACGATGTGCATCACATAACATTCCTATATCCGCTAGGGAGTCGTTTATTGCCTGGTCAAAGGAAATTGTTCCAATAAACCGGGATGAGAGTCTTTTTACCATTTCAACAAATTCTAATCTCCTGGCAATAGCCCTCGCGGACTTCTTACTTTCGGTTATATCCAGGGCCATTTCAAACCTAACATCCCGTCCGTCCGTCCAAGTTATAATTCTGTCGATAACTATAAAGTCCCTTTTTAATTGGGAATTATAGTGTTCCCATTGATAAGGTTTATGGCCATTGCCTAAAATTTTATCATTTGTACAAAAAACACAGGGCTTGTCCAAACTTTGTAATTGCTTATAGCAGATTCCCCCAACTAAATCCTTTCCATATAATTGATTTAGTGCCTGATTAGAATAAATAATCTCATAGGTGTAAGGGTCGGAAATGTAAACATACTCCTTAAGACTATTAAATATGCAATCAACAATTGATGCTATACTACAGTTCATTTTAGATTCCTTTTCCATACTGCCGGCTCCAATCATAGGGCACTAGCCCTCATCTTACTTGACTTTTCCCAAATTTATTAATAAAAAAAGCTACCTTAAGATTACCTTTAGGTAGCACGTGTCCTCTTTCGGTAACCTGGCAATCTTAACCTCCCGGCTTTAGACCCATGGCTTTGCGTCCTTATCTTTCGATAAGTTTGCCTTTATCGTTACATCTATTGTCAATGGTTCCACTAACTTATATGACAAATATTTTAGTATATTAGTCTGATAAGATGTAGGACATTCTTACTAGGAATCATAACATTCCACCAGCGTATATTCAACATTTTTCTCCAATAATTTCATAAAATCCGGGTTTAAATAAAAAATATGAACCATTACAAAAGCCGCTTCAGCTATCATAGCTAAAAGCGGCCTTTTGATTTTAACTAATGCAATCTTTATCTAATTAGATGCAGCAAGCCTTGCTCCTAATTCAACTGCCCTATTGCAGTCTTCAGGAAATATTTCTTCTCGCCTT
The DNA here is from genome assembly GCF_030577015.1 of Desulforamulus aquiferis. NCBI lineage: Bacteria > Bacillati > Bacillota > Clostridia > Eubacteriales > Peptococcaceae > Desulforamulus > Desulforamulus aquiferis. The sequence continues at coordinate 98,502 of NZ_JARPTC010000012.1, read as the reverse complement.
TTTGCCTTCTGCTCTGGATCAAAAAGTTCAGCCACAACCTTGGAATAATCCTTAAACTGATAAGTATCAAAGCTATACAGGCTCTCTAAATTTCCACCAAAAAGCATCTTAAAGGCCATTTCATGCTGACTGACCTTTTGTTCATAGTCCATTTCTTTCGCCTTATCTTCAGGGATATTCATGGTGTAGATAAATCCAATATTAATCTTTTTGTTGAATAAGGATTGGGGTGGATTGGTGTATGCCAGATAGGGAAACAGTAAACGTTCCATAAAGGACCTCATTTCCCCAGTAACACTGCTGAAGTATATGGGTGAGCCTAATAAGATAGCATCGACCCCTTCAACCTTGTTTAAAATTGAACGTAAATCATCTTTTACTGCACACCTTCCATAGCTTATGCCATCCTTTGTTTTACAGGCGAAACAACTTATACAACCTTTATAATTATAATCGTAAAGGTGGATCAACTCCGTTTCCGCTCCTTGTGATGCCGCCCCCTCCAGGGCTTTATGCAAAAGGACCGCTGTGTTCCCTTGCTTTCTTGGGCTGCCATTAACTCCTAATATCTTCATAAAATTACCTCCCGATCATACTAAAATTCCACATCCATCACAGCTGGAACAGCTAGAGCAATTTGCTGATAATTTAAGTGATTCTATGGAAAAGGAATATTCTTGAATGTCAAATTCCTGCACCCCATCCTGGTAAAACATAACCTTATTGTCCGCAAACCTGATTTTAAGTGGTATAGGATCCAGTGCCTCCGGATTAAATAAGTTTGGTTTGAACCCCGGCGCGAAATGGTATTCATCACTATGACCCTGCACTTTTATTTGATTTGTTGTAGTAACCAAGGAAATCAGGACACCTTCCTCGGAAAAACAAAGGGAATTATCATCCCCATTTATTCCAATGGACTGGCAGTCGTAGGCAAAAATTTGGCCAATGGGAGTCTGAATCGGTGTTGGCCGGGCCAATTCCAGGGACTTCAGTTGTCCGTCCGGGTAAAAAGAGAGTCCGGTGCGCACATCTATGGGCCCCAAGGGGGATTTAATGGAAACCACTTCTCCCGGCCATAGGGTAATGCTTTTTAAAGAACCCTCAGGGTAGAACTGGATTCCAATGATTCGGCTTTTAAAACTCCCCCATGAAAATCTAAACTCCATCTCATAGGCAATTTTCCCCTCATCCTCCTCGGTCCAATAGCCAGATATCTTTCCATCACGGGGAAATATTCTATGAAGAGACCCGTCTTCATAAAAGGTCAGGTGTTCCGCCGGTAGGCTGCCCAGGGGAGTCGGGATTATTTTTTGCTCTTGAAGGGGTAGGTTTTTCAGAAGTCCATTGGGGTGAAAAACTACAGGTTTCCCAGTTTTCCTTCGAACTTCATTGTCCTGGAAAAGGGGCACCAAAACCCCCACAGTAGTTAACAACTCCTGGTATTCTGTCAATACACAATTTCTTAAAGCACCATCCTGATACCGATCTAAATAAGAAACCCCTTTTAGTACCCCATACCGGGTGTCTACATCTTTCATGCAACTCTCCCTTTCCATATAAATCTATCGGCAAAAGCCCTGGTTAACATCTAACCCAGGGCTTCCTTTGCTCACCACTATAATAACGAATATCGTGCCTGTTATTCCTATTATGCCAAGAAAAATCTAAACTTTCCATATTATTTTTATTAAAATTATAGTTGTATTCTAATTATAACTTTATTTTTTATCTCTTTTTTTAGCAGCCTCCGATAAACGCAGGAACCGTCTTAAATCAGCCTTTCTAATGGGCAGTGGCTCGTTTCGGAGAAGCTTAACAAAAGAAATAATAAATAGAAGCAACAATATAGTAAAGGGTAGGGCTGCAATGAGGGAAGCTGTTTGCAATGCTTCAAGACCCCCTGCATAGAGCAAAGTGCCAGCGATAGCTGACATAAGCACACCCCAAACAAACTTGGCAAATTGTGGCGGATTCAAGCTGCCCATAGTTGTCATGCTTGCCAAAATGTAAGTTGCAGAATCCGCAGATGTCACAAGAAAAGTTAAGATAAGTAAAATGGATAGGAGAGACAGGATAAAGGTAAGTGGCAGTTGTTGATATAATTGGAATAGCGCTGAAGTCAGGTCAGCATTTACAGCAGTCGCTATACCAGCATTATTCCTTAAATCAAACCATAAGGCAGTCCCGCCAAAGACCGCAATCCAGAGACAAGCAATGGCGGGGGGAATAATCATGACGCCTAATATGTATTCCCGGATGGTTCTTCCCCGGGAAACTCGAGCCACAAATGCACCTACATACGGAGACCAGGCAATAGCCCAGGCCCAATAGAAAATTGTCCAGTCACGGATCCATGTACCCCCTACATAGGGTTGCATTCTTAAACTATATTGAATAAAGTTGGCAAAATAATCCCCCAGTGCCAGTGTGAATGTTTCTAGAATAAATACGGTGGGACCCATAATAAATACAAATAGCAAAAGTACCAGCGCTAAACCTAAGTTTAAATTGCTTAAGTAACGGATTCCTTTATCAAGGCCAGTTATGGATGAAAGCATATATGCAATAAATATCACTAAAATTATTACTAGATGAGTGCTGGTGGCATTGCCAGTACGAAAAACTGAATTTAGCCCGCCACTCATCTGAAGGACTCCTAAGCCTATGGAAGTAGCAATCCCCATTACGGTTGCGATGACTGCTAGAGAATCAATTGATGATTTTACTAATGGTCGCCGTCCCATAACCGGCTCTAGTGCGGTGGAAACAAGTCCGTTCTTTTTTTTGCGGAACTGTAAAAATCCAATGACAAGACCTACTATTGCGAAAACAGACCATTGGCTGACTCCCCAGTGAAAAAAAGCATACCCCATGGCAATTCTAGCCGCTGCCTCGGTCTGGGTTTCTGTTCCTGAAAATGGTGTAGTGAAAAAGTGACTCATTGGTTCCGCAACTCCCCAAAAGACCAGTCCTACACCAAAACCTGCGGAGAACAGCATGCCGATCCACGTGAAGAAAGGGAATTGAGGTTTCTCACCTTCTTCACCTAATCGGATTGTACCGTACTTACTTATAGCCAATGCTATTAAGAAAATAATTATGATGAATACTGAAATTAAATAAAACCATCCAAAATTATAGGTTGTGAACCGAAAAAGCCTGCCGGCTATTTCCCCAAATCTATTGGGCAATACTGCCCCCAATAGCACCAGCATCATCACGATTATAGCCGACACTAAAAATACATTATTTTTCCAGACATAATTTTTCATATTTATCCCCTCAGGATCATATACTTCTATTTATCCCTAACAGTATTCCATTGGAAACAGAAGTTAATGTACCTGTTATTAAGTACCGGAAAAGATGTTTTTTACTCTTAGTTTTGTTAAAATCCTTTGAAAATGCTTCCAAGCTTACTTTTTCTTAATATGATATACTTAGATAAATGAAAGGAGATGAATTTATGTTTACAACATACAAAGCAGAGTCGGTATTATGCGGGGAGGTGCTCGCAGAGTAATACTGTCTGCCCTCCCCAAATTGCATTAATAATTATTTGGGAGGCAAACAAATGTCCTTAGAAAATTTATATAAAATTGGATTAACTGACCCCTTTAAGCAGGAAGCTACTATGTATGAGAGCCTATACCTTGCAAGGGTATCGGTACAACACAAACATCTGTATAAGGTAATAACAGAAAAAGGCGAAATACAAGCTGAGGTTTCGGGAAAGCTGGGGTTCTTCGCCAAGGATAACACTGATTACCCAGTAGTTGGCGACTGGGTAATGGTGGACCGTATGGATGATTGCGGCGGGTATGCTATCATCCGTCAGATTCTTCGTCGAAGAAGTGTCTTTGAACGCAAGGCTGCAGGCACATCCCAGCAGAGCCAGATTGTAGCCGCTAATATTGATACTGTTTTTATCTGCATGTCCTTAAACAACAATTATAATCTCAGGCGATTAGAGAGATACCTGTCCATCGCCTGGGATAGCAGGGCAACCCCCGTTGTTGTACTAACAAAATCGGACCTTTGTGATGATATACCTACTAAGCTTGCAGAAGTTTACTCTGTGGCCATCGGTGTTGATATACTTGTAACCACAAGTATTAGTGATGACGGATATACTGGGGTAAACAAATACCTTGGCAAAGGTCAAACTGTTGCCTTCATAGGTTCATCAGGAGTAGGCAAATCAACTTTAATCAATCGCATAGTGGGTTATGAGGTGCTTGCCACCAAGGAAATTGGCGGAGGAGATAAGGGCAAGCATACCACGACCTATAGACAGTTGCTTGCCCTTCCAGGAGGCGGCGTGGTCATTGACACTCCCGGCATGCGAGAACTTCAAATCGAACGGGCAGACCTTTCCAAGTCCTTTTCCGACATAGAGGAACTATCAAAAAACTGTCGCTTTAACGATTGCACCCATCAAACTGAGCCTGGCTGTGCCGTAAGTGAGGCCATTAGTACTGGAGTCCTCTCCGTGGAACGCTACAATAGCTACAAAAAACTCCAAGCAGAGCTTAAATATCAAGGTCTAAACTCACGCCAGTTGGAACATGAAAAGATCAATAGAATGTTCGGCAGTATGAGTGGCATGAAGCAAGCAAAGTCATTCTTCAAGGAAAAGAACAGGCGCAGGTAATCTAACTAAATTAATAAATGGCCGGAAGCAGCACCTTGCTGGCTTCCGGCCATACTTTCTGTCACGGGTCTCTGTCACGGGGACGGTTCCATTGACAGGAGATGTTGTGGGAACGGGGGAATAACACAAATCTATACTTAAGCCTTGTCACCGGAACCGTCCCCGTGACAACCCCCGTAACAATTTGTTGATAATCCGGCGATCCTTACTGTCTCTCGGTTGACCCTTAAGATTTCGGCAATGTCTCTCTTAGATAGATCTGATTTATTTATTAAGATATTTATTAGTGATTCCCTTATATCTTTATTTTTTCCATCTTTAAGTTCTTTTAGTGAGATACATTTTTCCTTAAGGTAATTATCTACATACCCTTGAATATTATCCCCATTAAGTTCTTTATCTTCTTCTATATCAATAAACTTTTCTACTTGTTCTTGATAATTAAAAGCAATAAATGCACTAAGTCCTCTTTCTTTATCCTCTGAAAACATCCCCAAGACCTCATCTATCTCCACCAGACAATCTACCTTATTAACAAAGTCCTTAAAGCTACTCCAAGGGTACGTATCTATCTTCCCAATCCCCGCTTTAACCGGGTTTTGATGTACATATCTAATGGCTGCTAGAAGGTAAGACTCGGTATCAATATTCTCGCTCTTATACCTATCTTGAAAAACATGTCCAACTCTTTTATATTTTTTATTAAAGTACTGGGCATAGCTTATACCTACTCTTTTCATGGTTCTACTTAAACTGTCATACCCCTCTTTAAGAACAAGATGAATATGGTTATCCATGATACTGTAAGCATAAAGATAATACTCCCCAAGTTCTTTCTTTTGCTTTAAGACCTCAATAAGCCTTTCTTTATCTGCATCATTTTTAAAGATGGATTCTTTGTTATTACCTCTCAACATTATATGGTAAACTTGCTTATCATTTAATATTCGGGCTGCCCTCGGCATTGCTTATCACCCCCATCTAACAGTACTATTATTTAATAATTCTGTCAATGAGGCCATCTTTCTGACAATGTTTAGTTTCTCTGCGACGATAATTATCAAATACAAAGACTTGTTCCATCTAAATAGCTGTTAGCTTCTGCTGTGGGGACGGGGTGTTGTCACTGGAACCGTCCCCGTGACAGGGGGGGTGCCTCTTCTTGGGCCGCCCATTCCACCGGGGCCGCCCATGCTGGTGATTTGGTCTCCGGTGTCAGAAATACTGGTGATAGTGCCAGATATGGTCACTTTTACAATTTCTGTGCCCGGGGAATAGCTTGCACCTATATATAGTCCATCACTACTGTTTCCCGCCAGGCTGCCGCCGGAGTAGAGGGTGTATGTTTTGCCCTGCTGCAATTCTGGTGTGCTGATAACAATGGATTGATAATCCTTGGCAGGGATAAAGTTTAAGATTGTTTTTCCACTCTCATCCATTAGGCTCACTGGAGTTCCAGCTTTTTGCACTGTTGAGTAGGCTACCAGCAATGAGTTCTGGGTGGAAGAGTCGGAGAAGTTCTGGGCCATGCCGGAACTACCTGCTGCCACTAAGGTCCCACCAGTAATCTCTGCCATGCGGTCATGATCCAACGGACCATTACCATTGTTTGTGGGTCCGTTAACCAGTACAGTACCACCGTCCATATATAAGGAGCCATTGGAATCAATACCATCCCCGGAGGCATTGATCACTATATAGCCGTCGGTGATGCGGATAAATGTACTGTCCCTTCCATCAACTGCATCCCTTTGGTCAAAATTTCCCTCCGGGGGTCTTCCGCCAAATACAGGGGCGGCACTGCCATCCGCAGCGTTGAGGCCGTCATCCGATGCAGTTACATGGATTTCCCCTCCATTTATGACAATGGTTTTTCCCTCTACACCTTCATAACTATTGGTGATGTCGATGGTTCCACCGTTCACCACCACAGAAGCATCGGCGTGTATGCCATCATCACCGGCTGACAGGGTCAAAGTACCAGCAGTAATGCTAATGTCTCCATTAGAATGTAATGAATCGTCCTTGGAATCTATGTTAATGTTTCCACCAGTCACATAGACAGCGGTTTTGCCCTTAATACCCTTAGTGCTCTCTGAAGCATCTGTCTGCTCAGCTTGGTCTTTTCCCCAGCCTGGCCTCATATCATTCTGTCTGGCCACGCTGGCCTCGGCACTGCCGCCGCCTGTTTTAATGTTTATGGTGCCGCCAGTAATTTGGGCTATGGTCTCCGCCTGGATGCCGTCATTACCGGCAGTAATATCAAATGTGCCGCCGTCTATGGAAACCCAGCCTTTATCAGTGTCCTTATCATTGTTTGACTTGATCCCGTCGCCAGCGGCATTAATTACAAATGCACCACCATAGATAGCCACCATATCGCGCCCCCGCAGCCCGTCCCTGGCAGAGTTAACTATAATGTCGCCTCCGGTTATAATCAGGTCATCCTTAGAGGTGATGCCATTATTATAATTAGCCTTGACAATCAGTTCCCCGGAGCCGTTAATGGTTAAATCCTCCTTACTGAAAATAGCAGCATCAGGTTCCTCTTCGCCATCAGCAAGGATATAGGTCGCGCCATCGGTTATAGTATTTTTCGTCCCTTCCCCCAGGGTTAGAAAAACCTTATCTGCCTGCTTAACATAGATGGGAGCACTATCTGGGCAGGTAATGGACACTCCGTTAAGTACGATCTGTACCTTATCAGAGTCAGCGGCATCCACTATTATTTGTCCTTTATCCAGGGTGCCTGACAACACATATACTCCTGCAGTGGAGATGGTCAATTGCCCGCCTGAGGCTGTTGCCCCCGCTCCAGATATAGCAATAGATGAACCATTTAAGGAAATGCTGGTGGCTGTCTCGGCATCCCAGGTGCCCTCCAAATCCCGGTTGCTGTAGCCAGGGTCAATGATTGCCACCTCGTTAACGGTCATTGTCTCACTGGGTATGGCAGCTGACGAGGTGGTTTGACAACCAATTACTAAAGTGATAAATAAAATGGCAATTAGCATCGGAATCAATTTGCCGGTTCTGTAATGCATAACCTATCTCCTCCCTTATAATTCAACTTTATATGTGGGCACCCGCCCGCAGGCGATATTTAGATTGCCGTTACGGCAGCGAATCTGATCTAGCAATTCCTTTTCGGTAGACTGATTTGTCAAAACTATATGGTATTGCAGCTCATATAGACTTCCCATATTGGTGGTCTTAACCCTTATAAGCTCGGCACTTTTGGTATATCTTTCAAACAGGTCGTCGAAGATGCCCGAATAGTCGAGGCTCTCAGGAATTGTTATTTTCAATTCCTTTTCGGTTTTCTTCTGCTCACCAAAACCTGTGGTGGCCAGCAGAATGGTCATAGCCCCGATGATCATCAGAAACATTGCAGCGGCACCCAGATAACCCATGCCTGTGGCCAATCCAACGGCCATTGCCAGGAATATACTGCTTATCTCCCTAGCGCTGCCGGGTACTGAGCGAAACCTTACTAAACTGAAGGCACCCATCACAGCAATCCCGGTACCAATATTGCCATTAACCAGCATAATCACAATTTGCACCATAGCCGGCAGCAGTGCCAGGGTGACCACAAAGTTCTTGGTATATATACTGCGGTACATATATATATAAGCCACTCCAAGGCCAAGGAACAGTGAGGCTACTGTGCATAACAGCAAGCCCTCCAGGGTAATGGAGCTAGCTCCGTTGTTTGACAAAATACTTTCAAGCACTGTAAGTTCCCCCCCTATAAGTAGAATGAATCAAATTGTTTTTATAGCAGTTTCCGTACTTAGAATAGGAAGTGGGGAATATCTCAAGTTTCGTCAGTCTCTGGCTAAGCCATAGGGGTATTGCCCCGGGGATCTTTATCTCCATCAAGTGGTGTCCTTCCCCAAGGAGGGTGTTCCCCCAGGCTCCCTTGGAAAGATCCAAAACACTCTCTCGCCACCGAATGTTAGTATCAAAGGTAATTCTTAAATCTTTATTTTCTTTGCCGCAAATTGCAATACGCTCGTAGGCAATATATACTTTGGGAATAGGCTTATAAAATCCTAAAACCCAGTTAATTTCCTTTAGTATCTGGCAATTGGTGAGGGGCTGTTTTCCCTGCAGCAGATATAGTTCAGCCTCCCGAAGTGTCATTGGCACCCGCCTTTTATAGACGATACCATTGTATTTCTTTTTCAATTCCACAAATACTGTATCTTCTTTTCCAGGCACGCCATAGCTTCGAAGACGGATTTTTTCTTTGTAGACAGGCTTTTCTATGGATGCTCTGATTAGGCGATAATCCGGTGTATCGAGGTAAATATTACAGATGGTATGTGACCCATTTGAGACAACCCGGTCTTGCAAAAACCCTTTAAGGGCCTGGTACTGTTGTTCATTCATCAGGTATTTCTTCTCATATCTTTTAAATACACTCTGATATTGTGCCATAGTTGATACCTCCAAGGGGTGTGTTTTCCTGATGGACCTTATCATACAATGGTTAGCTTAAATTAGTCTGAAACAGCCCTTTCAGACTAATTTAAGCTTCCTTCATTATCATAATTGCAAGTAGAAATATTCCGCATTTATAATAAATCCACGAGGCGGGGGTATATATGCGTGTATTAATAGTGGAAGATGAGGTGCGTCTCGCAGATGCTCTGGGACAGATTATGGCTGAACAAAAATATGCTATGGATATTGTCTATAACGGTGAAGACGGCTTGGATTATGCCCTGAGCGGACAATATGATGTGATCGTGCTGGATGTTATGCTGCCAAAGCGCAGTGGTTTTGAGGTGGTACGGGAATTAAGGAATCAAAAAATTGCCACTCCGGTACTATTGCTTACTGCAAAGGACGAAATCAACGATAAGGTCATTGGATTAGATTATGGAGCTGACGATTATATGACCAAGCCCTTTGCCCCGGAGGAGCTGCTGGCCCGCATTCGCGCCCTTTCCAGAAGACAGGGAGATGTGGTACTAGAGGAAATGACCTTTGCTGACCTAACGCTAAATTTGTCCACCTATGACTTGCAGCGGGGTGAAAAATCAGTGCATCTGGGCTTCAAGGAATTTGAAGTATTGAAAATCCTGATGACCAACCCCAAAATGGTGGTTCCAAAGGAAGATTTGCTTACAAAGGTTTGGGGTGTGGACTCCCCTGCGGAGGATAACAACGTGGAGGCATACATCTCTTTTCTCCGTAAGAAGTTCTTTTTTCTAGGTTCAAAAGTTAATATCGGCACTATCCGTAAAGTGGGCTATCGTCTTGAGGCAGATGAACTATGATTATAAAGCTGCGAAGGAAATTTATCCTTGTCAATATGGCTCTGGTCAGCCTTGTGCTGCTCATCGTCTTTGGTACCATCTTCATATCAAACTACCAACGGCTGCAGGCTGAAAGTCGTGATGCTTTACACCGGGTGATCGAACAGGGCATGGACATGCCCCCGCCGAAACCGGAAATAGGGCGATTACCACCTGGGCGAAAGCCATTTCCCATAACCCCAGTTTTCTCTGTGTTCCTTGATCAAAATAATACCATTGTTTACACAACACAGCAGAATGTTTCCGTATCAGATGATGTTCTTGCAAAGGCAGTAGAAAAAGTCCTGGCCTCCGATTACCCTGAAGGAATTCTGCACGACCTGAATTTACGCTTTATGCGCAGAGACCTAATTGATGGGACAAAAATTGCCTTTGCTGACAGAACCCATGAGATAAACTCCATGCAAAGCCTTTTTCTTACATCCCTGGTGGTGGGTGCAGGTGGGTTGCTGGCCTTCTTTTTTATCAGCTTGTTTCTATCTAGTTTGGCCTTGCGCCCGGCAGAAAGGGCCTGGGAGCAGCAGCGGCAGTTTGTGGCAAATGCTTCCCATGAACTAAGAATGCCCTTGACTGTGATTTTGGCTAACATCAGTATTCTGCTGGCAAATCGTCAGGATCCTATTAGGCAGCAAATCAAATGGGTGGAAAATACTAGGTTGGAAGCCCTACGGATGAAAATGCTGGTGGATGATCTGCTGTTTTTAGCCAAATCTGATGCTGCCCATGTTCCCCTGGCATTTTCAGACCTTAATTTAAGTAATATTGTTTGGAGTTGTCTATTGCCCTTTGAACCCGTGGCCTTTGAGCAAGGTGTGACCATAAATGCTAATATCGAACCGGATATCTCACTACAAGGTAACGAAAGCCAAATAAAGCAGTTGATAGGGATTCTGCTGGATAATGCATGTAAATATGCCGATGAAAAGGGTATTGTTACAGTGACTCTGGGGCGGGAGCAAAAAAAGGTGACTTTAAGGATAAACAACACCGGCACCCCTATCTCAGCGGAAGATTTGCCCCATATATTTGAACGTTTTTATCGGGCGGATAAGTCCCGGGCCCGTGAATTGGGCGGTTACGGTCTAGGCCTGGCCATTGCCAAAAGCATCGTGGAAAATCACCATGCCAAAATCACTGCAGATAGTACGGAAAACCTAGGTACAACCTTTACGGTGAATTTCTCCTATAATAATTAAAAGGCACAGGGTACGAATTCGTATCCTGTGCCCTTATATTCTAAGATAGTCACTGACGTCATCAGACATTCTCCATATTTTCAGATAGATGTTTTCTTCTATATGCCTTTGGTGTCATATTCATTTGCTGTACAAAGACACGATTAAAATAAGACGGATCTGTGAAACCACATTCACTGGATATGCGATAGGCCGGATAGTTGGTGGTTTCCAACAATTTGCAGGCATGTTCGATCTTCAATTTATTTACATAATCTATATAGGAGACTCCTACTTCTTTCTTAAAAATCCTGCTGAAATATTGTGGATTTAAAAACAAATAGGAGGACACTTCTTGCAAGGGTAGTTTTTGTTTAAAATTATCGTGAATATATTTTATAGATTTTTCAATAAAATATATCTGGTTATTTTTTGGTTCAGTAAATTCTTCGGCGATAGTCTCTTCTTTGCCGGTGTCTACAGTAGCTAAAAGCTCCTGGAAGGCCTGCTTAAAAACGGACGGTTTGATGGGCTTCAGCAAATACTCCTGAACCTTGAGGCGAATTGCTGTTTGAGCATAGGAGAAGTCTGAACAGGCCGATAGTATCATAACGGCTGCCTGGGGAAGGAATTTCTTTATCTCCTGAAGAGCCTGCAAACCATCCATTTCAGGAATAAGTATATCCATCACTATAACATCCGGTCGATATTGCTTTGCTAACTTAACAGCCTGTATACCACTTTCGCAGGTTATTAACTTATCATTAGGCTGAAGTTCTTCGGACACAATGGATTTGAGAAATTCCAATTCGAGTAATTCATCTTCCACAATTAATACTACGCTCATTACTATCGCCTCGCATTGGGTTTGGTGGGAATCGTAATGGTGACGGTACTTCCACTATAGTCTGATTTTGCGATTTTCAACCCGTAATTTTCTCCGAAATATCGCTTCAACCGCTTGTCCGTACTGCGAAAACCAATCCCCATTTTATTTTCCGATTGTTGTATGCTTTGTAAGACTTCTTTGGGAAAGCCATTACCATTATCCATGACATAAATATTTATATCATTTTTATACTTTTCCGCATAGATTTTTATCTTGCCCCCATCCCTTTTGGGAGTAATGCCATGGATAAGGGCATTCTCAACGATGGGCTGTATGATCATATTAGGTATTCTATGGGGCTTGATTTGGTCAGGTATATCAATCTCATATTCCAATCTATTCTTATATCTTATTTTTTGTATATAAAGGTACTTCTCTATATTGTCCATCTCCGCTCCGATGGTGTGTAGCTCATCGTCTTGTTTTAGATTGTACCTCAATAAATCCGAAAGGCAGTAAATAAGTTCTTCCGTGGTATGGGATTTTTCAAAATAGGCAATGCGTGCTATAGAGTTTAGGGTATTAAATAGGAAATGCGGGTTGATAACTAGGGACATATTTTTTGCTTCCAGGTCAATTATCTTTTTTTCCAGCATTTCTTTTTCTATAGAAAGCCTTGCAATGGCCTTATCTGCACTATTGATGCTTTGAGAAAAGTCATGGGAAATATTTTGTGTAATATGGTTGCAAATTTGTTCATGGATGTCTATTTTATTTTCTTCAACGGTTTTTATAGCAGCTATTGATTTGGCTATAAATTCAGGTTCAAAATTTTTTCCCTTGGCCAGGGACATTATATCAATTAAGTACTTCTGATATTCACTATCTGATACATAAACCTGGGCTCCAACTATATACCCTATGGTTTGCTGGTTAATTTCCACTGGTAATATAATGTTTGACAGTCCGTAGCGACAGTTAAATCTGCCTCCACTGCCAGACTCAAGTTTTGCTGTATAGTCTGAGCATATTCGCCCTTCATCTTCCTGGCAAATAAGTTTGCAAAAGTCGGGAGACGGATTAAACTCAAGAAGAATTTTTCCACTTGCATCTATAAGCTGCAAGGAAATATTAGATAGGGATAATAGTCCGCTATAGCGGGAGTACAGGTTGGAATCCGTTAATTTTTTTAATATTTTGTCAGAGTTATTCATGCTTTTGTCAATAATCCTTTTCTATGTTAGATTCATTGCTGTTTTAACTTCCTGCTGCCCCTTAGCATAACATTCTGCCCCTAATAACAAAAAAGAATCAACCACTGTTCCTACAGTAGTTCAATTCATCAAATTCAAAAGCAACCTTATTATACACCACCATTATAAAACAAAAATTTCTTACGATCAATCCTTAACCCTAGCATAACTAAAGGGTAGTATACGCAGTTTCCCGAGAATAGAGGAAGGTCAAAACCTCAAATTGAGATTTTGACCTTTGACCTATGCTGTCTTATTTTTTATAATACTTCTTTTTTAGCTGCAGGTAAAATCATTTCTACATCGCTGTGTGGACGGGGAATAACATGAACGGAGATTAGTTCTCCAACGCGCTGGGCAGCAGCAGCACCTGCATCGGTTGCTGCTTTAACAGCACCTACATCGCCCCTTACCATAACAGTTACCAGAGCACCGCCAACTTTTTCGTAGCCAATCAGTTGAACATTAGCAGCTTTAACCATGGCATCAGCCGCCTCAATTGCTCCTACCAGACCTTTGGTTTCGATTAATCCTAAAGCTTCAGATTTACTCATTTTTGTTTCCTCCTAAGATTTTATTTTTTTATCGTTATTGTTGAGGTTGGTGCAAGATGCATTGCATTCGCTTCTTCTGTATCAATATGAAATTCAAGGGCTGAGGTGTTGTTTGCCCTAATGACGACGTTGGAGTAGCTTCCTCCCCGCAGTCCATCAATTTGGATGGTTACTATTTCGCCATCGGTTACACCAAAATTTCTTGCATCTTCTAAGGTCATATGAATATGACGCTGGGCAATCAAAAGGCCTTTGTTGAGATATATACTTCCCTTGGGACCAATGAGGGTAATTCCCGGAGTTCCTTGCAGGTCTCCAGACAACCTCACAGGGGCGGTGATGCCAAGTTTGTAACAATCAGCCTGAAGTATTTCCACCTGGGACTCGCTTCGGGTTGGCCCCAGGATGCGAACTTTTTCTATGGCACCCTTGGGTCCCGCTATGGTTAGGGTTTCCTTACAGGCATATTGCATGGGCTGGGATAAATCCTTGACCTTTGTCAATTGGTATCCTGGACCAAACAGGGTTTCCAAGTCTCCCTGGGAAAGATGGATATGTCGGTTAGATATTCCCACGGGTATAGTGTCGACTTCCTTTTTTAAATACCCCCCCTCTTTGATTGCTTCCAGCAGAAGCGCTGCTAAAGCGTCATATTTTCCCACTTTTAGTTGTCACCTCTTCTTTTTAGTAGCGAAATGACTTCATTCACAACATTCATAAGCTGATCTTCACTGATGGCACCAGTGCTACCACCCTGTGCCCCACAGACTGAATGGGAGGGAGCTGTATTTTCTGTGAAGTCTTTAATTCCATAGGCTACACGTTTAATGTTAATCAAGTGCCTTGGGGTTACATTATCGGAAGTGGCACTTCCACCCCAGGTGCCGCAACCCAGTGTAAAGGCTGGTGCTAATCCTGTGCTTGCCCCTACACCACCCTGGGTGGAGGCTGTGTTGACCAAAATCCTGAATACTGGTTTTTCAGCAAACCTCATGGCCATTTCGGGATTTTCTGTGTGAATAGAAAGGGTATGCCCGATGCCGCCATTTTTCAAGAGTTTAATACAAAGTTCGCAGGCTTCATGCCAATCCTTTACTGTATAAAAGGCCAGTACGGTGGTCAATTTTTCATAGGACAGGGGGTATTCTGGGCCAACTCCCTGCTGCTCACCCAGCAGAACCTTTGTTCCCGGAGGAACGGCAATGCCTGCAGTCTCTGCAATTACTGTTGCGGCTCTACCTACCATTTTTGCATTCATGGCATGTCCCCGGACAAACAGCTTTTTAGCTACCTGGCTTGTTTCCGCGGCAGTCATGAAATAGCCGCCCTGGCGCTTAAACTCTTCAATAACCTGTTCACGAATGCATTCTTCAACAATAACTGCCTGCTCAGAAGCGCAGATGGTACCATTGTCAAAGGTTTTACTAACGAGAATATTTTTGACCGCTTTAGTAATATCGGCAGTTCTTTCTATATAGGCCGGAACGTTGCCGGGGCCTACGCCCAATGCAGGTTTCCCCGCACTATAGGCAGCCTTTACCATGGCTGAGCCGCCTGTGGCAATGATCATTTCCACCTCGTCACATTTCATAAGCTCATTGGTTGCTTCCTTGGTGGGCTTTGAGATGCAACCAATGATGTTTGCCGGTGCACCGGCAGCCACCGCAGCATCGTTCATCAGCCTGGCCGCTTGCAAAGTGCATTTCAGGGCCGAGGGATGGGGAGAGAAGACAATGCCGTTTCGGGACTTGATGGCAATAATAGCTTTGTAAATAACCGTTGATGTGGGGTTGGTTGAGGGAATAATCCCCATGAGCAGCCCTACCGGCTCAGCGATCTCCTTGATTTTGTTGACCGGGTCGTCACTGATGACACCAACGGTTTGCATGGGTTTAATAAATTTATATAGTTCTGTGGAGGCAAAATGATTTTTGAAGGTTTTGTCCTCCACTTTACCAAACCCGGTTTCTTCAACCGCCAGCTTTGCCAGGGAAACAGCATTCTCCTCGGCTACCTTGACCATATTGCAGATGATTTTTTCGATCTGCTCACTATTAAATTTTGCAAGTTGAGTTTGAGCCTCTTTAGCCTGACGGGCAAGATTTCTGGTCTCTTGCACTGATTGCAAATCAAAATCAAAGGTTTCCACGTTACTCTTCCTCTCTACAACTGACTTAACTTATTATTTAAGCATTAAAGCTGCTATTCACTCCCCCGCTGGTAATATCTTTTTAGTTCCTGTATCAGTAATTCTTTGTTTGCCTTGGATATGGCTCTGCCTGCTACTCCAAGTCCTTTGTATTCCCTTGCCAAATTCCTAAGCTTTACCACGGAAAGGGCTTTCAGGATGTCTATACTTTTCTCAAGGCCAAATTCCTGTACGAAAGCATCCACTCCCTCTTTGTGAAGCTGGCTCGGCATTATTTGTACCGGCCCGGTGCTTTCCTTTGTGGTTTTGTCCTCTACTGTGGATTCTGATACAGTAGCATGGCTTTCCTGGCCCTCTCTCACCTTGTCGGTTTCCTTTGGTACAGGTCCCGGTTGTTCCCTAATGGGTTCCGGCCTTGTTCCCACCATGCTTCCCATCTCCTGGTGTGGTCTAGCTATTACATGATGGGAAACCAAGGATAAGGGAGAAATCTTTTCAACGGCTGTTACACCTGCCTCGACGGCTGCTTTAACGGCTCCCACATCACCAGTTATGGCAATAGTTACCAGTCCGCTGCCTACAAAGGTTCTCTCCAGCAGTTCCACTTGCGCCGTTTTGAGCATGACATCCGCACATTCAATAGCAGGGAGGAGTCCTCGTGTCTCAATTAGTCCAAGAGCCTGCATAGCTTACCTCCCTATTATTGTGCCATTAGATCAGCCCAGTTTGCCGGGTAAGTTACATAAAAGAGCTTCACATAATCCGGGGAACTCCAGGTTACCTTGGAGTCCTTGGGTATGAAGAGAACATCCCCCTGGTGGGCATGATAAGTCTCTCCGTTGATGGTAATGGTCAGGCTTCCCTCGAGGATAATATCAATCTCTTCATAGGACAATTCCCAATCAAAGCTGGATTTTTCAATTGTCAAAAAGCCCGCACTCATTTTAGAGTCATCTTTACTGATCACTTCACGGTAGGTTACGTTGGCATTGGGATCTCCAGTGTCAAAGGTCTCCTGTTTGACAGTTCTGCCCCGGACAATTTTTAGTCCGCTTTTTGGCTCACAATCTGCTCGGAAGGGTATTTCACCTGATGAACCTGGGATATTAGCCAGGAGCCTGCTGCCCAATACTGCCTTTACAACTTGGTAAATCATTTCAGGATCAATTTCTTTTTCCTGGCTATCTTTCTTTGGCAGGCTACAGTCTTTAACTGTGTGGTTTCCTGCAGCGGATGAGTCTGTAGAAAATTCCAGGCCCAATTCCTTGGCTAAATCCTTAGCCGCCGGTGTAATAATGGTATGGCAGTCAACGCAGAATATCTTTTGCCCCTTTTCTGCCGCCGCTTCTACCTCCTTTACACAAACGAGTTTTTTCAAGATAGCACCTCCTTTGGGTCAAATATGGCATACAATTGTAAGCTTAGAGCAAGGTTGCCCACAATTTGTCGGATGGTGATGGAATTACTTCTGTATCTACCAGTAAGCCCTTTTCTAAAACAATGGCCTTTCCGGCTTCAACAGCTGCCTGGACAGCAGCAACATCTCCGGTAAAGGTGAAGTAGGCTTTGCCACCTATTCCCCTACCCAACCGTAATTCTAGAGCTTGTACGTCTGCTGCTTTAAGGGCTGCATCAGCGGCAATAATCATAGAGGCCAGGGAAAAGGTTTCCATGATCCCCAGTGCCCCGATTCCATCCGGCATGGTGGTGGCTGTGATAGCCGGGAAAACATCCGGGTGGACATTGGGAAGAATAAAGCTATCTACTAAATATTCTCCAGCGGATTCGATGCCTGCGCTAATTGAGCTTTCTACAGCGGCAACGTCTCCTTGGACAATGGCGACATATTTTCCAGGACAGACAGAAGTTGCACTGAACACTTCAACGAAGGCCGTTTTTAACATCAGGTCTGTGGCATAAATTCCCCTTGCAATACTCGAAAGTTCAATCATACCTATTGCCCTATACATACGAACCCACCTTTATCACAATAGAATTATCCGAAACCTCTGTAACAGTTCCCGAGAAGCTGGCATGAACCGCCGCCCCTAGGCTGTTGTCCGGTATCTTTCCAATCAATTGACCGGCGTTTACCTGCTGGCCTACAGCCACAACGGGTACGGCCGGAGCGCCAATGTGCTGACTTAGAGAGATGCTAATGCACTCGGGTCTAAATTCCAGCTTGGTCACGGGAGCCGGTTTATCAAAGGACGTTAGACCAATTTTGGCGATTAGACGTTTGCTTGGAATCAGGCGATATTCCCTGGCTTCCCGTGGTTTGAACTCAATCTGAGTAGGTTGATATCTTATGCCCTGCTCCGCCAGCTTCTGCTTATAAAGAACATTGACAGTCTTCGGATGAAGATTAGCCTGACAGGAGTATAATTCACAGGCGTTACATTCACAGCATAATTGGGCAATCTTTAGCTCGCTGACGTCTTCTAAATTGTAGCTCAGGGCACGCATCATTTTATGGGGCTCTATATGGTGACCCAGCAGGTACCTGGGACACAGGTCGGTACACATACGACATTGTTCACAGGCTGTTCTGCTGACAATCCTTGCTTGGGGAATGGTCACTGTCTTTTTGCGAATGAGAAAGTGATCCTTTTTAAGCAGTACATAGCCCTTGCTTTTTTTAGTGACATAACCGTCCACACTATTCATAACCCGGCCCATCATGGGGCCACCGTCTATGACAGCATAATCATCCAAATTTTCCACGCCGCATTGTCTGATTACTTCCCGGATGGGTACACCCACAGGAACTTTAAGGGTCATGGGCTGGGGAATATCCCCGGCAATGGTCAGGTAGGTTTCCGTAACTGGTTCCCCGGCCATGGCACGGTATATATTTAGAGCCGTTTCCGAGTTGATAACCACACAGCCCACCTTCAGGGGGATGGATGCTTCGGGAACAATTCTTTTGGTTAACTCGTGAACCAAAACCTGTTCATCACCCGCAGGGTAAATATCCCGAAGCTCCATTACTTCCATGTAGTTTGCCAGACCTAGGGCAGCAATTCTTTCCTTCAAAAGGGCAATAACCCTTTTATGTTTGCCCTTGATACCTATGATGGCTTTACCAGCTTCAATATATCTTCCAGCAGCCTCCAGCCCTCTGATAATTTCCTCTGGAAACAGCTCCATCAATTGCTGATCTACCCTTAGCAGAGGCTCACATTCTGCTCCGTTAAGCAATATATATTCTGCCTTAGCAGTTAGTTTGGCGTGAGTTGGAAAACCGGCTCCTCCGGCCCCGATAATTCCTGCATCTTTGATTTGGTTAAGCAGTTCCAAGTTCTTCCACCCCCAGATTTCTTAAAAGGCACAATCTTCGTCGATGATCCCTACAATGACAGCATCAATGGGCACATCGTCCCGATCCAGCATTTTACGGGCTGAGCTGCCGGTACAAACAAGAACTCTCTCGCCAAAGCCGGCGCCAATGGTATCGGCGGCTATCAGGAGACGACCGGCATCAATACCACCAAGTACTTCCACCAGCATAAATTTCAGTCCCCTGAGGGAATCAGCCTTTCTTGTTGCCCAAATATTATCAATTACCTTTGCCGCTATCATAAGGTCTCACCTTCTTTTGCTGCTCTAAGCTTATATTTTATCTCTGCCATTGCCGCTTCCACCGATGCTGTGTCGCCGAAAATGGCAAGCATAATCAGGTTTTGGGGACAATGCCCTTTAATATCCTCCACTACCACTCCGGCGGCCTTTTCTGCGATATCCGAGGCAAAAACCATGTCAATCAGCCGCCCCTGAACCAGCCCCACAGCATCATAATTGGCAATGGGGGTTGTTGAAGGGGAGCCTTTGCGCCGAAAGAGAATATCTAATGTCCCCTTAGAGGGAGATTTTATTATTCGATACTCCATGTGTAAAAATCACCCCTGCCTAAAGGATTTCCTGGGTACAGTTAAGTGCAATGCCCAATGGTGTTACAAACATGGGGTTTTGCGGTTTATAGGTGGGAAGCCCCGTTTGTTTGGCGATAATATCCTCAATGCCCTTAAGGCAGCAGGTTCCACCTACCAGATATATTTCTTTTACTTGGTAATCAGCTATTTGGCGACTTATAATGGATGATACCTTCTCAACCACCGGTTGTAATACGGGAATCAGCTCCCTGTGATTTTTAGCATCCCGCTTATATTGGTCGGCATCTTCAAAGCTCATTTTATAGGCTCCGGCAATGACCAGTGAAAAGTGTGTCCCACCTGTAGGTTCATCGGCCACATAAATCACTTTGCCTTCCCTGAGAATGGCAATCCCCGTAGTGCCACCTCCAATATCCACTATGGCGCCGTCATTAATCTTAAGAACCGCGTTGGCAGCCGTAGGTTCGTCCAACAGGTTGGTAATTTCAAAGCCTGCCCCCTGCACCACATGCTTGATAGCTCCCGAGTCCAGGCTAAAGGTTCCCGGCGGAAGGGCCGCTGCCGCATAAATCAATTCTGTACCAAGCTTCTGCTCCAGTTCTTGCTTTAGCTCTCTGACTATCCGAATGGCACCGATATAATCCACCACCATACCATCCTTGACAACGCTGGCAAGTCGATATGCCCCTGCGACGGGCTGGTAATTTTCATCAAGGACTGCCAGCACAATATAGGCTGTCCCAAGGTCAACACCGGTGTAATAAACGGAGGATTTATTCAATATGGGTGTTTTGACGACTTTCTCAAAGTCACTCACAAGTTGATCGCAATATAGAAAAGCTGGATTTATCGTTTCCATTTTTCCCCTCCCAGGCACTCCCACATCATCATGCAGATAATATTAATAATCAAATTTATCTTATTAACCAAATCCTGCCGTGAGCAAGACTGCTTCTCTTCGTTCCAATAGGTTTCTAAAATGGCCGGCTCCACCTCACCCAGGGAGGCACGCAGGTGATTTAGCAGGGCAAGTTCTTTTCCTTTTTCCAATCCCAAATCAAATTGTCCGGTGTTAACATATTCTTCCAGATTTTCAGAGCGTTTTTTTATTTCCTCTTCCGTCCATCCCCAAAACTGAATGTTGCATGGAGCTGTTCTCTCAAGTTCAGCCTTTCTTACATTCCTAAAATATCGGCCTAGGGCCATGACTTCTTCCGACAGCACAGCATCTCCGGAATGTAAAAGTTCTGAGGCGGTTAGAAAAAAGGTTGCTTCTATGCGGTCCATGCTTCCACGTAATCGAAGGGTAGACCAACTTTCCTGTTGTTCCAATTGACTTGACTGATCCGTCTTAGCTTCCACAACTTCACCTAGCTGGGGTTCGGCCTGTACCAGGGCAACCCGCCTGTCTACAAGAAATTGCCTGGCTCCCGGTGTAATCTTTGTATCCGGTTCTAGAACATACGTAACAAAAGGGTTTGTTTTATATATTTCCCTCAGTTCCATTTCGGTGACGAATCTCATTGCCTCACCTACCCTTCCGGAAATCCCATTGGCAAATTTGCCATGGATTAGCTTAGCTGCAAAACCAAATATATATGAAGAATCTCAATTACTCTGGCTGGATTCTTTTTTTCTAGTTAAATAATCTTTCAAGTCACCCACCCCTGTATTATCCTTTAAAGAAATCTGGAAGTAGGGCTCTACAATCCCAATTCTCTTCAGCTGCTCAATAGCCAGCCTGGCATTTTCCGGAGCCAAATCTAGCTTGGTAATTACTCCGATAACCGGACAAGTAAAGGTCTTAGCAAAGCCGGGCGGATATACTTCAATGGGTCTTGCTTGATCTACCAGCATTAGCACCAGGTATGCTGTTTGCGCTGTGGCAATCAGATATCTATACATAGAAGGGTTTTCAATGTATGACCCCGGCGTGTCGATGGTATTTTGTCCGTAAATAACATCCTGGGTCTTTTTTAAGGGTCTGACCGCAGCATTTAAAATATTGGCCAGGGTGGACTTGCCCGATTGGGTTGGCCCCACTATCATAATCCGTTTTTTCATGTCCGTGTGATTTTAGCAGGGGTGAAGCCTAACAGTTTTTCCAAGGTATCATTGATGGCAATCATTGCTGCCTCAACACTTGCCACATCACCGGATATAACCAGTGACCCTGTAAATCGGTCAAGAAATCCAATCTCTACCCCTGATGCCTTTGTGGCAATGTCCGCTGCTATAATTGCCGTTTCACAGGGAGTGAGGGTCGATATTCCAATGGCTCCCTTTTCCTCAATACCCAAGCGTTCATAGATGTCCTGCACGGGCGAAGCTATGATATGGGCCAGTGTAACTTGCTTGCCAGGCACATATTCCTGAATGATACGTTTTCTGTCAAATTCATCGGCTACACTCACAATAAGCCTCCCCTCTGCCATAGGCTATTTAATGTCTGATAACCTTAACCTCTACGTCATAATCTTTAATAAACTCTTCAATTTTAGCTAGCTCTTCTTCTTTAAAACTTAGGTCTTCCGTAATAGCATATTTCATGTCCAACTGCTTGTATTTGTTGATACCCAATTTATGATAAGGCAGTAAATCAATGCCCTGGAAGTTTTTATGACCTTTGAAGGGACGTAAAAACTCAAGGGTTCTGCCAATGATGTCCTTACTGTCATTCAAGCCCCTTAGCAGGGGCATTCTGACCTTTACTGTAAATCCACGGTGTATTAGTTCTGTCAGGTTCTCAAGAATACGCTCATTGCGCACTCCGGTATATTCATAGTGGAGGTCCGGGTCAATTTGCTTGATATCATATAGAAACAAATCGGTAAACTGAGCTATCTTAAGCAAAGATTCCAGCTTTGCATATCCACTGGTTTCAATGGCCGTATGAATTCCCATCCCTTGGCATTCCATCAGCAGGTTGGTGGCAAACTCAGGCTGTGCGGTCACTTCCCCACCCCCAAGGGTGACTCCTCCACCTGAACTCAGGTAGAAGAGTGCATCTTGTTGGATGATTTCCAGCACCTCGGAAATGGTTTTGTCAAGGCCCACAACGGAAAGTGCCTGTTTAGGACATGCTGCTTCGCATTTTCGGCAACCTACACAATCAATGCTTCTGTATATTTTATGTCTGGATCTTCCCTCTGATTGTGTGTCTTCCCCATGCTGGAAATAATGTATTTGGACGGGACAAACAGAAATACAGCTGCCACAATCTACGCAAAGCTCTTCTTTGTACATGACCTGATATTTTCTTTCAAGGCCCTCGGGATTTGAACACCACTTGCATCTTAGGGGACATCCCTTGAAGAAAATCAATGTTCTTATGCCCGGCCCGTCATAGATGGAGTACTTCTGGACATTGAAGATTCGCGCCTTCCGCTCTATGATATTTCTGCTTTCTGTGCTCATAATGTCCACGTCCCTTATTAAATGCCTTGAATAAGCTATTTCTGACTCCAGTGCCTTCATAATCTGTTCAACGCAGGCTTTATCAACAGTGGAAATCTAATGAAGTATTCTAAACCTCAGCGGTAATAAATCAGCCATGATGCAAATCATTTTTTATTTATGGAATATCTGAAGAATTAACCAAGCTTCAGATATTCCTGGCTAAACTCAAATTCTATTAGAAATGTTCCAAAACGGTTCTGCTTATAATCTCATCCTGTACTTCCTTGCAAAGTTCTACGAAGTAAGCACTATAGCCAGCCACACGGATAATTAAGTCTCTATACTTTTCAGGTTCTTTTTGAGCCTTTTTCAGCACTTCATTATCAACATAACTGAATTGCATTTGGCCGTTGCCAAGAATGGATGCAGTCCGCAGCAGGGTAATCAGGCCGTTTTCCCCTTCTGGGGTTTCCAAGATGCCCTTCAACAGTTTGAAATTGTGCACCATTCCAATATTCATGGATTCGTTGCTAAGTTTGCTGACTGATTTAATAATGGCTGTTGGTCCCAATTTGTCGGCACCCTGTGTCGGGCTAATTCCGTCTGACAGTGGTGTCCAGGCAAAGCGTCCGTTGGCTGTTGCCCCTGTAATTTCACCGATGGGGGTATTGTTGGAAATAGAAAGTGTGCCATGGGTGAAATAGGAATATAACATTTTAAAGGAGTTGTGAACCCTCTCGGTCCAGGTGATGAGTTCTGCCGCAATTTCGTCAGCATAGTCGTCATCATTCCCGTATTTAGGCGCATTCAGACAATCGGTCCGAAGGGCTTCATAGCCTTCAAAATTAGCATCTAAAGCATCCCGAATCTGCTTCAGGGTATATTTCTTTTCCTCAAAGACCAACTTTTTAATGGCAGCCATGGAATCAGCATAGGTTCCTAAGCCGGAGAAAATAAGTCCCGGTCCGAAGTTGATCATGGCTCCGCCATTTGTAACGTCGGTACCTTTTTCCATACATCCTTCTACCAGCAGTGACATCAGGGGTTTGGGTACAAGATCCCTGTGCACCCGCTGGCTGACAATGGTTCCAATGGCAGACAGGCGGATAATATGTTCAATTTGCTTTTTGCAAGCAGCATCAAATTCTTCATAGGTTTTGATACTGTCAAGTTCACCTGTATCAAGGCCTTCCATGGTTCCGCGCCACTTCATTACGCCGCGGTTCAAAACAAATTCTATGGCAATTGGCCACTGGGTATAGCCGGTGGATGTCCACTGGTAAATTCGACCGGACTTCTGGGGTTCCACACAGCCCATGAGGCAATAATCCCGTGAATCTTCAATGGAGAAGCCCTTGGCCAGCATCATTTTAATATGGGTATCATCAAAGTGGCAGGCGGGGAAACCAAGGCCTGCTTTTACAACGTCTACAATCTTCTTCAAATATTTTTGCGGTGACTTATTGTGAATCCGGCAAGCCAGGGACGGTTGATACATCTTGGTGAAGCGAACGGCATCCATAATTAGATAGGTCAGTTCATTGGTTGCATCGCCACCGGTTCTTTTTTGCCCGCCGATTGTTAAATTAATAAAGGGTTGGTATCCGGCAAAATACTTTGCCCCCAGCTCACTGGACAGCCACATAACCTCAGAACATTTAATAATAAAGCAGCTCAGCAGTTCAAAGGCTTCCAGCTTGTTCATCCGTCCCGCTTCCAGGTCAGCTTTAAACATGGGATAGGTATATTGATCCAGTCGACCAAGGGAAATACCTGTCTGGTTTTCTTCCACCACAAATAAGGATTCCAGGATCCAGACTGACTGAAGTGCTTCCTGGAAGGTTCGGGGTGGGTTAGCCGGCACATGGGTCAGCACCTCAGAGATTTTGTATAGTTCCTTCTGCCGGATTGAGTCATGCTCCTTGTCCGCCATTTCCCTTGCATAGTCAGATAACCGTTTGGCATAGGCCAAAATACCATCGCAGGTCTCAATTTCAGCTTTATAGAAATAAATTTTATCCAAGTCATCAGGATTCTCCATGGACAACTTGCTCAATCTTTCAACGGCTTCCTGTCTGACACCATTGATACCTTTTTCAATCAGGATGACATCATATCCAGGGCAGGTGTCACCGCCACCGTTTACCTGATGATAAGATAGATCACTGACAAAAGATTCCCCTGAGAACGACCATACACCGGCCTCTTCGTACTGCTGCTGGCAAACCTCATCCACACTCTTGCCTTCCCAGTAGGGGAAAATCTCTTCCCGTAAAATCCTCTTGTCCTCTTCACTTATCTGAAAGGGGTCCTGGGGTCTGGTTGACATGGTATCCAGCTCATCCCGAATCCATCTCCAGGCAATATCCGGGGATACAGCACCGGCTCTTGGTTTGCCACAGGGATGCCCAACGATCAGTTCATCCTTTTGGATAACTAGGGGAGCTGTCTCACAGGCTTTTCTGAAACACTTGGCCCGCAGAAGAATCTTGGGCAAGCCGGCATTCTCCTTGGTCACTTGGGTAAAGGCCTGGGCCCGATAGATACTAACACTTGGCTTGGCCTTTAAATAATTTGCACGGAGACGTTCCAAGCGAGGTGTTAATCCAGTTATTTCTCCCTCAAACACAGGGGATTTGGCCTCAGTGCTGCTTACAGGGCTGTTGGTGGCCAATTCTTTGGATATCCCCTGAAACAGCTTCATGATGGCCGCCGTTTCCTCCGGGGATAAGTGTTTTGTTGCATCGGCAAATCTATTGGAAAATTCCTTAATATCCAACTTTTATTCCTCCCTTACTTCTCACAGTTAGGACTAGCAACTCAATTGCTCATTTAAAATGCTTTATGATAAATATTCATTAAATCTTCTCTGGATGGTTGCTGGGGATTGGGTGGGTGTGCATCGATCTCTTTAAGGAATTCCATGGAACCTTCGTTAAAATAAATTTTTGGTTTAATGACAAACTTCTTCATGCCCTGTCACCTCAAATCTTCTCCCCATTAAGCTGCTTAAGTAATGCTTCTAGCAGCTCATGTAAGTCCTGGACACTATCTATAGAAACCTGCTTAGCCGAACAACCTGTCCCAATAGCTGCAGTTCCTACCTCTGCCCGCACGCCGCTAGTTATATCCTCCAACTGACGCACGCCATAGCCAACTTTCCTGATATTAATCAAGTTCATCGGTGAGATATTATCTGAAGTAAGTCCGCCCCCTGCTGCGCCGCAGCCTAAGGTCAGTGCGGGGAAGAGATTTGTTGTGGCTCCTATCCCCCCCAGAGTGGCAGGAGTATTTACCAGCACCCTTGACACTGGTTTTTTCAGGGCAAATTCCTTGATAACCTTTTCATTTTTTGAATGAATGACCAGGGTATGTCCCCTGCCCTCATTTACCAGCAGCTCTATGCATTTTTCACAAGCATTCATCCAGTCCTTTTCAACGTAAAAGGCCAGTACCGGACAAAGTTTTTCCCTTGAGAAGGGATTAGTGGGGGACACATACTTTTGTTCGGATATTAATACTTTAGTATCCTCCGGGATAGAAGCGCCAATCATCCGGGCCAAATCTATGGCAGATTTGCCAACGATTTCTGGATTTAAACTGCCATCCCTACGAAAGAAGTACTTGCTGAGCCTCTCAGACTCCAGTGCTGACAGAAAATAGCCACCATTGTGGCGGAGCTCTTGCCTTACCTCATCAGCGATGCAGTCCTCTGCTACAATGGACTGTTCCGAAGCCGAAACAATTCCATTATCAAAGGTACGGCTGACTATGATATCCGCCACCGCCTTTTTAATGTCTGCAGAACGTTCAATAAAGGCGGGGCCATTACCCGGGCCACCATAAATGGTCGGTTTTCCCGATGTATAGGCCTCCCTAACCATCTTGGGCACACCGGTAATCAAAATAAGGGACGTGTCTTTATGATTCATTAAAGCGGCTGTACCTTCCACAGCCAGTGTTCGCAAATATCCTATGGCCCCCGGGGGCATCCCCCTTTGTTCCGCTGCCCTGATTAATATATCCAGCACCTTGGCAATGGTTTTTTTGGCCTTAGGATGGGGAGAGAAAACAATGGCATTACCGGATTTGATGGCAAGTAATGTTTTATATATAGTAGTGGATACGGGATTGGTTGAAGGGGGCAGGGCCACAATCACTCCAACGGGCACTCCTATATCCATGGTCTCCTTTTCTTTGTCTTCGCCAATAATACCGACAACTTTCATATCCCGGATTTTTTTATATAAAAAATCACTGGCAAAAACATTTTTGATAAACTTGTCCTCCCATTTACCAAATCCCGTTTCTTCATGGGAAAGAACAGCTAGCTCTTTGGCATATTTAACTACCGTTTTAGCCATATGCTCGACAATTTTATCTAGTTTTTCCTGGGGGAAAGCAGCCAAAACCTTTTGGGCCTCCCGGGCATTTTCCACAAGAATCCGTGCCTCTTGGACGGAGAGCAAATCACTGTCAATTCTATTCATATCTTCAGTCATCCCCTCTTTTCACCCGATAATAAAGGGGTACATCAATTGCCTTTTACCATTCTATAACGTATTTAGCGATAATCTTTTGAATGTCCCCGTGGGGTCTGGCAATTACCAGGGAGCTATAGACCTTGCCCACCTTGCTGGCCTCTTTGATGCCGGCATCTACTGCTGCCTTCACCGCTCCCACATCACCACGAACTACGACAGAAACTAAGCCGGAGGCCACGTTTTCATAGCCAACCAATTCTACATCTGCAGCCTTACACATGGCGTCCGCAGCCTCTAGCACTGAAACTAGACTATAGGTTTCTATGAACCCTAAAGCATCATTTTGGTCCACCTGGATTCCCCTTTCCTTAATTGTCAATGTTCTTTACTCATCTATGTCATGTTTTGAGACAATCCTGCCTACCCGGCTTACAGGACGCGGCATGACATGGGAGGCTGTCAGTTCGCCGATTGATGCTGCCGCTGCTGCACCACTTTCAACAGCCGCCCTCACTGCAGCCACATCACCCTTTACCATGACTGTGACAAGCCCGGAACCCATATTTTCATAGGAAACAAGAACGACATCCGCAGTTTTACACATAACATCAGCAGCGTAAATGGCAGGAACCATACCTCTTGTTTCAATAAGACCCAGTGCTTCTTCGCCAAAGTATTTCATTGGAATAACTCCTCTTTTTATAGATATAGGCTCAAAGTATTATCTGTTTTTTTGTTTTAAAACAGCTGCTAACTGGTTAGATAATTTGTTTGATAATTTGTTACTTTTATCATATCTCATGGAGAAAAAATTTTTTTGAAGTATCAATAGCTATAGTTTGTATTATTATCTCTAGTAAATTTTACTTATTGCACAAAGATGTTTTTATTGAACAATCATGACAAAAGTTCAAGTTTTGTTAATAAACTTAACACATTGATTTTGTGGTTTTTTTTTGCTAAAGTAAGTTAACACTAATCTTAATAACCATAACTATTGGAGTCATATATATGAGAATGGAAGAATTAGTTCAAGAGAAGCTGCGCTATGCTTTTCACGATGAAAGCATTGTATTTGACAAATCCCGCTTTGCCGGCGGGCTCACCAATTACAACTACATAATGAACATTAAGGGCATTGACTATGTGATTAGACAACCCGGCGGCATGACGGAGCAGATTATTGATCGGAAGATGGAAAGGGTCAATAATAATATAGCCTCGGAGTTCGGCGTAAACTCAGATAGCATTTTCTTTGATCAAGACAGTGGAATTAAAATAAGCATATATATTAAAAACAGCCAAAACATGGCTCAGGCAGGACCTGGCTCAGCTATTAACCTGGAATCAGTTTCTGCTTTAATGAAAAAAATCCACTCTTTTCCAAAGGACTTTTCAAACTGTTTTGATTGGCAAGCAGAGCTGTCCAAATACGAGCAGATTATCCGACAACAAGGCGGTAGCTTTTTCTTTGATTACACTACCCTTAAGGATAAGTTAGTCTCCTTTATCCAGAATAATATTAAAAGTACAATTTTGACACCCTGCCATAATGACACCGTGCCTGAAAACTTTATTATTGACGATACTGGCAGAACCTATCTTATAGACTGGGAATATTCCGGAATGAATGACCCCTGTTGGGATGTGGCCGCCTACATCCTTGAATCCAAACTATCCGAGGAAGCTATTAGCCACTTAGTTCAAAGCTACTTCGGCCATCCACTAACCCCTGTGGAAGATATTAAAATTAGAAGCTTTATAATGGCCCAGGATTTATTATGGACGGTCTGGGCTCTAATCCGGCATTATAACGGCGATGACTTTCTGGAGTATTGTTGTTTCAGGTACGAGCGATTTAGAAAGAATATTAAAACCATAAGCAGTTTACCCAATTATCCCATTGACAGCATGGTCAAGGGTTAAAAACAAAAACAATGCCTCAACTCTTTATTCCACAAGGGTTGAGGCATTGTTTTTTCCCAACTCAATTTCAAACAAATAATCAATGGGGTCTAAGGACACTATTCCTATAGATTTAATAGTAACCTCGATGGGACTAAACTCCTTCAGGAGTTGCCCAAGAACATTTGGTATGGCTTCCTCGCTGGTCTCCGTTGATAAAGTGCAGTGGGGATACCATGATTGGGGCTTATAGTAATCCCAGCTCTGGTCTTCATGGTCTTTAAACATATCGTGAAAATTACGATGTATTTGGAATAAGTCATCCGTTAGATTGGGGGTTAGAAATATCGTACCTTTGTTATTTGGAAAAATACCAATTTGCAGAAACGTTAACTTAAAGGGATCAACGTCCCTTGCAAGGAGCTTTAACCTCCCTTTAGCTACTTGCAAATTAAGATCCCGGTAAATAGCCAAGGTAATATGGGGTCTGCCATTGTAGCAAATCAGGCACTTGCCCTTGCCCAACTTATCTAAAGCCGCCCATATGTCCGTTATGTAGCTTTCCGCCTCTTTATTAAAATAAAGATTTACGGCAAATGTCATTAGATACCTCCCAGTGGCTAATTTATCATGCCACAAATATAGCACATGTTATAAATATAGACAAAATATAACACAGGGGAATGTGTAAAACTAGTCTTTATTAGTAGTAATTACATCCTTTTTGTTCGCTAAGACTAGCTCGAACATTCACAAAGGTTCACTAATACCTTTAAGATGTTTTGGTAGTTACTTCAATAATTATTTTCTCAAAGCTTGTGAAGTCTTTTTCTTTTTTAAAAGTTGTAGTACAGACTACCAACCCCTTATCCCGATATATAGTAGAATCAAATCAATTAAGTACACCTAAACAGAGCAAACATTGTGAAAAGCAAAACTATAACAAGGGGGAGTCATTTATGGGTTTACCAACAATTCATCCAACGGGTACTACAATTTATAATCCCGAGAAAGCCTTTAATGGTTACACCATTTTTCAAGCCGCTGAGCTGGGAGCCATGTTAATTAACATGAATGGCAAAGAAGTTAAGCTGTGGAAGGGACTGCATGGTTTTCCAAACAAAATGCTGCCCGGTGGTTTTGTACTGGGACACAGCGGGGCCAGGGACTCTAGATTTGGTTACCAGGATAACGTTGATTTAGTACAAGTGGATTGGGATGGTAATGTTGTTTGGAAGTTTGACCAGTACGAATTTATCGAAGATCCAGGCAATGAAGGTCGCTGGATGGCCAGGCAGCACCATGATTACCAAAGGGAAGGTAACCCGGTGGGTTACTATGTGCCAGGCATGGACCCCAAAACCGATGGTGGCAACACTTTGATTCTGTGTCATAAAAACGTTTATAACAAAAAAATAACCGATAAAAATCTATTGGACGATACTATCATCGAGGTGGACTGGGCAGGCAATATTATTTGGGAATGGAACTGCAACGAACATTTTGATGAATATGGCTTTTCCCAAGCCGCAAGGAACGTTTTATTTAGAGACCCCAACATGCATGATTGCGGCGGCGGCATGGGGGACTGGATGCACATAAACTCCATGTCTACTCTAGGGCCCAATAAATGGTACGACCAAGGTGATGAAAGATTCCACCCCGACAATATCATTTGGGATGCCAGAGAAACTAACATTACCGCCATTATCAGTAAAGAAACAGGCAAAGTGGTCTGGAAGCTTGGCCCAGATTTTCTTGCCGCAAAAGAATTGAGAAAAATGGGTGTTATTATTGGTCAGCACCATGCCCACATGATACCAAAGGGTTTGCCAGGGGAAGGGAATATTCTTATCTTTGACAATGGAGGCTGGGCAGGCTATGGACTACCTAGTGAAACCTCCCCCTATGGCACCAAGGCCTGCCGTCGGGATCATTCCCGGGTATTAGAGATTGATCCTGTAACCCTGGAGGTTGTTTGGAAATATACCCCTACCGAGGCAGGGCATTTAGAGCCTTTCCATTCCCATCATTTTTACAGCCCCTTTATCAGCAGTGCCCAAAGATTGCCAAATGGCAACACTTTCATCACTGAGGGTTCGGGCGGCAGACTGATTGAAGTGACCTCAGACTACGAGGTAGTATGGGAATACATTTCTCCCTATTGGGGTAAAGAATTTAAACTAAATATGGTGTATCGCGCTTACCGCTTGCCCTATGATTGGGTGCCTCAATTGGAAAAGCCCCAGGAGGTTGCCATTGAGCCGGTAGATGTAACCACCTTTAGAATGCCCGGTGCTGCACCCCTTGGTTGTGATGATGTCATTGAGGTTGCGGGCACATTAGGTTATCAAAGGATTGATGGTTTCTGCGTTACAACGGTGGACGAAGAAGAAACTACTAAGGATGACGATGACGGAGTAATTCGCATTTAATGACTCAAGGAGAGGGCCAAAAGCCCTCTCCTACCTAAAATTTGTTAGATGGAGGGTTGAATTATGCCAGAAACCATGGTAGATAAAACCCCAACAATATTGGAAGCCTCTGATAAAAACAAGAAACAAATATTGCTTTGGGCCATTACTATCACATTACCCCTTGTATTGATGCTTGTGCCAATAAATGAGGTTTTCACACATCAAATTAGATTGTTTTTGGCCGGGACATTATTTGCCATATTGTTATTTGCCTTTGAGCTGCTGCCACAGTTAATTCCCTCTTTGTTATTGCCCATTTTCTATGTTGTTTCTGGAGTTGCACCCTCCACCGCTGTCTTCGGACCCTGGGCAACTACCATACCCTGGATGTTCTTGGGCGGAATATTGTTGGCAAATACTTTAGATAGTATCGGTTTGTTAAGAAGAATAGCCTATTGGTGCATTATTAAAACCGGCGGTACCTATAATGGCATTTTATATGGCATTATGTTTGCCGGAATTATCTTAAACATCCTTATCCCTGCCCAGGCAGTGATTCCTATGGCCGCCTTTACCTATGGCATATGTAAGGCCTTAAACTTAGGAAAGTCCAAGGAGTCGGCCGGCATTATGCTGACGGGGGCTTTTGCTGCTCTGTTGCCGCTATTCTTTTTCTACAATCCAAACTTTGCTATAATTATCGGTGTTGCGTCATCAGTCCACTCCACACCAATTACCTGGCTACAGTATTTTATTCAAAATATTCCTAACATCCTTTGGTGCTTCTTAATGGTATTTATAATATCCAAGGTGTTTAAACCTGACCAGCCCATTGATTGCAAGGATTATTTTTCAGGAGAGTATGGTAAGCTAGGAGCTTTAGCCTCCGGTGAGAAAAAAGCCATCTTTGTTACTTCATTATTAGTTATCTTTCTAATCACCGGCGGCATTCATGGCATTGATATTGGCTGGGGCTTTCCTTTAGCAGCAATTTTATTATATCTGCCTGGCATCAATATAGGTACCGAAAATGATATTAAGAGGATAAATTTTTCTCTGCTCTTTTTTGTTACTGCTTGCATGGGTATCGGTGCGGCAGCAAACATACTGGGTCTTGGTAAGATGCTGGCGGAGGCGGTCCTGCCCTTGATGTCTTCAAACGGAATCTACGTCACCATTGGCCTGGTTTGGCTCTTGTGTGTAGTCAGTAACTTTTTATTGACCCCACTGGCTATATTTGCAGCCTTTACCGTCCCACTTACTGAAGTGGCACTTAAGTTGGACATAAATCCCATGGCCTTTTACTATACCATCTTCCATGGCTGTGACCAAATAATCATGCCCTATGAATATGCCCTTGTATTAATATTCTTCTCCTTTGGCCTAATTCACTTAAAGGACTTTATAAAAATCTTTAGCATAAAGATGCTATTAAACCTAATATTCCTTTTGCTAATACTCGTTCCTTATTGGAAATTCATTGGTTTGCTTTAGGAGGTTTATACTGATATATTAATACTTTAGCATGGAATTATAATTCCATGCTTTTTCCCATATTTTGTTAGGAACCAGAATCTACTCAAGGGGTGTATTTTTATGGTTTATAATAGAAACGATTATCTTTCAACATCGCCCTGGTTAAAATCACAATTTTTAGGTGGTGCCCCATTAAATAAAGAAGACATTGACTTTCTTACTGAAATTGGAGCTAAGAAAACCTATACAAAAGGGGCTGTACTTTTAGACATGGGTAACAGGGGTGATAACATGTTCTTTTTGCACCATGGAACGGTTCGCTACACCTTATTAAGTCCGGAAGGCGTAGAAAAACCCGTTATTTATGTCACTCCTGGAGGTTTCGTGGGAGAGGAAGCCTTTTTTCACAAACAACCCACTTCCTATAATGCTATCGCCATGGAGTTTGTTGAGGCTACAATCATCAATTACAGGAGATATTGGGATGTTGTTTCCCGACCGGGGATTGCACATATTATTTTAAAATCAATGAGCATTAAGGCTCGGATACTAGCAACACAAATAGAAGACCTGGCCTTTCGCAGTACTGTGGAAAAGGTTGCCCGACTGCTTTACTGTTTGCTGGCCGAAGGGGCTACCGATATTAAAGCCAAGACTGAAAATATTGGTGTTACCCACAACGAACTGGCCTCCCTTGCCTGCGCCCACCGAGTATCCGTTAGCAATGCCATATCCGAATTAAAAAAGGAGGGTCTTATTTCTATTGATAAAAATGGTTCGATTACGGCTGAGGATATAAAGAAGTTAAGAGTCAGGGGTTTTGGGGTATAATCCCACTGCACAGATCCTGTTTCGTCCTTTTTGTTTAGCTTGGTAAAGGGCCTTATCTGCCTCGTCTAAAACCTTCTTGATACTGGTCTCATTTTTATCGGTCACCCAGCAGACTCCTAAACTTATAGTCACATATTTCGAAACCTCTGATAGACTATGGGGTATGCATAGGCCCTCTATCCTTTGCCTTAATTGTTCGGCAAATGCTGCTACTGCTTCTTGATTTTTTCCTTGTAGAATCAGCACGAATTCCTCCCCGCCGTAGCGGGCTGCAAAAGCACCATTTTCTAGGGCATAGGCGTATAATGCCTGGGCTACTTTCTTAATACAATCATCCCCGTTAAGATGCCCATACAAATCATTGAATTCTTTAAAGAAATCTATATCCAACATGATAACCGCCAAATGAGTTGAATTTTTTGGTGCTAATTCTTTTTCCTGTCCCATGACCTCTTCAAAGACCCGGCGATTTGGAATACCTGTCAATCCATCCAAGGTAGATAAACATTTGAGCTTTTCATTGGCTGCTAATAGTTCCTGGGTTCTGTCATTTACTGTTTTCTCTAGATTATCATTTAAAGCACGTATATTCATATACATGGACTTATTCTCTTCAGCCAGCTTTTCTATCTGGGCAAAGGCCTGAACATAACCTCTTAGCAGTATATAGCCTTTAGATATGATGAGTAGTACCAGCCCATAGGTAAAAATATTATATGTTTTGACAACACCGTAATTTAATAAAATATCATTAATACCAGACACCAAAAAGATTAGTCCGGTAATCGACAGAGGAAAAGCACCCTGGATTTTAAGAAGGGCTGCTTTAACGATGCAACAGTAAACATATATGCCGCTTAAAACCAAGGGTATAAAGTAGATGAGCAACAGGTTGTCGTATACTTTGTGAGGGGCGGTCAATACAAAGAGGGCCAAAAGGGGCAAGCTCCATTGCCAAAGTTTTTTAAACCTTTGGTTTATTACGCCATGGAACAGTTCTGAAAAAAACACAAAAATTATTGGTACTCCCAGGTAGCTAAAGGCAGCTTCAAGCCTATTGCCGATTGCCCAATCAAAATCAGATATAAGGATTGAAATTACTACTTCGTTTATTAGTAATGAACGTAATACAAAGAACATACAAATGATTGCAAAGTAAAGGGCAACCTTCTCACTTTTGCGCAAAAAATACAGCCCAAGGTAAAATAGTCCTGTTACAAAGACTGCTCCTGCTAAAAACATATCTCTAATGACAGTAAAGTTTCGTTCCTTTAGCAATAACTCTTTGCTGCCAAAATAAATGGATTTGTTTAAACCCCCTCGGTAATATTCAAAATTAGCAACTTGCAATACTAATTGATTCTCATTTTGCTGTATTGGCAAACTAATTACACCCGGTTCTCTGGTAGCCCTTACCAATTCCCTTGATGTCCCTATTTCCCCGTTGTCAATAACCAGTTCCCCATTCCACCAGAGCTTGTAGGCGGAATATACCGCCGGCATTTTTAGGGCAATCCCAGTCTGAACATTGGAGGAGTTAATCACTAGACGAAAAGTTCCGTAACCCTCAGGGGGTAATTTTTCTCCATTTATAACTGCATTATTCCAAAGTCCGGGAACTTGAAGGTAATGGGTAAGTTCTTCTAGTTTACTAGCAAATTCAGCCGGACCTATTATTTTCTGCCAGTGAAATTCCCATTCACCATCAAGCTTTATTATTGGGCTATCATTCCATTTCACCTCATCTAAGTTCAGAACCCCTTTGGAGACATAAAGATGCTCAGCCTTGTTGGAAATACCTGTTCCACACCCTGCAATTAAACCTACTACTAGAACCAGCAAGACAAGTATGATAGCCTTCTTATCTCTGTGTTTACCAGTCATTTTGACCTCCAGGCATAAAACGGTGTAGATATTGGTAAATATATAATTATTCTGCAATTTTATCGAATTTTCCTGCAATAAAAAAACATCGAAAGCATATACTCTCGATGCTAAGCGGCTGTGGGAAATGTGTATTTTTAACACTTTTCAACATTAGTACTACTCAGTTGCCTTCTTTGAACCAATCCATCCATATTAACCACTATAATGGCAAAAAAGGTT
This sequence comes from Desulforamulus aquiferis, assembly GCF_030577015.1. NCBI lineage: Bacteria > Bacillati > Bacillota > Clostridia > Eubacteriales > Peptococcaceae > Desulforamulus > Desulforamulus aquiferis. The sequence goes on along the minus strand of NZ_JARPTC010000012.1, from coordinate 62,044 downwards.
AACAATCCCCCAATTAGTTGAATGGGAAGTACAGCCTCATTTAAAATGAGAAATCCACAGACCACTCCGATAACGGGAACTAGATTTAGATAAACTGTTGTTATGGCAACATCCAAATGCTTTAATGCGTACATATATAATATATAACAGCCAACAGAACAACAAAATGCCAGGAATAGGATATGCCCCAATGTTGTTAGTGAGAATAATCTCCATTCTTGATATTCTAATAAGGATAAGGGTATCAAACATAAAGTACCATAGATTGTTTGATAGGTGGTCATGCAAATTCCAGAGTATTTTCTTTGGAGAGATTTATTAACCAGGGTATAAAAAACCCAGCACAGCATGGCACAAATCATTAACAGGTTTCCTTTAAAATTTGTTGAGCTAAAATCAATCTGCCCGTTGGCAGTTACCGACAGGTATGTACCTACTATAGCGATTAATGCCGCCAGCAATTTCAAAGTCGTTAGCCTGCTTTTAAAAAACAATACATCTAGCAGTATAGCAACAAGTGGGACAATGGTGACAATGAGCGATGCATTGACAACTGTGGTTAATTTTATTCCCAGGTTTTCAAAATAAAAGTAAAAGGTAATACCTAACAGCCCTCCTAACACCATCTTCGGCCTGTCCCTTTTATCAACTTTAGACGTGGGCTCAACCTTTTTAAGCAGCAGACCAAGGGCGACAGAGGCGATGATAAATCGCACAAGGGCCAGGGTAGTAGGTGGAACCTCAGCTACCGCTATCTTCGTACTTATAAAGGAAACTCCCCAAAATATTACCGCAATGGCTATGGCTAGGTTGGCCAGCAAGTATTCCCTATTCTTAATATTTATCTTCATAATGCCCTCCTTGCCTCTATACTAACAAAAGCGTGATCTGGCGTATTGTAAAAAATTGATGACACCAAAAGTGATGTCATCGTTTTTCTATCTATTTAGTTTCTGATACAGCTTAGAACAGATTCTTTTTCATAAAATCGGTAAAGTTTAGGGTCGCAAAGTAATCGGCAGGTGTTTCTGCCCGACGAATGAGTTCGGTGCTGCCGTCCTCTTTAAGCAACACTTCAGCCGAGCGAAGCTTTCCATTATAGTTATAACCCATTGCAAAGCCGTGGGCTCCGGTGTCATGTATGACAATCAAATCTCCAACGTCAATTTTCGGCAGCATGCGATCAATGGCAAATTTATCATTGTTTTCGCAAAGCCCACCTGTAATGTCATATTTGTGGTCGCAGGGTAAATTTTCCTTTCCCATAACCGTGATATGATGATATGCACCATACATGGCAGGACGCATAAGATTTGCAGCACACGCGTCAAGGCCGATATATTCCTTGTGTATGTGTTTTTCATGTATGGCAGTTGTGACGAGACAACCATATGGTCCTAACATAAATCTGCCGAGTTCAGTGTATATGGCAACGTCGTCCATGCCTGCCGGTACAAGTACTTCATCATAGGCTTGTCTTACCCCTTCGCCAATTGCCATAATATCGGCGGGATTTTGTTCAGGACGATAAGGTATCCCCACGCCACCGGACAGATTAATAAATGAGATATGTGCACCGGTCTCCCGGTTCAACTCCACTGCCGTTTTAAACAAAATCCTGGCAAGTTCCGGGTAATATTCATTAGTTGTGGTATTGCTGGCCAGGAATGCATGGAGACCAAAGTGCTTAACTCCCAAATTCTTTAGTTTGATAAAGCCTTCAGTGAGTTGGCTGCGGGTAAAACCGTATTTAGCCTCACCAGGCTTATCCATAATGGCATTGCTGATTTTAAAATCACCGCCTGGATTATAGCGGCAGCAAATGGTTTCAGGCATTTCTGCAATGTTGTTAAAGTAATCAATGTGTGTTATATCATCGAAGTTAATAATGGCATCCATTTTTTTAGCGTATTTAAAATCCTCAACGGGGGTCACATTTGATGAAAACATAATTTCATGGCCATTAAAGCCCACCGCCTCGGAGAGCATTAACTCTGTTAGGGAAGAGCAGTCCACACCACAACCCTCTTCTCTTAAAATATTCATGATTGTAGGGTTCGGGGTGGCCTTTACCGCAAAATACTCCTTGAATCCTTTGTTCCACTCAAAGGCCTTCTTTAGCCTGCGCGCATTTTCCCTGATACCCTTTTCATCATACAAGTGAAAAGGTGTAGGGTGTTTTTGGGTAATCTCCTGCAACTGCTCCAAATTTACAAAGGTCTTTTTCATTGTTCCATTACTTTCCTTTCATTATATCTATAAGTGTTATTTCATTTTTTAGAGATTCTTTCAGAAGTTCTACAAGGTTTTTATTTTTGGAAAACAAACAACTTGCATTCTCACCTTCTGGTATATCCCCCGTCAAAGCTTTTGTGGAATCAACAATGAGTCTTATTTGATGAGGTGGTTTTTCAGCTTGGAAAACTGTCGCATCCATAAGCTCAAAGGAATGATTTGTAATAATCACAAGCTTTAACCCCCGTGAAAGCCCGTCCTTTAATTCCGGCAGGATTAAGGTGAGTGTGTTCTGGGCTACGGAAAGATAAACTCTTTCTTTAGCCTCAAGCAACATGTTTTTTATTTTGTCTAATATGTTTTTTTCGCCTGTAATTGTAATATAGCCTTCAGTATCTTCTTTCTTAACCGGCATATTTTTTACTAAGTCCTGCTTAATTTGATGCAGCTGCCGAATTTTATTTTCACAAAATTCTTCTATAGGGACAGGCGTGTAGCGTGTGGCTGCCCCTTCAATTACATAGGCTGCACCCTTTGCCACCAAGCCAGCAAGGGATGTATAGGTATTGGATCGGGAAATACCCGTCAGCTTAGCAACCTCATAACCAGTTAGTTCTCCTTCTGCAAACAGGGTTTTATATATAGTTGCTTCCTGCCTGGTTAGGTTGAAATGCATAAGCAGTTCTGTTAAACCCATAATTGTCACCACTTATCTGCAACTTACATTTTTATATCAAGGATATCAGATTAGTGTTCCTGATTAAGAATACCATAATACAAATTATATGCTTTGTCAAATAAAAATCTTTCTTCAAGGACAAAAAAGAGAGTTATAATGCTTTAAGTATTGCAAGGGGACGGTTCTTTAAAGTAGAACCGTCCCCTTGGTCTCAAGTGCATAAGGTGAAGATTATTTGAGAAAAATATATAGCATTAATTAAAAATACATTAAATCACGTCTAAGGAGGTATGTTAGTAATGCAACAAAACCAACAAGCCCAACAAGCAGCTCAACAGGCTCAGCAAACAATCCAGCAAGCATTACAAACAATTCAACAGGCAACACAAATAGCTAATCCTCAAGCTATTCAACTGGCACAGCAGCAGCTACAGCAAGCTACTCAACAATTAGAGCAGGCTCAAAATAGCGCTCAACCAGCTCAAAAACAACAATTCCAGCATGTTCATCAGCAGCTGCAGCAGGCAATCCAACAATTACAACTAGCTCTACAACTGGGAAATCCTAATTAAAAGTAAGGCACCACTGTATTTCCAATAGGTGCCTTGATGAGGGTTCTCTTCCTGCTCCACATTAGTTTACAGTGCCTTATCCTTTGGAAGAGTTTGGCAATACGGTTTTTACAGCCTCTTCTATTTCTTTATACCCAGTACAACGGCAAATATTAGATTCTAGGCAATCCTTTATTTGTATATCATCAGCATTTGGGTACTTATTAATCAGCGAATAGCAATTCATAATAAAACCAGGAGTACAATAGCCACATTGAAAGGCAAACTTTTTCATAAACTCTGTTTGAATTGGGTGGTTTTGAAGTCCCTCCACAGTAGTGATTTTTTTACCCGCAGCCTCTACCGCAAGCAGCAAACATGATTTCATGGATTCACCATCTACATCAACGGTACAAGCACCACAATCACCATTTAAACAGCCAGGCTTAGCTCCTGTTAACCCTAGTTTTTCTCGGAGAACATATAATAACGTGTCTGCATGCCGTACATACACGGAACGATTTTCACCGTTCACATTTAAAGTAATTTCAGAATTATACATTTTCCGCTCCTCCCTTATTATCTAGAACATCTTGTAACGTATTTTTCAGCACAAAACTTCTATAATCTGCAGAACCATGAACATCATTTATAACAGGTGCCGGGATATAGCCTATTGCTTCTTGAATTCTTGCTTCTTTAGATAACTCTTGATTATTTAAACTTTTCTCCATTTTTTCATTGCGAAAAGGATAGGAGCATAAGCCGCTAAAGGCAAATCTTAGATAATTATTCTTTTTCAGGGCCGCAACTGTGACTAGAGGATAGCCCACATCCCAATGTTTTCGTTTTTTTACACAAAGAAAAGGCAATTCAATATCCTTCTCTTCTATAATTACTTGTACCAGCATCTCTCCCCTTTGTAATTTTAGGGTTTGATTGAACACCTCGTTTATTGGCATTTGTTTTAACCCTGAGGAGTTTGCAATAGTGATTTGACTATCTGTTAATAAAAGGGGCAGGATAGTTTCTCTGTATATAATATTTGCACACATATTTCCCCCTAAGGTTATCTTATTTCGTGCTGTGTGGTCAGCAATCTCCACAATGGCTTTGTTCAAAAAGGGAAAATACTGTGTTTCTCGAATCTTTGTCAATGCTTGGGCTACCCCTATAGTAACCTTGCCAGCTTCTTTTTTTAGCACCAGACATTCGGGTATTCCTTTAATATCAATGACTGCACCGGTCCTAATTCTATTAACCCTTCCTAAGGTGATAATTTCTGTTCCACCTGAAAGATACATCGGTTCTTTCCCTTGTTGATCCAATGAGTGAAATAAAGATACTGCTTCTTGAATTGATGAGGGCGTATAATACTCAAAATCATAGGTAATCAATTTTGCTTCACCCCCGCCTTAACTCTCCAAATTAATTCAGGTGTAAGGGGAAGATTATTCAGCTCTACTCCAGCTGCCGCAGACAAACTGTTTGCTAATGATGCCGGCATGCCTATCAATCCATGCTCTCCTACTCCACGGGCTCCATATGGCCCATCAATATAGGGTGTTTCAACAAATTCGACAATATATTCCGGATGTTCGCCATATCTAAAGGGGGTGTATGTACGAAGGCGGAAATTTTGGACTTTTCCATCCTGGCTAAATACAAAGGTTTCACTGCTTCCAAAATTTAATCCCATCTCCATGGCACCCATTACCTGCCCCTCTGCTGCTTTCATATTTAATATCTTCCCTACATCTATGACAGAGCAGGCCTTAAGAATTTTATAAGTATAGTCCCTTGTATCAAACTCTATCTCTACCCCTTGAGCACCTACTGTATACTCTGGGCCAGGTTTTCCAACTCCTGTCTCATGGTCCAGGTGAGTTAAATGCCTTAACATGTATTCTCCCCTACCTATTATCTGTCCGCCGATGGAATATCCATTTGGGTATTTATATCCATAACAAATATCTTCAATTTTAATGAAGATATCCGGCTCATTACGAACATACACCATTTCATTTCCTACCTCCAGGCTGTCAGGTGAACACATTAGCACCCTAGAGGCGATATCCTTTAATTGCATAATTACATCGTCTGCTGCTTTAAGTAATGCTCTTCCTGCCAACAAGGTACTTCTACTGGCTACCGTTTTCCAGTGTTCGGGGGTTGTTTGAGTATTGACCTCCATCTTCACATGAATTTTATTGATATCCATTTTTAATTTTTCTGCTAGCAATTGTGCCAGTATTGTCTTTGTACCCATACCAATTTCAACAACACCAGACTCAATGTTTATGCTCCCATCAGCATTAAAAAGTAAAATCACCCCGGAGCTAGCCTCACTATCAATTGTTGAGGTTTTCCAAATACAGCTAATCCCTTTAGCACGGACTTTTCGATCACTTACCTGAATTACTTGTCCCTCATTCCAATTTATTAGTTGTTTAAGCTTGGCCATGCAATCAGGTAAATTTCCTACCATACTGTCATTAAGGCGGGTTTGTGTAGGTGTCGTATGCCCTGGTAAAAATGCATTTTTCAACCGGAGTTCAAGGGGGTCCATTTGAAGTTTTCTAGCCAACATATCCATGGCTCTTTCAAAAGCAAATAGAAGCTCAGCGTGGCCAAAGCCTCTATAGGCTGTTGCATAGGGGTGGTTTGTATAAACACATAGAGAATCGCACCATATATTCTCAATATGATAAGGGCCTGTACAAGAAACTGCTGCAGCACGACTAATTGTGGCCCCTTTATCGGAATATGCCCCTGTGTCAAACCTATATACCATTTCAGCTGCGGTTAATATTCCATCTTTTGTTGCACCCAGCTTAATATCAGCGTCCATGCCAATATGCACAGGTGAGGTAATCATGTCTTCTTCCCGGGTATTTTGTAGCTTCACTGGTCTGCCTCCAACAGCCACCGATGCCATATAAGCAATCAATTCTAGCTGAACAGCTACCTTTCCGCCATACCCACCACCTACTAAAGGAGCATTTACTATTACCGTTCCTTCTTCAAGCTTAAAATAATCCTTCATTAACTTCTTAATCATATATGGAGACTGAGTAGCAGATGTAAATTCAACATAGCCATCAGGTAGAATTTTCACTATAACACATCTGGTTTCCATTGCTATATGGTCAGACGGCGAAAGAGAAAAGCTCCCTTCTACAGTTACGTCGCTTTTCTTCCACCCCTCGTCCATATTCCCTTTGCGGATTTTAGTGCGATCTGCAATATTTGTATTAGCCTCCGGATAGACATGCTCTATTCTTTCATATGCAGATAAATTTTCATGGATTAATGGAGCCCCTGAAATAAGGGCTTCCTTGGGGGAGTTTATAACTGGTAATGGTTCATAGGTAACTTCTATTAAATCGGCAGCTCTTTTTGCCTGAAGAGCAGTATCTGCCACCACAGCAGCTACCGGCTCACCATGATAGCGAACTTTATCATAGGCAATCGGAGGGCGGTCCTTTATTTCCTCCCCAGTCATGGGAAATGGCTGACCAGCTATAATACCCCTTACCCCTGGAGATTCTAATGCCTTTGTAATATCCATCGCCTTTATTTTTGCATGTGCATATGAGCTAACAACCAGTTTTATATGAAGCATATCCTTACTAGAAAAATCATCAGTATATTTAGCAATCCCCGTTACCTTTTCTAGCCCTTCTTTACGATAAATACTCTTTCCAATACTCCAACTCATGAAACCTAGGCCGCCTTTACAACTTTTCCCTCTATTATTAGTTTTTCTCCTCCCCTTTATTCCCATAAAATATCATAGCGTGGCAAGGGGACGTTTCCCTTGCCACGCTATGATATTTATAGCCCAAAACTAGGTAGTATAAATATTCTTGTTTTTATACCAATGTTTCATCAGCTTTTATTTGCCTCCGATATTTTTAATCCCGCCTTAAAAGCATTGCCCACTAATTGATTTAGATCATAATAACTAGCACCCATCATAATTATTGGGTTGATCTTCAAAGGGTCTGGCTTGCCGTCTGTTAAACAATCCTTATTCACATATACCGCAACAATTTCTCCCAGGAACATTTCAAAATCATCTATAGGGGTAACCTGAATAACTTTACAGAGAAAATTCATCGTACATTCTTTAATCATTGGTGCTTTTCCCAATTCATCATAAAAGGGAAGAAATACGTTTGACTTATCTATTGTTTTTCCTGACACGATACCACAATAATCTGTCTGTTCAACCAGATCAGCTGGGGGAATATTGACACTAAAATATCCGTTTTCCTTAACGCCAGCCGTTGTATAATGAGTGCCTTTCAGCGAAATATACAGCATTGGCTTTAAACTCACTACCCCACATGCACCCACCGTAACATAGTTGGGCTTCCCATTGACATCCGCTCCCACAAGCATGGTAGGAAAGGGACCGAACGGGCGATTTTGAATTTTAATCTTATCCATTTTAAATCCTCTTTTCATTTACCTGTTGTTCCACTGCAGTAGTATTTATACTATATCTGGAATTCTGATGTAATAATAGACTTTTTCTTTTCCCTAAGTTATCATGTAGATAGAGTATGCCCCTAAGCCAGTTGGCTTAGGTTTTTTTATTATTAAGGGTGTGGCAAGTGAAGCGTCCCCTTGCCACACCCTTGCTACATCGTTTTAGCCGTTACTTATGGTATGGTTCATTCTTAATTATCTTAAAACTTCGGTAAATTTGTTCTAATACCACTAGTCTGACCAGTTGGTGGGGAAATGTTAGTTTGGATAGGGAGAATAGGAGATCTGCTTGGGTTGTTATTTCTGGGGGGAGGCCGTGGGAGCCGCCGATTATGAAGGTTAGGTCGCTGCGGCCGATTAGGGCTAGGTCTTGTATTTGGGTGGCTAGTTCTTCTGATGAGAGTAATTTTCCCCGGGAATCTAGGACAATTAGGAAGGTTCCTGGTCTGAGGCGCTTTTGGAGTTTTTCGGCTTCCTTTTGGCGAACTTGCTCTATTATTGCTGGGGAAGCATTATCCGGGCAGGGTTCGTCTGCTACCTCTGCTATTTCCAACTTGGCATAGGAGCTTAGGCGTTTAAGGTATTCCTTGACACCTTCTATCAGGTATTTTTCCTTTAATTTACCTACGGTCAATATTGTAATCTTCATATTGCACACCCCAAATTATGTAGGATCTATAACAACTAAAATTGCCAACACTTTAGATATTAATACCGTAAATCTTAAACCAGCATAGCCTAAACTTCAATAACCAGGAAATAAAAAAACACGTCTCTGTACTTCCACTTGGCCATTGATAGGCTCTTAAATTAGGTAGCTGCGAACATATATTTACCATATTTCGGCACTTTAGAAATAAGTCTGGCCTGACCCCTAAAACTAAAGGCGTGCTGGTTGGCACGCCTTGGGGTGGGTGTGTTATTCTCTTCTTACCTGGGCGCCGAGGCTGTTTAGTTTGGTTTCTAGGTGGGTGTAGCCACGGTCTACGTATTGTACATTTGAGATTTCTGTATCTCCATGAGCCATTAAACCGGCGATGACCAGTGCTGCGCCGGCCCTAAGATCCGAGGCCTTGACCTGGGTGCCCTGGAGGCTTGGAACTCCTTCGATAACGGCCATCCGGCCTTCGACCTTGACGTTGGCTCCCATGCGTTTTAGCTCATCGGCTACCTGGAAGCGGTTTTCAAAGATATTTTCTACAATGATACTTGTCCCCGATATTGTGGAAAGGAAGGACATCATTTGTGATTGCATGTCCGTTGGAAAGCCTGGGTAGGGCATGGTTTTAATATCGATGTTTTTGGCATCAATTTGATCAGCATTAACTCTAATTGAGTCCTCGCCTTCAATCACTTCAACATTCGCTTCACGCAGTTTAGCTGTAAGGGGTTCCAGGTGTCGAGGGATTACGTTTTCCAGCAGCACATCTCCCCTGGTGGCTGCTGAGGCCACCATAAAGGTACCGGCTTCTATACGGTCTGGGATAATGGAATATCTGCCACCCTTTAAGTGGGGAACTCCTTCAATTTTAATTAAATCCGTTCCCGCACCCCTTACTCTGGCACCCATGGAGTTGAGGAAATTAGCCAGATCAACTATTTCCGGCTCCTTGGCTACGTTTTCAATGGTTGTTTGCCCTTCGGCCAGGCAGGCGGCCATCATAATATTTTCAGTTGCCCCTACACTGGGAAAGTCTAGATAAACTCTGTTCCCAATTAAACGCTTGGATTTACCCTGAATTGAGCCCCTCTCTAAATTTAGGTTAGCTCCCAGGGCCACCAGTCCCTTAAAGTGTAAATCCATGGGACGAACTCCAATGTTGCACCCGCCGGGCAGTGAAATCCTAGCCTTGCCAAAGCGAGCCAGCATCGGGCCTAGCAATAAATTAGAAGCCCGCAGTAGCTTTACCAGTTTATATGGGGCATCATCTGATAAGCGCTGGGGACCCTTGACGCTCAAAACGTCTTCTTCAATCCAACGCACACCACAACCCATATTTCCCAAGATCTCTAATAAAATCCGAACATCACTAATATCCGGAACATTCTCTAAGACAACTTCATCCTCAGCCAGTAAGGTACCACACAATATGGCGAGGGAAGCGTTTTTGGCACCACTTACTTTAACCTTGCCGTGTAGTGGGTTGCCTCCTGTTATAATGATTTTGCTCAAATGTTTTGACCCCCTAAAATTGTCGCTCCCCGGAACAACACGATTATATTCTCTAAAGGCATGGTCAAATCCTGCTTTTTTCGCAAATACTGGCTAAAAGTCCTATAACTGGTGTTAATTATTCCAGTTTAAGGGCCCAATGGCAATAACTTTGCTCAAATTCCTCCATAGATAGACCTAGAACCTCAGCAAATGCCTTCTCCATTCGATTGCCCTTGCCCAGACTGCTAAGAATAGCTTTAATAGCATCTTCACCATACTCGGTAGCTATATAGCTAACTGCCAAATAGGACTGTCGGTAGGCTAAAGATTGGTTTGGAAGGTTATCAAAATTAATATCCATCTCTGTTAGGCGATAAAGGGGCTGATCCAAGGATGCTCCGGGCTCATCAAACTCAAATCCTGTAAGTTTATATTCCTCCAACTGAGCCAATCCCTCAGTAAACCAGCGGGTGTAGTTACCACCTGTTATATAGTCCACAACTAAATGGGTGAACTCATGGGCCATAGGGCCTGACTCCATAAATTCCTTACTATATTCCTCCGGTTCATCTGCCCTGACCCATAGGTTTGGGGATAATACCCTTATAATGCCTGTCCAATATACCCCCATAGCACTTTCATTGGCTTCCCAGCCAAAATTACGATTCAGCTCAGATCTTGATGGGTATACAATTACTGGTATCTTGCCTTTTTTGGTGTAGCCATAATGCTCGGCAATTGGTGCATAAAAGTGCTCTGCGGTATTTAAGACCAACATTGCATCTTGATGGTTACCAGGAGTGTAGCGTACTATGAAGTGCTCTCCGGAGATTGCCTCCATATCCCTTGTAGTCCAAAGTGCTTTCTGTTTAAATCCTTCTCTAAAAGCATTGTAGGTCACGCCTCTAACTAAATTTGGTATCTTCATAAAAATAGCTGCCATTAGAACCAAGGCAGCTAAGGTTAGACCTAAATAGCGATTTATCCTTGAACGCTCAAAACGGCCAAAGTAATGTGTTTCCTGCCTCATCTTAGACACCCCATTCAACTAATTGATTAGCTTAATTATATTATTATCGGGGTCTAAGTCCTAGCGGTAAATAAAAACAGCCGGGGTATTATCTCCCGGCTGCGGCTTTCCAATCTTCTATATACCTGCGGGCTTCTTCTGCCCTAGGTCCTTCTTTTTCTGTTTCAAGAACCTTCTCCATAGCTGCTATGGCATTGTCGTATTCCTTTTTCTCTGCCAGGAGGCTGGCATACTGGTAATTTAGATCGGCACTGGCCGGTTCTACTTCTAGGGCCTTTTGTAGCTGCTGCTCAGCAGCATCCAAATTGCCTTGGGTATAGTACAGCAGGGCCAGGTTTTGTCTGGCAGGAACATTGTCTGGCTCATTTATCAAAGCCTGTTGGTAGGTGTCAATTGCCTGTTCTTGTTTACCCGCTCTGATATAAAAGGACGCAAGGGAGAGTAAAAGGTTTGTATCCTGGGGATTTTCCTTTGCTTGTTGTTCCAATTGGGCTGTGCGTTCTTCAAGGGTTGCTGGGTATTGGGGGTCACTGAGTGCTCCTCCTAAGCCAGTCCATGCAATAGAGGAACCTATTAATCCCATAGAGAGTATAACCACAAGTACTCCGAGGACAATTCTTTGCAGTCGTTTTTGCCTGGCCCTGGGAGATAATCCTTTAAACAAAAGGCAACACCTCTATTCTTATTTCGGCGGCATCAAATGCTCTGGTCAATAATAACAAATTGTTTGAAAAAAGTAAACCTCCCGCGTTACTTTTGGGAGGTTTCATACGTCTTATAAGTAACCCACCGGATTCTTGGGAACTCCGTTAATAATTACTTCAAAATGCAGGTGAGGTCCGCTGGATCTCCCTGTGGAGCCTACCTTGCCGATGGTTTGACCCTTTTCCACGGATTGCCCATTCTTAACAGAAATACTGGATAAATGAGCATAGCGAGTAACTACTCCACCACCATGGTTTATATCAATACAATTACCGTAACCGCCATACCAGCCTGCCCTAATGACAGTACCAGCTTGAGAGGCTGCTATGGGGGAGCCATATGCCCCTGATAGGTCTACTCCTGTGTGCATGCTTCCATTTCTCATGCCAAAGGGTGACAATATGGCACCAGCCGGCCTACTTAGCCCCCTGGATGCAATCATAGTCTGGGAGCTGCGCTCAACAATCTGAGGCTTGGCCTCTTTAAGCACTGTTTCTTTAAGGACCTTGCGCTCAGTTTCCATGCCATTAACAGCGACAATGTGATAGGTAACTTCTTTTAATCCCTTTTCACCTTGCTGTATAACCTTGCTTTGCCCGTAGGGTAAATTGGGGTTTCTCCTAACCTCCTGGGCCAATACTATCTCTTCCTGGACGGTTTTTTCGGCCGAGGCAACAACATTGATAATGGGATCTAATGCCCCCACCATCTTTATTTGCTGCCCAATTTGTATCTTGTCCGGATTAAGATCAGGGTTTACTGCTTGGAGCTCCTCAGCACTAACATTCATAGCCGATGAGATATCCCAAATGGTATCCCCCTGCTTAACCGTATAATAGCGAGAAACATCGCTTTCCCCTTTGAGGAGCTTAGTAGCTTTTTCTACCGACAAAACACGATTTGCCTGGACAGGCAAATCTACCAGATCGACATCTTGCTCGAATGCTGTTATAAAACCGGGATCAACCTGGTAGGTCTGCTTGAGTTCTTCCAGGACTAACTCAGCTGTGGCCTGATCTTTAACCGCACATTTTAGGCCCCCGTTAACAGTTATTCCGGTAGCAATGGTTTCAAAGGATAAATGACTAGCCAGAACTCTTTTATACTCGCTCTCGTTTAGTACTTCACCCCAACTAAACAAAGCGGTCTTAAAAGTAATGCTTTGATCCGGCTTAACCGAGGTGACTAATCTTTGCTGCTCGTCAATCAAGGAATTAACTATTTCATTGGCCAATGTCTTGTTCTTAACTACCGCTACCCTCTGCCCATCAATTTCTACCGCACAAGGACCACTTGCCCGGGCGTAGGTAAAAACTCCCAATACGATCATAATCACTACAAGGGATGAAAGCCCGTATCTAATGAGGGCCGGTTGCTTATTTAACCCCACTAGGAAGGCTGCAAACTCCTTGGCTGTGTTTGATGCCTCTATAAGTCCCTGCTTTAATATTTCCCTTTGCTTGGCTAACCTCTCACCCAATGTTACGGAACCCTTTTTAATTTTTAAGTGCTTAACAAAAAAGGTTGGCATACCTTTTTTTACCTTATCTAGTTGGTCAACTAGAAGCGTTTTCATTAGGCTAGGTCTCTTTCTGTTTCGCACCAGTTCAACCCCCTTCGATGTTATAGTCAATAAAATTGGAAGGAAAGTCATCTATAACCAAATTTCGGCAAGTTTAATTATATCACGATAGCATATGACAGTAAAGAACTTGCTTCCCGTAACAAAGGTACCCCGCCTTTGAAGAAGGCGGGGTACCTTAATTGTTAGATTTTATGCTAAACCAGCCTGCTTTATTTGTAGGTAGATAGCGCACTCAAATCTTTTTCTGGCCATCTGGCAGCCTAAATTATAAGGTTTTAGCAGATCATTATTAAAGGAAATGGCATTAGCATGACAACCACCGCTGCAATAGTACTTTGCCCAGCAATTTTTGCAGTCCTCTTTGTTATATATGTGGGACTGACGAAAATTATCAATAATTCCTTGGTTTTTAATGCCCTCACTGACATTTCCTAAGAGATAATCTTCTTTACCAACAAATTGGTGACAAGGATATAGATCCCCTTCTGGTGTAACAGCGAGATATTCGTAGCCGGCCCCACAGCCCGACATACGTTTAGGCAGGCAGGGGCCCCCATTTAAATCTATATTGAAGTGAAAAAAGTTTATGCTTTCCCCAGCCATTCTGCGGGCAAGAATCTCCCTGGTCAGTCTGTTATACTCTTCCAGCAATACCGGCAGGTCTTCTTCCTTAAAGGCGTAGTCTGTTTCGCTGCCCGCTACCACAGGCTCAACTGATATATCATTGAAGCCTAGTCCTAACATATGCATAACGTCCTGACTAAAGTCCAGGTTATGTCGGGTAAAGGTTCCTCGAATGTAGTAACCTGCCGCTGGTTTTTTACCTACATATTCTCGGAAAGACCTCACCACAGCTTCATAAGAGCCTCTTCCTGCAGGAGTTGGTCTCATGGCATCATGAACCTCGGGCCGGCCATCGAGGCTAAGAACTGCCGGCATGTTGTTATCAAGCAGGAATTGCTGAACTTCGGAATTTAGTAGCACTCCATTAGTTGTCATGGTAAATTTAAATTTTTTGCCTGCCTGCTCAGCCTTGGCATTCCCGTAAGCCACCAGTTCTTTAATAACTTTAAAATTCAGCAGTGGTTCCCCACCAAAAAAGTCTATTTCTATATTTTTTCGGTTACCAGAGTTTTGGATCAGAAAATCAATGGCTGCCCGCCCAACCTCAGCACTAAGCAAGCCACTGGGTCCCCCAAAGTGACCCTGACCGGCAAAACAATATTTGCATCTCAGGTTGCAGTCATGGGCTGCATGAAGACATAGGGCCTTAACCACAGCCTTTGAATTAGGCTGGTAATTACCCTCATAGGCATCCTTAGTAAAAAGAAGATTTTCAGCAACCAGGGTATCAATTTCAGAAAGGGCCTGCTTGATTTCTTCTTGGCTATAGTTGGAGATAAATGTCTCTATTAGTTTTTCTTCTGCCTCTGGGTATATATCTAAAATATCCCAAACTAGTTGATCGACCACATGCACGGCACCACTATTTACATCTAAAACAATTCTGGTACCGTCAAAAATATATTTATGTAACACCCTAGAGCCCCCCAAAAAAATGACCTTATCCTAAAGGGACTGCTCCCCATGGGACAAGGCTTGGTTTTTAATCTCTATCTGCCTTACCTTTTATTAGGCTTGTTTGGCACAGACCTGGTTGCCTACGGTGCAGGATGTTTTGCAGGCTGACTGGCAGGAGGTTGCACACTCGCCGCAGCCACCGTCCTTCACAGAGGCCTGTAAAGAAGTTTTATTTAAGGTTTTGATATGTTTGGCCAATTCTTTCATCCCCTTTCCGCATACAATTATAATGCACCGGGATTGTCCAAGGCAAGAAAAACTTGGCCTAATGGTTTGCTAGAACCATATTTAGTCCAAGTTTCCTTAAACTCTCCCGACAGCCTTATTGTCTCTCCCTCTCTAAGCCCCTATTACCCGATTTTACCGGTTCAATCTCAACCTGCAAACCCTTTAGTAATTCAGGACTGACACTCCGCAGGTGTAGATCGCGCTGGGGAAAGGGTATTTCTACTTGATGTCGCTGCAAAAGCTCGTAAATGCGGAAGTTTAATGAACTTCGCACCCTGGCCCTTAGGGCAGGGTTAGGAATCCAGTAGAGAAGTCGAAAATCCAAGGAAGACTCTCCGAAATTCATAAAGTCAACCCTTGGCTTAGGATCTGTTAATAGCTCTTCCTGCTCCTCCGCAGCCCTAAGCAGCAGCTCCTCCACCAATCTAACATCTGAACCATAGGCAACCCCCACCAGTATTTGCTCTCGAATCTTCGGGTCTCCGTAGGACCAATTAACAACTTGGCTTTCAATAAACTGGCTGTTGGGTATAATTATGGTTTCATTGTTTCTAGTTCTTACCACCGTGGAGCGAATGTTAATTTGGGTAACATCACAATGTAGCTCTCCCAGCTTTATTCTATCGCCCACTTTTATGGGCCTCTCAAAAAGAATAATTAGACCGGAAATAAAGTTTGAGGCAATGTTGCTAATGCCAAAACCAACACCAATTCCAAGCACTCCAGCAAAGACTGTCAATATACTCAGATCAAAGCCTATAGTAGGCAGGGCGATTAGAACGGCTATAACAATTAACCCATAGTGGATTAGCCTATTAAAGGTGTACCGCATCCCAATATCCAATTGATGTTTTTCAAAAAGTCGATTTAGGAAAAACTGAGAAACAAACCCGGAAAACTTTACAGCCAGTCCGATTATAAGTAGGGGTATTATGAAGGAGAGGGTGTTGATTGGCGTACTGCCGACATTAAACCAAGTTCCCCCAAGCAGCATGGTATCCCTAAAGTAAACAATGGCATAGATTACGATTGCATAGAAGGTACCCCAGTTGACTAGAGACAGTATAAAGGGATAAAGCTGATTATCCCTCAGGTTTGACTTTAATACTCCTTTAACCTTGGACAATATAATTGATCTCAGAATGAAAAAGAGCGGTATAAAAATCAAAAAGTTTATTTCATGTTGATATGGCTCCATTCTCTGCCATAATGCCTCAAATCCCTCTGGCAAATCCCTGCCTCCTTTGCAATAATCCTATTTTATTAGAATATCACATAGGAATCTTGGTTTCAATTTGAATACATTCCCTGCCTGGATAGGCACAGTGGATATGTATCCTTTTAAAACTGTCTTATATAAAAATTGTTAACCCGTACATAGAACAACCATATAGTGGAAAAATACTGTAGTGCTAAATATTGGAGGTTTTTATGGATTCGCTCATACAATTATTTTTACTATTCATTGCGGTAATTTCGATAATTTACTACGATACAACTCCCCTTATCAAGAATAAAGCCTGGAAAGAGGCTTTATTCTCCCTGGCCTTACTGCTTCTAGGCAGCTCCCTGCTATGTCTATGGATGATGGGCATAAGGCTTCCGGCGCCTTTTAAAGCATTGGGAGTTTATTAAGGAGTTTCTATACCAAAAGGGGTGGAGCATGGTGCTAAACAAACAAATGATATCTCCAAAACAAGCCACAGCCTTTGTGATCGCAGGGGGAGTAGGTATAATATTTTTCTGGATTACGGAGGCCAGCGTCACCGTTGGCGGACGTGATGCTTGGATGTCTTATATTATTGGTTATGGCCTTGGCATTCCCATAGCTTTTAGCCTTATCGCCTTAAATAAACGCTTTCCCGGAAAAACTATATTCCAATATGTACCAATTATTCTAGGCCGCCCACTGGGCTACTTTTACAACCTTATCTATATTTTTACTTTTACCTATTTCACCGCCCTTATATTAAACCTCAGCATTAATATGATCAGCCTTTTTTATGAGGAGACCCCTGGTTTAGTCCTGACAGGTGTATCAGTTTTGCTTATCGCCTATGTATGCAAGCATGGTATTGAGGTCTTTGGGCGGGTTTGTGAGCTGTTTATCCCTTTAATATTATTTTCCATCATTTTTATGGCTGCCACTCTCTCACCCACATGGAATTGCAGAGATTAACCCCAATTTTAGAAAATGGTGTCCTCCCCGTTTTACAATTAGTACCTCAAACCTTGTCCTTTGTCGGGGAGTATATCATATTTATGGCCCTCTGGCTTCCATTGTTAAAAGATCCTAAAAAGGCCTATAAGTCCGTGATAATAGGAACCAGCATCAGTGCCCTGGTACTTATAACCGTGCTAATAACTGGTCTAACTGTCTTCGGGGTAGATTACGCAAAAAACCTAGCCTTCTCAAGCATCAAGCTGACCCTGCTGGCTAATCTGCCCGGTGTTGAAGGCCTCCCTTCTTTAACCCTGGGTATTTGGATTATCGCCTCCTTTGTTAAGGGAACAGTCTTTTTCTTTCCCTCCGTTGTCGGCCTGGCACAGTGTTTTAATCTGAAAGATTATCGCATCTTGATATGGCCCATGGCCATAGTAGTAATTGCACTCTCCCTTCTCCCAGAGAACTATTTTTCATCCCTTACTGAAAATACAGTTTTAGGCTTATACTTTGCCCTCCCCATCACACTCTCTATCCCCCTCTTATTAGCCATCACAATTATTCGCAGCTTAAATGAATCTAATGAAAATAAACAAGCAAGCTAAAGGGCTGCTGAGAGGGGCAGCCCTTTCCTTTAATCCGCTATATTTTTGTGGTAAGTCCACTCCTGCGTATATTTGCCCTAACATTTACATTTACAGCAGCATTGGAAAATTCCTCATCCCATTGCTCCTGTAAAAGCGCCCATTGACCCTTATATTTTCTCCGAAAGCTTTCTCCAAATTCAAAAATATCAATTCTATGTTCTTCCTGAGCCTTTGCCAATGCGTTTTCAATATTTCCTTTAATTTCTTCAGCCATTATTGAATCTATGGTTTGAATAACCTCGGGATTAGATAAATCCTCCGTGGATTGTTGCTCAAAAATATCTCCTTCAGCTTGTACATCTATATCAAACCAGATATCTTTACCGTTATAATGTGGCTCTATAGCAGTTTTGCTCCCCGTTAATCTAATAGATATATTTTTTCCCGGCTCAGTTGCCGAGGGTATTGTTACTACCCCTTTCTGTACTTTATTCATGATCCAGAGAAGTCCTCTGGTCTCTTTCATATCAAGCCAGCCCACTTGCTTATTTTTATTAAAAACAGCTGAGCCTGTGAGGGTTATCTCTCCATGGGCCGGTGGCAGCTTCTGCTCGCCTGGTTCGATCCCTGGTAAATTTTCCCTTAAGCCTGGTCCCTGGGGAGTACCAGACGGTGTCAACTCTATAACAGGTAGCACCGGGTTACTTCTGCTGGCCAGCATTCTTCCCAAATCCATTAAATTTACTTGTACCCCTACACCAGTTCTAATCATTTGGCTTGTGGCCTGGGCAGAAGAATTTTCTAATTGCGAATGGCTGTTCAATACTTCAGAGGCTTTACCCCTTGCCACTAGAACCCACATGTTTTCCCTGGATATTGGTGATCTGGTAAAAAAATCAATGGCCAGTTTGATGTCCTCCCTTGCCAATTCCTCACCTGCCACCAGTATAACATTATGACCCCAGTAAATACGTCGTGATACCTTTTGCTCTAACTGCCTCCGGGCATCAAGAATGGTATCCCCACTCCCGGAAATCACCCACATATTGTTCTCCTGAAACCCGGATGTCTTTTCAGAACCTCCGGCAAAGGCACTGGGACGGGCTATCTGAATTGTTAATAGAAGCTTCCCGTCTGTGGTTCTGTCAACCCCTGTGGCTAATACAATGGATAAATTTGTCAGTTCATTCAAGCTCCAGCAGCCAATTTGCGTAATACAAATAACTATCAAAAGTACTAGCGAGCAAATAGACTTTTTAGCAATTACTCCTTTACCCAATTATTTTCTCACCCGCCTGCCCTTCATTCCATATACTTAATTTTGTGTTGCCTCAGGTTTTAAGCCTGGGGCTTCCCTTTGGGGATTTTCCTGTCCAATTAATTCCGGGCGTTTACCCATGGCCCACCAAGGAAAACGAACGGCAGTATCCTTAAACCCACTTGGACTTGCAGGTGCCAACGGGGATAAAAAGGGGACCCCGAAAGAACGTATACTTGCCAGGTGAATTACCAAAAAAATAACACCTGATATTAAGCCAAATAACCCCAGGGACGCAGCCAGGAACATCATTGGAAATCTCAGCAACCGAATAGCTAGCCCCCCGCCATAATATAAGGTAAAGGAGGCAATGCCCGTTAGGGCAACCACTATAACTGTTGCTGCGCCAACTAATCCTGCTTGCACCGCAGCCTGACCGACAATTAAAGCCCCTACTATGCTAACTGCCTGGCCAGCAGGGCGGGGAAGTCGTATGCCCGCTTCCCTAAGTATTTCAAATACGATCTCCATAATCAATATTTCCACAAAGAGCGGAAAGGGTACACCCTCCCGTTGTGCAGCAATACTTAACAGCAAGGGAGAGGGGATCATTTCAGGATGAAAATCTATGACAGCAACGTAAACAGAGGGCACAAGCAGTGACATAAACAGGGTTACTACCCGCAGAATACGAACTGCCATGGCAAATTGATAGTTCTGGTAATAATCCTCCGGGTTCTGTATGATTTCTACAAATACCGTAGGTAAAGTCAGGGCTACAGGAGTACCGTCAACTAAAATAGCCAAACGACCCTCCAATAGATTGGCTGCCACTCTGTCCGGCCTGTCTGTATGAAATATGGTGGAGAAGGGACTATAGGGACTATCCCGTATAAACTCTTCTATATAACCTGATTCTAGGATCCCATCAATTTTTATTTTACTTAATCTCTTCTTTGCCTCTGCCACGAGCTTTTCATCAATTACCCCATCGAGGTATATCACTGCCACATCGGTCTGAGTTTTATCCCCAATTTTTAATAACTCAATTTTTAAATTTGAATTTTTAATCTTGCGCCTTAGCATGGAGGTGTTAATTAAGAGGGTTTCTACAAATGCCTCCCTGGGGCCGCGAACCACAGCCTCGATCTTAGAATCTTCTACACTCCGGGAGGCCCATTCTCTGCTGCCGTTGATAATGGCTCTAGAATGTCCGTCTACCAGGAGAACCGTATCACCGGATAAAATAGCATTAATGGCATCTGAAATATTTTCAGTCTCCTTAATTTGATGCATGCAGAGGCCTCGCATTTTGATAAAATGCAGTGCATTAGCCTTTGTTAGCTTTTCACCAGCATCAGTTAATGGTAATTCTAGTGAAAGTGCCCGCATTATTTGGTCACTGACCTGTCTCTGACTTATTAGACCATCCACATATATTAAAGCTAACCTTATCTCTTCATTCTGAGCACAAACAAATTGTCTAATAATCACATCGCTGCAATTTTTAAAGATATCCTCCAGCAGTTGAAGATTACATGGTAAGTCTGGACTTAATGCAGCCCCGGGGGGGATGTTATTGGCGCAATATGATAAGGTATTAGGTTCAGCATTACGACTTATCTTCTTAGGACTACGAATTTTCCTAAACAAGCTATGGTTTCCTTTCCTGGTAAAATTCTGATTTATTTTGTGCCTTTTCTGGATTATTTATAACAGACCGCTCTTCCTTAACACCTGTGAATTAAAAAAGCCGAGGGTGTTGTTACCCTCGGCTTTTTTATCAATCTAGATCAACCAATTTACAGTTTGAACGTAACTACTAATTTTTCCAACTCTTCGGCCACCGAGGTTAATGCCCCCGCAGCAGAGTTTACCTCCTCCATGGCAGCGGTTTGCTCCTGGGTGGTGGCAGCTACATTTTGCACCCCTGCCGACACTTGTATCGCCGCAGTGGCTATTTGCTGCACTTGGCCATTCAATCCCTGAACCTCGTTTATGATCTCATTGAAGCTCTGTCCGGCTTCCTTAACTATGATATTGCCACGACCCACCTTCTCGTTTCCATTAGCCATGGCAGCAAGGGACTGTTGTGCCTGGGATTCAATTTCAACAATCAGCTGCTTGATTTCCGTTGTAGACTGGGCCGCTTGCTCTGCAAGCTTTCTGACCTCTTCTGCCACGACGGCAAAGCCTTTGCCTGCCTCTCCCGCTCTGGCTGCCTCTATGGCCGCATTTAAGGCTAATAAATTAGTTTGTTCAGCAATGTTGTTAATAACATCCACAAACTGTCCCACTCTACTGGTGGCCGAGCTTAAAGCATGGGTGGAGTAGCTTACTTGTTCAGTGGCAGCCAATATTTCATTCATTTGATCCGTTACCAGTTGTATACCTCCATGTCCTTTCTCAGCCCTTTCAGCTGCCAACATTGCCTGGCCTTGCATTTGCTGGGTGCTTTTACTAAGGTTATCCATCATGGCTGCAATTTCATTGGTGGTAGAAGAAATAGAGGTAGCTCCAATAGATGTTTGACTGGATTGTATGGATAAGTGGCTAGCTGCTTCGGAAAGCTGGCTGGAGCATTGATTAAGCTTCTCTAAAACCTTCCTGAAGCTAAGTCGCATATGATTCAGTTTGCTTGCCAGTTGCCCCAGCTCATCCTTGGATTTTATGTTAATATCTGCTCGAAAATCACCTTCGGCAAATTTCTCTGCCTCTGCTACCATTTGTAGGATAGGCCTGCGAATACTTCTACCTAAAAATATGCTTATCATAATTCCCAAGAAAATAGCAATGGCATCGACCATTATGGACATAAAGATAACTTGATCCTGCTGGGCCAAAGAAGACTTTAAACTTGCATTAAACATATCATTATTCTTTTTTGCTATTTGACCCAATCGGTCCTCTATCTGACCCTGCAGGATCATAATTTCATTGGCAATGTTTAGGGTTTTATTTCTCATTTCCTGGGCATTCTCTACATTTCCTTCGGCCACAGAACGATGAAAGGATCTGGCCATGGGGGATAATTCGTCAAACAAACGCCCATGAAACACGCCAATGGTTTCAATTAAGTTTAAAACATCAGGCTTATCCTTTTCAGATACCACCTGATTTAAATCTGCCACCTTCTTGTTAAAATCAACCATCTTTTTTTGGGCACTAATAATGTAATCTTCGTTTCCATAGCCAATATAAGCCCTCATTAAAGAAACAGCCTCTTTAAACTCCTTTTCTGCCTCCAGGGCAAGCTGCTGCTGCAGGGCAGATTGTTCTATTAGTTTTGTTTTTTCTTGGATGGAGTTAATAAAATAGAAGGAAGTTCCACCTAGAAATGTGATTAGTACCAGCATTACCATAAATCCCAGACTAATTTTTGTACCAATTTTTAGTTTGAACATGTCCTGGTCGTCCTTTCTAAATCAGAAAGTTATAATTCTACCTTTTATTTCCTTCCAGGACTTCTATGGGCAAAGATTTAATTCCTACAAACTTACCCAGTTCTAAGAATATCTTAAATTTTATGGCAGAATTTTAACAAAAAATTAATTTTCTAATAGTATTTTTTCATTGTCTGGATAAAATATATCTGACTCAATACTTGATTGGGGGATTTTTATTATGAATATATTAGAGGTCGCCTATGGATGTAGGATATATTTTTTTCAAGGTAATTGTTAAAAAGACTCTCCTGGGAGCACCCCTTAAAAGATTAATGCAAAAACGGGACTGGCTTCGTGCTGCCCCCCCGTATAAAATATAAAAGCCTGAGGCTAGATGACCTAGCTTCAGGCTAAATATTTGATGATGTCTCGATGACTGTTCTGACCCCACCTACAAATAATATGGAGCGGATGACGAGGATCGAACTCGCAACCCTCAGCTTGGGAAGCTGATGCTCTACCATTGAGCTACATCCGCATTTTTTACTTATTATACCACTATAGAAAAAACTGTAAACACAAAAAAATAAAAATTTGGTGACCCCTACGGGATTCGAACCCGTGTTACCGCCGTGAAAGGGCGGTGTCTTAGGCCGCTTGACCAAGGGGCCACAAAATTTTTGTGGTGGTGATCCATCCGCGACTCGAACGCGGGACACCCTGATTAAAAGTCAGGTGCTCTACCAACTGAGCTAATGGATCTTATTTTGTTTTTCCGGTGCCTGTGCACCTCACAAGTGCTATAATACAATATTGGACAGCCTGTGTCAACAAGTTTATGTTCAAAAACTTTGTTTAAGTTTCTAACACTTTTGTAATATAAAGGGGCCTTACGGCCCCTCAGATTGTCGAGAAACTACCTATATTCGGGTTTTAATAATCCCTCACGACTCCTCTCTCCGCAGTGGACAGCGCTAATCGCTTGCTTCGGGCGAAAATGGGCCGCCTTCGAGTAAACATCGTGTTTACCTCAGGCTTTCGCGGACATCCATGTCCGCTCACCCATTTTGGCATCCTCAGCTTCGCGAAGCGCTGTTTCCACTGCTCCGAATGTCGCTGTTCGGGATTATTAAAACCCAGTTGTACCTTTTTCAACAGGCTGAGGGGACTTACGGCCCCTCTATATTTTATTCATATAGGTCTTCAAGGATAATAGTTTGAGTCCTCTTAACGCCAACACCTATGATGGCGATTTTTACTTCCGTTAGTTCCACAATGCGATCCATGTACTTCTTAGCGTTTTCAGGCAGGTCTTCATACTTAGTTACATGGGAAATATCTTCTGTCCAGCCAGGGAACTCCTCATAAACTGGCTCACACTTGGCCAGTTCTTTGAGGGAAGCCGGGAATTCTCTAATAATTTCTCCCTTATAGCGGTACCCTGAACACAACTTAATCACAGGCAGTCCTGTCAGTACATCCAGCTTGGTGATAGCAAGGCTGTCCAGTCCGCTTATGCGGGCGGCGTATCTTATAATGACCGCATCAAACCAGCCACAGCGGCGGGGGCGACCGGTGGTAGTTCCAAATTCATTGCCATTTTTTCTAATCTCTTCGCCCAGCTCATCCATCAATTCTGTGGGGAAGGGTCCTTCACCCACTCTGGTGGTGTAGGCCTTGGCAATACCGATTACCCTATCTATCTTAGTAGGGCCAACGCCAGTACCTAAGCAGGCAGCAGCAGCCGTCGGATGTGATGAGGTAACATAGGGATAAGTACCATGGTCTAGATCAAGTAGCGTTCCCTGGGCTCCTTCGAAAAGGACATTCTTGCCTTCTTTAATGGCATTATGAACCAGTACCGATACATCATCTACCATTGGCTCCAATACGTCTGCATAACCCTGGTATTCCTTAAGAACCTCTTCAAACTGGAAGCCTTCTGTTTCATACATCTTCTCAAACACTTGATTCTTACGTTCCACATTGGGCTGTAGCAGTTTAGGGAATTCCTCTTTATCTATCATATCCACCATGCGGATGCCAACCCTGGATGCTTTGTCAGTATAGGTGGGGCCAATGCCTCTTTTGGTGGTGCCAATTTTGGCATCTCCCTTTTGCTCTTCCTCCACAGCATCCATTAGTCGGTGATAGGGCATAATTACATGGGCCCTCTGACTAATGCGTAGTTGACCAATGGGCACTTCCCTTTTTACCAGGGAATCAATTTCCTCTATAAGAACCTTCGGATCTATAACAACACCGTTACCAATGACACATAGCTTTTCCGGATATAGAATTCCAGAGGGAATTAAATGCAGCTTAAACTCAGCATCGTCTACTACAACAGTGTGGCCAGCATTATTACCACCCTGATAGCGCACAATAATGTCCGCCTTTTCTGCAAGAAAATCGGTAACTTTACCTTTTCCTTCGTCACCCCACTGGGCGCCAATAAGAACAACCGTTGACACGAAAAAGCACCTCCTAGACTTCACTAAAATAACTCCTACCGTTTCCTGGTAGATATTCTTCCCATTGAAATAAAAATAACCCAAACAGAAACTTAAAAAAGTTATCTATTTGAGCATCCTTTTGAATATACCCCCAATTTTTAAACAGATAATACCAATAATCAAACAGGATTATGGTATCATTGCTACCCTAAGTTGTCAACTTCGATTATTTAACAATATAACCCTTTTAGGCCCTCTGGTTTGTTCTTAATTGCACAATCTCTGTTTTTTGTGCTTTAACACGCTGAAATGACAGCAAGAAACTATTAACCAGTCCTTGCTAGTCCCTTTTTGCTAAATTTACAAACTTGGTATATTCTTTGAAAAAACCCAGCTCCACTGTACCCACCGGTCCATTACGCTGTTTAGCTATGATGACTTCGGCTATCCCCTTTTTCTCAGATTCCTGATTATAGTACTCGTCTCGGTAAATGAACATAATAACATCGGCATCCTGCTCAATACCGCCACTTTCCCTAAGGTCAGACATCATGGGACGCTTGTCTGTACGGCTTTCTACGGCCCTGCTAAGCTGGGACAGGGCTATTACAGGCACACCTAGCTCCTTACCCATTCCTTTTAGCTTACGTGATATATCTGCTATTTCCTGTTGTCTATTTTCATTTCTCTTTCCACCACCGGACATCAACTGCATATAGTCAATTATAATCAATCCCAGGCCCTTTTCCGCCTTAAGACGACGGGCCTTAGACTTCATTTCCCTAACAGTGGCCGCACCTGTATCATCCAGGTAAATAGGGGCCTTGGATAAGTATCTGGCAGCCTCACTTAGTTTACCCCAATCATCGTCAGCAAGATTACCTGTACGAACCTTATGGGCATCCACCATTGCTTCTGAGCACAGCATCCTCTGAACCAGTTGTTCCTTGGACATTTCCAGACTAAAAACTGCCACTGGTACTTGGTGCTTAATGGCTGCGTGCTGGCCTACCAATATAGCCATGGCAGTCTTGCCCATGCTGGGTCGAGCTGCCAGAATGACCAAATCTCCCTTCTGAAAGCCGTTAGTCATCCGATCCAGTTCTATAAAACCAGAGGGTACCCCTGTAATCTTGCCACGGTTACTATAAATATGCTCAATATCCTCAAAGGTAGTTACCAGGACATCCTTAACTGGAACAAAGGTAGAACTGCTGCGTCTCTGGCCCAAATCAAGAATGGATTTCTCTGCCTCATCAAGTAATTCTTCAGCACTTTCGGCACCTTCATAACCCCGGCTGGATATTCTGGTGGTGACGGAAATTACTGCCCTGGTTAGTGATTTTTCTTCTACGATGCGGGCGTAATACTCAGCATTGGCAGCGGTTGGAACAAGATTAGCCAAAGTTGCCACGTAGGTCACGCCGCCAATCTTCTCCAAATCACCCTTGTCCCGCAGTAGATCTGTCACGGTTATTAAATCAACGGGACTGCCAGCCTCGGCCAATTCCAATATTACCTGATAAATTAATCGATGACTTTCCCGGTAAAAGTCTTCCGGCTTAAGGAACTCCATTACCCTAAAGATGGCGTCCCTCTCCAGGAGCATTGCTCCCAGTACCGATTGTTCTGCATCTATGTTTTGTGGTGGTACACGGTCAAGCATAGCGTTCCTCTTTCCCGGCATAAAACTAATATTACGAGTTAACTAGCTAACTCATTTATCTTGATATGAAAAATTTCCTCCAATATTTCAGCTACGGTTTTTACTGGGATTACCTGAATGCCTTTCAAATCAGTGGGCACATCTTTTATATTTTCTTCCGGAATAAACACCTTCTTTATCCCAGCCTGTTTAGCACCGTAAATTTTTTCAAAAATACCGCCCACAGCCCGAACCTTACCCTGAATAGATACTTCTCCGGTTACAGCAATATTTTGTGGTAGTGCCTGATCCTTTATGGCACTAAGCATGGCCAGCATAATTGCCACCCCGGCAGAGGGACCGTCGATTCTGCCACCGCCTACAATATTGACGTGAATATCATAATTGCTTATGTCTTCTCCCGAGAGTTTTCTAATAACTGACGCAGCATTAAAAACTGAGTCCTTGGCCATACTGCCCGCTGTATCGTTAAATCTTATATTCCCTTGACCCTGGCTGCGGGCGGGAAATGCCACCGCCTCTATTTCCAAAACAGAGCCCAGGTAGCCAGCCACCCCTAATCCAAAGATCTTACCAATCTCCTGTTCCTCGGAGGCTTTGTGCATAACATAGGGAGTTAGTCGGCTAGTTTGAACTACTTCATAAACATCCTTAAGGCTAATCTTAATGGGTTCATGTATATTATCCTGCTGCTGCTTAAAGCAAGCTAACCCATAGGCATCAGCAAGTATATTAATGGCCTTACGCCCCTCTATGGTGTATTCTGAAATTACCTCGGGTATTTGTTTTTCAAGCTCAACCTCTAGCTTACCTGCCGCTTGACGTATAATGCCTTGAATTGCCGAGGGAGTCAGGGGTTCAAAGAATACCTCTGCACATCTGGATCTTACCGCGGGATTAATATCCTCTGCATCCCTGGTGGTAGCCCCAATAAGTATAAAATCTGCCGGGGCTCCTTCATCAAAGATTTTTTTAATATATCTTGGAACATTATTGTCATTTGGATCGTAATAGGCTGAGTCAAAGAATACCCGCTTGTCCTCCAGAACCTTTAGCAGCTTGTTTTGTAGGGCCGGGTCCAGTTCACCAATTTCATCTATAAAGAGCACTCCACCATGGGCGTCGGTAACCAGCCCTAATTTCGGTTCTGGAATACCTGTTTCAGCTAGATCCCTGCGTGCTCCCTGATAGATAGGGTCATGTACCGATCCCAGCAGGGGATTAGTAACTTCCCGGGGATCCCAGCGGAGGGTTGTCCCGTCTACTTCTATAAAGGCGGCATCCTTTACAAAAGGTGCCCCTTTAATGCCCTTGGCCACTTCTAGAGCCAGCCGGGCAGCGGTGGTTTTACCTACTCCAGGGGGGCCATATAGTATAATATGCTGTGGAAAGGGAGAGGCCAGTTTGGCAAGGAGGGCTTTTACTGCCCGCTCCTGGCCAACTATTTCCTCAAAACATTGGGGCCTTAATATCTCCATGGCTGATCTGGCCAGTTTTTTAGAATCTAGCTTCTCTAAAATGGCAAGTTTTTTTAGGGTCTGTGCATTTTCCGGCCCAGCATTTTCTTTAATTACCTGCATTTTAATTTCGCGAATGTAATCCTCATGACGCTGGGTCATTTTCTCTCCAATTTTCTTTTCCAATTCCTCTTCAACTGTACGCCGGGCAATGATATCTGCAATTTCTTCCTGAATATTTTCTAAAATAGCTGGGATTTCTTCCATGGTTGGCAGAGTATCATAGGTCGGATCTTCAAAGGCCAGTTTTTGAAGAGCCAAAACCCGCTCTTCGATTTTTTCGGAACTCATTAACTGCAGGGCCTCAAGTTTGCCAGCCTTAAGTACCAGCTTGTCGGAACCTAGTATGCTGCTCAAAAGCCCAAAGAGGGCTGTTACCTGTCTCTGTAATTGATCTGCTTCGGAAAATTGACCGGATACCTGTTCCTTACTGTTACCCATAAACTTTTCGAGGAAAACCTTCATAGATGTGCTCCTTTCAGAATGTGCCTTATAAATCCGGTATCCTCTAGACTACTCAGTGGCCACCACTTCTACTTCTATCTCAGCCTGGGCTACTGGGTGAATTTTAATCACTACTTTATAATTGCCTAAACTTTTAATGGGATCCTTTAAAACAATTTTCTTTTTATCTATATCATAATCATGTTGAGCCTTTAACCCGTCTGCTATATCTTTACTGCTAATGGCCCCAAATAAGCGTCCGGCCTCACCAACCTTAGCCTGGAGCTTAACAGTTAGGTTGCTAATCTTAGCTGCTAAATCCTTAGCTTCCTGTTCCAGCTTTTGCTTTTTCGCCACCTGGTTTTGCCTTTGGGTGGATATTTCCTTTAGCTTTCCCTCTGAGGCAGGGGAGGCAAGATTACGAGGATATAAAAAGTTTCTGGCATAACCCTCGGCAACGTTTACTATATCTCCCTTTTTTCCTATTTTTGGTACATCTTGTAATAATACAACCTGCATGTGAATCCCCCTTATTAAATTTTGATAACCTATTTCTCCTTAGTGGGCAGCGGACGCC
Organism: Desulforamulus aquiferis; assembly: GCF_030577015.1. Lineage (NCBI taxonomy): Bacteria > Bacillati > Bacillota > Clostridia > Eubacteriales > Peptococcaceae > Desulforamulus > Desulforamulus aquiferis. Next base: position 32,743 of record NZ_JARPTC010000012.1, on the reverse strand, counting down.
GGATATTAAAAACAGCATCAAACAAGCCCAGCATGATAATTCCCAAATACATAAAGCCAATATATAAAACTACTACTAAAATTAGAACAAATTTAAAGGGTTTAGAAAAAGGCACAATCTTATAGTAATAAGCCAATACAGAAAGACCCGTGACAAAAAAAGCAACCATAAATAACATTAATAGGTTCTGCCCTACTAAATTTAAAGCACGTATTTCATAATGGTTCCCCGCCAAAAGGAAAATAAGCCCGAGAATTATACCCCAGATTGCATACCAGGGCATACGCCACTTGCTGAAAGGAGGCAGGCTATTGACCTTGTAATTCATCCGGACTAAGACCTTGCCACCCACTATGTAGGTCAAAGCTGTGGAAAAAAGGGCAGATAATACATACATCCCCGGCAACAGGAAGATAGCTCCTTTGATGCTGTCTCTAAAAAGCTGCTGCTGATCCATTGGAACCGGATGACCAGCATCCTCATACATCTGGAAGGCCCTTTCCATGGTTTCATTCATGGTCCCCTGAATAAGCTCCAGACTCAATCCAGTGAACAGGACACTAAGGATGATTACTGTAATAGAAGCAATAACCGATACCAGTGAAGCTGCCACCAGTGCATGGCCGGAGGAAACATAGTTTTTATATAGCAGACCAAGCACTAGGCCCAAGGGCCCAAACTGAATAAACATCACCAGTACCCTTAAGGGATCAGGGTAAAGGACCATCATAAGAAAACCGCTTACCACCAAGGACATTACTCCCACCCGCAGATCCCTGCGTCTGACCAGCACCGCCAGGGGAATGGGTATTATAATACTAATAACTAAAAAAAACGGGGGTATAAACATCCCCAGAAGGCCTAGTACAGCTGTGATCCCAGCGATAAATGCCCCTTCAACCATTGCCCGGGTATCTCTAAAGGAAGCCAAAAAATCGTCACCTCTTCATTTATAAAACCGTTCAGGTCAGCTTTAAGTATATTACCTTAAATATATATACATGTTTAATTACGGTATAAAACAACTTATAATTCGCTGACAGCTTCTGTATTTCCTGCCTTAAACTAGTGTTATTTGTTGCCGGACTTGGCTAAAACATGAATCTGCTCCGAAAAAACCAAGAGCATGAAATATTTGTTTCCCCTTGAACAAAAAAAGATGGGGAAAAATCCCTCATCCTTTTATTGTTTATTATTCAGCTGTAAAGGGCAGCAGGCAGATATTACGTGCCCTTTTGATAGCAACGGTCAGCATGCGCTGGTGATGCGCACAGTTACCGGAGATACGACGGGGTAAAATCTTGCCGCGTTCAGTAATGTATTTCTTTAATTTAGGAAGTTCTTTATAATCTATGGATGTAAGCTTATCTACACAAAAGCTGCAGATACGCTTCTTGCCTCTGCGTCCACGTTCGCGTTTCACAGTTTTCCCTCCTTGCTGGGTACTGGTATTAAGCTACCTGACCAACCCTAAAACGGTATATCGTCTCCACCGAAGTTAATTTCGCTACCAAAACCGCTACCACCATAAGGAGCATTGCCTCCTGAATTTTCCCTATCTTTAGGCCAATCCAGAAACTTTACAGTTTCGGCTACTACTTCCGCAGCCTTGCGGCGAATCCCCTGATTATCGTCATAGGAACGGATCTGCAGGCGGCCTTCAACAGCCACCAAACGCCCTTTGCCTAAGTTGTTAGCGCAATTTTCTGCTTGCTTTTGCCAGACAACTACGTCAATAAAGTCCGTTTCTTTTTCCCTGTCCTTATTAAATTGAGGGCGATCAACTGCCAGGGTTAATTTTGCCACTGCCACACCATTGGTGGTATAACGAAGTTCCGGATCCCGGGTCAGACGCCCAATTATAATGATCTTATTGAGCATATTAAACACCGCCTTGGGTTTATTATCCGAAAGAAATTATTCGTCTTCGCGTACAATCATGTGGCGAAGAATGTCATCTGTAATCTTCATAACCCTGTCCAGCTCAGCCGCAGCTGCTGGTTCAGCCTTAAACTGCATTAGTACATAAAAGCCATCTTTAATGTGGTTAACTTCATAGGCTAGACGACGCTTACCCCACTTGTCAAGTTTGGTAACTTCGGCGCCATTTTCCTCCACCAGGCCTTTAAACTTTTCTACCAATGCATTTAGCTTTTCTTCTTCTACATCGGGTTTGATGATGTACATTAGTTCATAGTTGCGCACACAGTTCACCTCCTCCCTACGGACTAAAACGGCTCTACCCCTGGGGTAGAGCAGGGTGGAACAATGCCATATAAAGGCACTGTAAGATTATATCACTGTTTTCCAGAGAGCGCAAGGGCTTTGGCTTATACTGTATTTCTTATGGGTCTCCCCTTAGCCAAGACCACTGCCGCCGCTTCCGCTGCTGACCACTGCTTTAACACTTTTTTCAAACTTTGACCGGGGTAGCATTAGGACCCGCCCGCACTGCTGGCACTTTATGCGAAAATCAACACCGGTACGCATTACCTCCCAGGTATCTCCACCACAGGGGTGGGTCTTACGGGTTTTTACCACATCTCCTACCTGATACTTATGCACCAGAAGCACCCCTCTCAGTTGATATTGTCATCTTGCGGGGATAGGGAATTTCAATTCCCTCCCTGTCAAAGGACTCTTTAATGGCCTTCCTTAGTTGGCGCTCAAGCTCCCACTGGCGCATGGGAAGGGTCTTGGCCACCACCCTGATTACCACATCCCATTCCCCAAACCTAACCACACCTAAAACCGTAGGGCCTTCCATTAAATCTGCCGACCAATTATCTGAAAACTCACGGCCCGTTTCCTTGAGAACCTCAATGGCCCTCTCAATGTTCTCATTATAGGATATACCAACCTCAACAATGGCCATCATGCCGCCCCGGTTAAAGTTGGCCACCTTATCAATGGTGCCATTGGGAATGATATGCAGCTGGCCGCCAAATTCCCGAATCCTGGTTACCCTCAAACCAATCTCCTCAACTGTGCCGGTAACTCCCACTACCTGTACAAAGTCACCCACTGCAAACTGGTCTTCAAATAAGATGAAGAAGCCTGTTATAATATCCTTCACAAGATTTTGTGCGCCAAAGCCTACTGCTAAACCAATTATTCCCGCCCCGGTTAGTACCGTACGGGCGGCATTGGGAACAAAAATTTCCACAATGGAAATAATTGCTACAAAATAAACGGCATAGCGTAAAATGCTTCTTAGAAGGCTGGTAAGTGTAAGGGCCCGATTGTCGCTCAAATATTTTCCAGGCTTAGATACTAGTATTTTTTCAATAACTTTGCCGCAGTAGCTAATAGTTAGCTTGGCAAGCAGCAGTGTTGCAATTATGCGCAGGGTTGTTTTTAATGCATTTTGCAGGTCCTCAACCGAATAAAGGCTTATGATCCAATCACCGATGAAAGATAAATCCATTAAAGAAAAAACCCCCTCTCCCAAGGATCCTGCGGCTGGAAAGGCCTAACCCTAAAGGGCAAAGAATGCTTTGTACGCCCTATAACATTCATAAATATCTGCCTTGCTGGCTATTTCAAGTGGAGCATGCATAGATAAAAGAGCTATCCCACAGTCAACAACTTCAAAGCCTTGCTCTGCTATGATGTGGGCTATGGTTCCGCCACCACCCTGGTCAATCTTACCTAACTCCCCGGTTTGCCAAATAATCTGGTTTTGTTCAAGGAGACCCCTCATGAAGGCCATGGTTTCTGCATGGGCATCATTAGTATTATTTTTCCCCCGGGCACCGGTGTATTTAGTAACAACTACCCCGCCACCAAGTCTGGCTGCATTATTTTTTTCCATAACCCCTTCAAAATTAGGGTCTAAGCCGGCTGTGACATCGGCAGACAGAGCAATGGATGTTGCTAATATCTTTCTCAGAGATAACTCGTTAAAATTTGGGTATAATAGCATTCCCATGTCTGCCAGGGTATTCTGCAGAAACCTGCCGCTCATCCCGGTATTTCCTGTACTGCCGGTTTCCTCCTTGTCAATAAACAGGGCTACAGCAGTCCTGCCTGGTGTACCGACCTCCAAAATTGCCCTAAGTGAATTATATACACAAACCCTGTCGTCCTGGCCATAGGCTCCAACAAAGCTTCTGTCAAATCCTATGTCATAGGCAGTTCCAGCAGGCACTACTTCCAGTTCGGCGCTTATAAAATCCTCTTCGGTTACACCATATTTATTATATAGCAGCTCTAAGATAGCTAGCTTTACCCTCTCCTTTTCCCCCTGCTTTATGGGGATGCCTCCCACTAATAGGTTTAGCTGTTCTCCCTCCACAGCTTCACTCAATTTCTTTTCCATTTGTTCTTTGGCCAAGTGGGGAAGTAAATCAGAAATGGCAAAGACCGGGTCCCCCGGCATGTCGCCCACATTAATCTCTACCACCCTGCCATCTATCAAACAGACCACTCCATGCAGGGCCAATGGTACAGCCAACCACTGGTATTTTTTTATTCCCCCATAATAGTGGGTTTTTAAAAAAGCCAACTTTTCCTCTTCGTACAAGGGTTGGGGCTTAAGGTCTAGTCTAGGTACATCAGTATGGGAACCCACCAGGGTGATACCCCTATCCAACCCTTGGTGTCCTACAACGGACATCAATACTGCCTTTTCCCGGTATGTTTGAATGACTCTATCCCCTGGCTTTAAGGCTTGATACTGGTCCAGGGGCTTAAATCCGTGGGACAATGCCCTGGCAACAATTTGCCTCACGCAGGCACGCTCAGATTTTGAATTAGAAATAAAATCTTTATACTCCTCTGCAAAATTCATAATATCCTGATATTTTTTTGTATCTGCTTCTTCCCAAACATTTTTTCTTCGGTACCTTAGCTGATCTTGATTTATGATCAATGAAATAACTCCCTCCCTACAACAAAATAAACCGGACAATTTAGTATTGCTCATTATAAGGGCTTTTATCTAGTAATTAAATTTCCACCCCTGAACCGGTGGGAAGATATTTAAACAGCATTTGATTGCTAAATTCTGGAAGTATAGAGGGTAGTACCCCAAAACCCTCAACTATTGGTCCATATCGGTCAAGAAGAATTGATCCAGCCAGGGCCCTTTCAAGGCTTTCAAGGACACCGTTGGCCCCTAAAAGCGCTAGTGGTACCTGCATGGGCAGCATTACAGTCATAATTATTACAATAATGACTACTCCAGTAAGAAGCCCCAAGAGTAACCCCGCAGCTTTATCCAAGGGACCAAGGGGGCTATATTTTATAACCGCAGAGATAATTCCACCAAGTAGATCTACGCAAAATCTAACAACAATAAAGAGCACAAGAAATGCCAATATTTTTAGGATACCATGGGCCAATAAAAGGTTTATGGCCTGTCCCACAGTCTGATTAGGCGACATTAATCCCAAGCTTTGAATTATATCCGGCCATGGGGGAGGCAGAGGAATTTGAGCGCTGATTTGTTGCAGCAGATTGACAGGCATCCTTAATATTTCAGGATTGTTAAAAGGTCCGGGCAATTTAACCAAGGGCTTTAGTAAGCTGGCAATTGTATCAGCTAATCCCCATTCACTATGGAGCCAATTAGCTAAAGAACCATGGTAAATGATGGCTATACCAAAGGAAGCTATTAATCCGGCCAATCGGAATACACTCATAATCATTCCGGAGGCCCAGCCCCGGAACCCCGCCAGCAGCAAAATACCTACTAATATATAATCAAGCCAATTTATTGAAACCACCCTCTCTTAGCGGGTTTTATTGTTGCTTTCGCTACTTAATTTGATTATTCCTTTATTCTCCTGAGTCCTCATATTTTCCTTTTTGACTTTACTATTGGTACAATCAACATGGCAGCTAAAAGCAATAACCCTGCATAACCGAACAATGGGTAGAGAAATCTTACCAGTGAGGAAAAATCAAAAACTGTTAATGGCATTACCCCAAGGCAGGCGGCAAGGCCAAATAATCTATAGCGTTTTCCTCCATCGGGAGCAAGGCGGCTAGCAAAGCCATGGGCATTAGCAATTGCTGTTGTTAAAATTGCCAGCCATATCAACAAGGCAAATAAGGGCCTTAGCCCGGCATTAACACCTGAGGCCATATACAACATTGGAACCTCATAACCCGCCACTTCCGGATAAAAGGCAAGACCTGCCAAGGTAACCAGCAATGCTGTAAATCCTAAGCCAATCCCCCCAATTATTCCCCCTAGAATACCTATTCTAGGGGGAACGGAACGACCTAATGAGGACAACACTGCTACAGGTACAATCATATTAAAGGAAACATACAACACACTTGACCAGAGCCAATTCCCCGATATCCCATAAGAACTAATGGCCGGTAATTGTTCCGGTAATCCTCTGTATAGGATAGCAAGAACTGCTATCATACATACTGCGGCAAATTTAACGGGCACCAGGATAACATTGGCCAATAGCAGTCCCTTTACACCATTGAAGATAACCATGGCAATAACAACTAAGGCTGCCAAGATGCCAACCCAGCCTGGAAACCCTAGATATTCTTGTACCACCGCCCCACTTCCCGAGAGCATAACAGCAAGCCCCCCCAGGAGCATCCAAAGGCTTAGCAAGTCCATAAACCTGCCAGCCCAGTTACCAAGCAGATAGGAGAGTAATTCCTGATAACTCCCAGATCTCAGCTTTATACTTAAATATAGTATTAGGGCACCTAGATAGGCAAATAACACTGTGGCCACTGCTACTCCAGCCAATCCCATATAACCAAACAAGATAAAGAATTGCAAGATTTCTTGTCCGGAAGCAAAACCTGCCCCTATGACCGCTCCTATATAGGTTGCTATTAATCTTATCAACATGCTGCCTTGATTATTGATCATCTTATTGATGCTACCTCCTGCTACAATACTTGTTCCTCTGTAGATTATTATGCTTGATCAGTACTTGGCTGACCTGAAAACTTACTCTATTGGAAAATTGGTTTATCCATTATTAGGGATTATTTTTCATAATTTCTGCTTAACTGGAATAATTAAGTCTTATCGGGGGAATAAATATATTAGTTGTTTGCTTTGAGAGGGAGTGATGTGATGTCAGTTATTATGAACACTATGACTCAAACTGCTTTACCCCCCAAAACTAGAATCAGTGCCGAGGATCCCCTCGCTGTTGATATTTTTAGTAAGGATTTAGCAGTCCGATTAATGGAATACGGTATCAGCGAAGGCTCCGAATTAGTAGTGGTCTGTATTGGTACAGACCGCTCCACAGGGGACTGCTTAGGGCCTCTGGTAGGTTCAAAAATGGCTTCATCCCAGGGTCACAACTTTGTTGTCTATGGCACCCTTGACGAGCCGGTCCATGCCAGCAACTTAAACGATAAACTTAACGAAATCAGCATCAACCACCCCAAGGGGGTAGTTATTGCCATAGATGCTTGTCTCGGTCATCTAGAAAACGTTGGGTGCGTCAACATTGGAGATGGCTCTTTACAGCCTGGTGCCGGCGTCCATAAATCTTTACCTGCGGTTGGCCAACTGCATATTACAGGTATTGTAAATGTCGGGGGCTTTATGGAGTACCTTGTTCTTCAGAATACCAGGTTGAATCTTGTAATGAAGCTTGCTAATCTGATAACTGAAGGCTTGGTAATGACTAGCCAAAGAATATCAAATAAACTGTAACAAGAAGGGCTGCCCCTCGGGGCAGCCCTTCTTGTGTCGAAAAACTACCTATATTCGGGTTTTAATAATCCCTCACGACTCCTCTCTCCGCAGTGGAAAGCGCTAATCGCTTGCTTCGGGCGAAAATGGGCCGCCTTCGAGTAAACATCATGTTTACCTCATGCTTGAGCGGACGTCCATGTCCGCTCACCCATTTTCGCATCCTCAGCTTCGCGAAGCGCTGTTTCCACTGCTCCGAATGTCGCTGCTCGGGATTATTAAAACCCAGTTGTAGTTCAACAGTCTGAGGGCTGACCCGCGGGACAGCCCTTTTTGTTACAAAATGATTAATTATTAGTTATTTTTACAGGATTAAACATTTAGATGTAGAAAAATTTATTTAAAATACTTTATAAGGTTGTGGTTTTAATGAGTCATCTACCAGGCAATACAGAAAAAATTAATAGTGCCACCAAAAACAAGAACTTGATATTAGTTAGCGTTTTTGTATTATGGCTGGGCCTTCTTCTGGGCTCCTCTTTTCTTGCCAAAAATTATATTGATAAAACTATGTTAACGGTACAGCAGACTAATGCCATGAATGTACAAAATTTAGAGTCTCGTTTAGCTTCCCTAAGTGACGAGATGAAGCAAATTAAAGAATTACTAGAAAACACCGACCAGACGCTTACCAGCTCTGACTCAACCCAAAAGGCCCTAAATGATAAAATTAAGGATTTAGATAAGCAGCTGCAGGCCTTGGAGAAGAGCCTGAACATCTTAAAGGAGGCACCTGATGCGAATAATTAATTTATTTTTCATTTTTTTGTTCGCACCACTTATCGGGTTTTTATTTGCCATGACTAATTTCGATAGCCGTGCCCAGGCTACAGGTTTACCCCTTATAAAAACCGAGTTAGAAATTTCTTCTACGGAACAACACCTACAGGATTTATATAAGAATGTCTCATTTATTAGCCAATTGGTTGAAGATCAGGATCAAACATTTAAAGAACAGGAGCGTGTAATACAAGAACTGGCAATGCTAAGCACTAACCATAGAGATTTATCTGACCAAATTTATGAAGATCGTATACTAGCGATGCTGGGTCCTCCAGTGGGGTTCCACCAATCGGAAAGGGTCGAGGTAAAGGTATTTAAACTTGATGAGTTAGGTTATAGGGGCTTTATTGCTAAGGTTAAGCTCTTTGATCCGGAGGTTTTTAAAGTGGTTTTAGCCCAGGATAAATATGGTGAAAAGGAAACTCCTTCCCAGGCAGTTGAAAGAACCGGGGCCATACTGGGAATCAACGGGGGAGGTTTTTATAGGTTTATGCAAGACGGACGGGAATATACTCTTCCCATTGGTAATACAGTGATAGATGAGAAGCTAGTGGGAGGCTTCCACCCCTCAGTCGAAGATATTTTTTTCTCAGGAATAAATAAAGAAGGAAAATTAATTGGAGGAATTTTTAACGATCGGGATGCTTTGCTGTCGCAAAAACCCTGGCAAGGGGTCAGCTTTGTTCCTATTTTAATACAAGGAGGTAAGCCTGTTCCCTTACCAGCAAAGTGGCAAAACACAAAGCATCCAAGAACAATACTAGGTGAATATGCCAATGGAGACTTAATACTTATAGTAGTTGATGGAAGACAATCGGATTGGAGCAGCGGAGTAACCCTAGAACGCCTACAAATTAAACTCATAGAGTTGGGTGTAAAGGAAGGCTACAATCTTGACGGGGGCGGTTCAAGTACCTTTATATTCGACGGACAAGTGTTAAACAGACCATCCGACGGCATCCAAAGAGCCATGGCCACCAACCTTGTGGTGCTGCAATAATATTATCCTTTGGATATGGGACTAAGCTGCCAGGGTTATACTTTAAAAACACGCTTCGTTAAAGCCTGGGCCAGCTTTTGCCCTGCGTCAATCCTATCTTTAAACACTTGACTCAACTCCTTAATAATAAGGTAAGCTGAGACTGAATTATTTATTCATTCTTTCCCCCAGTAGTTTTTTGCACAGCCTTTAGTTCTTCTTCTGTAAGGCTGTAGTCGGAGGAACCTTTTCTTATTGGCTTTGCATAAAGTCGAGTTTCATCTCTTCCATACAAGCCTGTTAGTATTACACCATCGCCCCTTCTGTCTAATAGGGCCAGGGAAAAACTTAAGTCACTGCCCATATTATCAAAGGCATTAAATCTAACTAAGCCAGGATTGTGTAGACCCTGGGCTATTTGTTCTTTCAAAATCTCCTGCTCACGCATTAAATTTTTGTTAGTTTCCTCTAATCTTTTAACATCCTCTGCGTACTTTAATAAAATTTGCTCTAAGTCAGCCCCTGCTGGACCCCGGGTAAGCAATTTATATCTCCTGGACACTTCCCTAAAGCGCCTATGTAATATAAATTGTCCTATAACAATAATTGTTACCAGCAGTCCTAGGAACAAAATAATAACAGGCATGTTAAGATGTATAGCCTGCCAAAAATTTTCCATCTCAATTCCCCTTTTTTCTCTTCAATATTTATTGGTTCTATATAGTATGGCATTAGGATAATCTCAGGATGTTGATTACTAAATGGAACCCGAGGAATATTATAACAAATTATTAGCGTTAAAAAAACCGATTATATGCTAGATATATAAAAACAAAGAAATAACTAGAGAACCTTAATAGGCTCTCATGCCAAATAACATACTATGTTTATTAGCCTTTATAGCTTTCTAATACATAATCCAATTAGGCCTGGCCCTGTATGGACACCTATCACCGGGCCCACCTGTCCTATAAATTTATCTTCTATATTAGCTAGATTATTTATCTTTTCAAATATTTCCTTGGCTTCTCCTACAGCACCTCCATGCATTACTGCAACATCAGCTTTGTTCTGTCCAATTTTATCAACGGCAATCTGCACTAGACGTTGGAGAGATTTTTTTCTTCCCCTGACTCTCTCAAAGGTGAAATATTTACCCTCTTCATTGATTGATATAATTGGCTTTATTTGCATAATTTCACCTATAGTACCGGCAACATAACCAATTCTGCCGCCTTTTTTTAGATATTCTAAGGTTGATAAAACAAAGTAGACTTCCATGGACCCAATGGATTCTTTTGCTTTATTTAAAGTAGCTTCAAAACTTAAGGTTTCCTTATAGGTTTTAGCAGCCTCCAATACCGGTATTCCCAGGCCAAGGGATAAAGCCCTGGAGTCTAAAACTTCAATTACGATATCGTTAAATTCTCTAGCAGTAGTTAATACTGCGTTGTATGTTCCACTAAGACCACTGGAAATATGCATGGAAAGTATATGTGTATACCCTTCCTGTCGTAGGCCATTAAACATCTCCCAGATATGAGCAGGAGATGGCAGTGATGTACAGGGTATTTCGCCAGGCATTCTGTCATATACCTGCTGGGGGGTAATTTCTACTCTATCCAAGAACTCTTCGTGCTCATATATAACCTTAAGGGGCAAAACCCTAATACCATATTCCCTTAGTATTTCAATCTCCAGATCACAGGTACTGTCCGTAACTATAGCTACCTTATCCGCCATCTTTAAACCACCTTAATTAAATTTATAGAAAATTACATATATTCAACATGACAATATTCGACCCTCAACCCACAAATCCTTTTGTGCTTTCACTAAGAGTACTCTTTATCTATAAAAAAAGCGGAACCTAAGTTCCGATTAAATTCCAATATTTAATTTTGTCCAAAGCCAAGCTAAGAAAATCGCTACTCCGATTGCAGGAAGTAAATTACCTACTTTAAAGGTACGAATTCCCAAAATATTACTGGCTATACCTACAATAAGTAACCCTCCGGTGGCGGTCATTTCATTAATCATAGAGGGGGTTAGAAAATTTTTTAGTCCACTGGCCATTAATGTTATGGACCCTTGATACAAAAATACCGGTATTGCAGAGAACGCTACTCCAAAACCCATGGTTGTGGTAAATATAACTGCGGAAGTACCGTCCAGCAGGGATTTTGCATATAGGGTGGTGGCATTACCCGTTAAGCCATCCTCAATGGCTCCCATAATCGCCATGGCTCCAACGCAATAAATCAAACTTGTTGTTACAAAGGCTTTGGATACTTCACCATTTTGTCCTCCAACCTTCTTCTCTAGAAAACTCCCGGCCCTGGCTAACCACCCTTCAATATTAAGAATTTCCCCAATAATCCCTCCTATAACCAGGCTAAGGATTACTATTAATTCATTTTCTGTTTTAAAGGCCATTTTAAAACCAATTAAAGCTACTGCCAGTCCAATACCACTCATAACGGTATTATTCACTGATTGACTTATCCCTTTTCTAAACAGTAAACCTATTGCTGTACCTAATAAAATAGCCACAGCGTTTACTATAGTACCCGTCATCTTTATCCCTCGCGTCTATTAAGCCATAATTTTTTCCTCTGCTATAAGCAATTCAATGATTCTGTTTAAGTCTAGATCGTCGTAATAATCAATTTCTATTTTTCCACCCCGGGATTTATTCTTTATTTGAACCTTTGTGCCAAGAACACCCCTTAATTGGTCTTCTAGTTCAACTATTTCCGGGTTTCTAGGACGTGGCTTTTTCTCAGACTTAGCCCTTTGCTCTACTTTTTCAAGCATGTTTTTTACTATTTCTTCCACCTGACGAACCGAGAGCTGTTTTTTTATTGTCGTATTTGACAAATCTATTTGCTCTTGTCGTGTCTCTAGGGCCAGCAGGGCTCTGGCATGGCCTACAGACAATTCACCCGTATTTAAAAACATCTTAATTTCATTGGGCAGGGATAGTAACCTTAGCATGTTACTTATTTGTGGTCTGCTTTTTCCTACCCTTTGGGAGACTTGGTCTTGGGTTAGCTGAAATTCGTCCATTAGCCTGCGATAGGCCGTGGCCTCTTCCAGGGGATTTAAATTTTCCCTTTGTAGGTTCTCTATCAGGGCAATGGCCGCTGACTGAAGTTCACCATATTCCCTAATTACAGCGGGTATATATTCAAAATTTAATTGCTGACACGCCCGCCAGCGCCTTTCTCCGGCAATCAGCTCATATACACCGCCAGGTTGAGATCTGACAACTACAGGTTGCACAACCCCGTACTCTTTGATAGATTCAACTAGCTCCTGTAATTTTTCTGGGTCTATCCTTAAACGAGGTTGTTTTGGGTTTGGTCTAATATCCTTTACCTTAATCTCCTTAAGGATTCCCTGATTGGCAGGTTCTTCTGTAACAACAGGCATGAGGGCCTGCAAACCTTTTCCTAAACCTCTTTTTTTAGTCAATACCCATCACTTCCTTGGCAAGTTCTTGATATGCTTCCGAGCCTTTAGATTTTGGATCATATATTACCACCGGAATCCCATGACTTGGTGCTTCACTTAAGCGAACATTTCTAGGAATTATATTTTTAAAAACCTTGGTCCCAAATACCTTTTTAACTTCATCCACAACCTGAATAGAAAGATTTAACCTGGCATCAAACATTGTAAGTAAAACACCCTCTATTTTAAGGCCTTGATTAAGGTGTTTTTGAACTAGCTGCACAGTATTCATCAATTGTCCTACACCTTCCAGGGCGTAAAATTCACACTGAATTGGGATTAGTAAAGAATCCGCTGCAGAAAGGGCATTCAAAGTTAATAATCCCAAGGATGGCGGACAATCAATAATAATGTACTGGTAGCGGTTTTTTAACTCACTCATGGCACCCTTGAGAATTTGCTCTCTGGCAAGCAACGAAACCATTTCAACCTCCGCCCCAGCCAGCTGGATAGTTGATGGAATAATATCCAAGTTTCTGATGCCCGAAGGGATTATCACTTCATCGACATTTAATTCGTTAATTAATACATCGTAAATACAACGATCCAAGGCAGATTTATCCACCCCAAGACCACTTGTCGCATTGCCCTGGGGGTCTAAATCAACCAATAAGACAGGTTGTCCCATCAGGGCAAGGCAGGTCCCGAGATTGACCGCTGTCGTGGTCTTGGCTACTCCACCTTTTTGGTTAGCAATTGCTATTATTTTCCCCAAATGAACACCCCCGAGTTTCCTTATATCATACACCTATTCAACAAAGGAACTTATTCTTCCTTCTAATTAATCAATTGAAAGGCTATTAATGTTTCACGTGAAACATTCAAATTGTTTAAAACCTACCTATATTCAGTTTTTAATAATCCCTCACGACTCCTATCTCCGCAGTGGACAGCACCAATCCCTTGCTTATGCGAAAATGGGCAGCCTTCGAGTAAACATCGTGTTTACCTCAGGCTTACCCGGATGTCCATGTCCGAATAAGCTTTTTCTCACCCTCAGTTTCCCGAAGCGCTGCATCCACTACTACGAATGTAGCTGTTCGGGATTCTTAAAATCCAGTAGTATCTTTTTAAACAGGCTAAATGTTTCACGTGAAACATTAATATTTTTAAAGTATCTATAAATATTAACTTTTTTATGATATATTCTTTATATATTATTGTATGTGAGGTGGTTTTCTTTTGAATATGAAGAATTTTAATCTAAATTCCTTAGATTATAAATTAATTAATATATTAATGGATAATGGTCGTGTAACCTGGTCCGAATTAGGTGATTCCCTTGGTTTATCGGCACCAGCTGCTGCTGAAAGGGTACGGCGCTTGGAGGATAAGGGGATTATAAAGGGTTATTCTGCAATAGTAGACCCTGAACTTTTGAGTTTTGAAATTGTTGCTTTTATTAGCGTGACCCTAGATCGTCCAGAAAACAGACATGGGTTTTTAGAAAACATCTTAAAGGTTAAGGAAATTCAAGAATGTCATCATGTGGCTGGTGAAGAGGACTACCTTTTGAAAGTACGCTGCACTAAAATCAAAAGCCTCGAAAGATTAATTAGTGAAGTTTTAAAAGAAATTCCCGGTGTGGGTAAAACAAAAACTACCATAGTTTTATCTTCGAAAAAAGAGACATTAAAAATACCAATACCATCTTCTAAATAAAGATATGCTTGGGGGAATAAGAGTTGGAGGTTCCTTATTTTTTTCGGGGGTTATTAATAGGTTTATCAATTGCTGCTCCCGTGGGTCCAATTGGCTTGTTGTGCGTTAACAGGTCTCTGTCGGGCGGATGGTTGCGTGGCTTTATATCAGGTATTGGTGCAGCCTGTGCTGATGCAATATATGGGTGCATTGGTGGTTTTGGGCTAACAGCAATTACTAGTTTTTTAACTAGTAATAAATACTGGTTGCAGACCTTTGGCGGCATGTTTTTATTATACTTGGGAGTTAATGCATATAAAACTGCACCTGTTAAGCAAAATAATATTGGGCATACAGGAAGCTTAGTTTCTTCATTCTTATCTGTATTTGCCCTTACTCTTTCTAATCCTATGACTATCTTAGGATTTACCGCTATTTTTGCAGCCTTTGGACTAGGCAATGGGGGAGACATCTTTTCTACACTGCAACTGGTATTAGGAGTTTTTATTGGTTCCGCCCTATGGTGGTTGTTTTTAAGTAGTCTAGCTGCCTATTTTAAGGATAGACTAAATGATAAAAAATTGGAGCTGATTAATAAAATTGCCGGTATCATTATAATATTTTTCGGACTTTTAGCTATTCTTACTTAAATTAATAATGTTTCACGTGAAACATTAAACCCGGCCTAAGCCGGGTTTATAATATTGGTTTTTTCCCAGGAACCCCAGCCTTCCTGGGAAAGTCCTTGGAAATTTGTTTAATTTTTTTAATAATGATTATGCTGCGACCATCTCCCATACCTGGTAAATTTAGGCTGTTGATTACTTCTAATCTACCACCAAGTATTTCAATAGCCTTGCCAGCCTCTTTAACTTCATTATCTATTTCTGGACCCTTTTGAGATATAAAATAACCTCCTGGCTTAACAAAGGGCAGACAATATTCAGTCAGTACCGATAGCTTTGCTACCGCCCTTGAAATTGCATAATCATATTTTTCTCTAAATTGTGGTTCTCTCCCAAAGTCTTCAGCTCTCCCATGGATAGCCTTAATATTTTCTAGTCCCAATATATCTGCAGTTTCATTTAAAAAATTAACCCTTTTTCCTAGGGAATCTAATAATGTAATCTTTAAATCCGGTCTCATTATTTTTAGAGGTATCCCTGGAAAGCCTGCCCCTGTTCCAATATCCATTATTGTTGAATTATTAGCTAGATCAATAAATGTCAGGCAGGTTAATGAATCTATAAAATGCTTTATTGCCACATCCTTAACTTCAGTAATGGCGGTTAAGTTGAATTTATTATTTCCTTCAATTAATAAATAATAGTATTTATTAAAAGACTCAAGTTGGTCCATGGTAAATTTTATCCCAATTTCATTTCCAGCCTTTATTAATACATCCTTAAGCTCCGTTATTTTTATTCACCCCCGGATGTTTTTCTCCTTTGCTGCTCTAACCAAATTAACAATACCGATATGTCTGCAGGACTTACACCTGAAATTCTAGAGGCCTGTCCTATGGATGTTGGTAAAAACTTAGCTAGTTTCTGTGCGGCTTCCGCTGAAAGCCCCTTAATTTCATTATAATTAATATCTTCACTTAATATTCTGCCCTCTAATTTTTCAAATCTTTCAACCTGGGCCAGTTGCTTTTTTATATAACCTTCATACTTAATTTCAACTTCTACTTCTTCGATAATTTCATCCTGTAATGGTGTAAAATCTAATGATAATTGTCTCAAATCCTTAATGCCTACCTCTGGCCTTCTGACTAGATTAATGGCAGGGGTAGGTTGACTTAATTCACTTGAATCAAGTTTTATTAATAGATTAGCTGTCTCTTCATTATTAGGAATAGTTAAGCTTTTTAATCTTTCAATTTCCTTATTTATTAGATCCCATTTTATATTATACTTTTTATACCTTTCCTCAGTCACTAAACCTATTTTATAGCCTAATTCAGTAAGTCTGTGATCCGCATTATCCTGGCGCAGCAGTAAACGATACTCGGCCCTTGCTGTCATTAAACGGTATGGCTCATTAGTCCCTTTTGTTACCAGGTCATCAATAAGCACTCCAATATATGCTTCAGATCTTTTTAGGGTAAACGGCTCCTTGCCCTTTACCTGTAAGGCAGCATTAATACCAGCAATTATCCCTTGAGCTGCTGCTTCCTCATAGCCAGAGGTGCCGTTTATTTGGCCGGCTGTATATAGACCTTTAATTTGCTTACACTCGAGACTTGGTTTTAACTGAGTTGGCACTACATAATCATACTCAATGGCATAACCTGGCCTCATTATCTCAACATTTTCTAGACCCGGAATGGACCTAAGCATTAATAACTGTACATCTGGTGGAAGACTTGTAGACATACCTTGCACATACATTTCATATGTATCTAAACCCTCTGGCTCTATAAATATCTGGTGCTGTAGTTTGTCAGCAAAGCGAACTACTTTGTCTTCAATGGAAGGGCAGTATCTCGGCCCAATACCTTCAATGATACCGGCATAGAGTGGGGATCTATGTAGGTTATCCCTGATAATTTGGTGAGTGGTTTCATTGGTATAGGTAAGCCAGCAGGGTACCTGATCCCTTTGCTTTACTGGAGATATAAAAGAAAAATTATGTACCCTTTGATCTCCTGGCTGAATAGTCATTTTAGAAAAGTCAACACTTCTTTGATCTACCCTAGCGGGTGTTCCTGTTTTAAATCTACCCAGCTCTAAGCCTAGCTTTCTCAGACTATCACTTAAATTAACCGCTGGAAATTGGCTATTAGGACCCCCTGGATAATGAACTGAACCAATTATTATTCGTCCCTTTAGGTAGGTACCTGTGGTTACTATAATAGCCTTTGCAGTGAATATAGCTCCTATCTGAGTTACTACACCCGTTACCTTTTCCTGCTCAACAATAATCTCTTCCACCAGCAGTTGCTTAATATCTAAATTTATCTGACTCTCAAGGGTTTTCTTCATTAAATTTTGGTACTTTAACTTATCTGCTTGGGCCCTTAGGGCATGAACAGCCGGACCTTTACCAGTATTGAGCATCCTCATCTGTATAGCTGTGAGATCAGTATTTAACCCCATTTGCCCACCCAAGGCGTCTATTTCCTTGACTAGGTGAGATTTCGCCGGTCCACCTACAGCTGGATTACACGGCATAAGTGCCACGTTATCTAGGTTCAAGGTCAGAACCAGAGTTTTACATCCCATTCTTGCTGCTGCTAAGGCAGCCTCACAGCCTGCATGACCTGCACCCACTATAATTACGTCATAATCTCCGGCATGATAACCCATTAAAAACACCTCATTTACCAATACAAAAATCTGCAAATATCCTATCTATCAAGTCTTCAGTAACATTATTTCCGGTAATTTCACCTAGTATTTCCCATGCTGATTTAATATCTATGGATACTAGATCTGGTGGAATCCCGTCCCTTATACCTTTTAAAACTTCACTTAGGTGAAAAGCAGCCCTTTCAAGGGCATGTTTATGCCTGGTATTAGAAACTAATATATTATCGGCAGCTGTAACCTTTCCTTCCAATACAAGCTCTAATATTGTCTGTTCCAGTTTATCTAGACCAATTTCATTTTTCGCTGATATTTCCAAGACAGGATTTCCATCTATAATTTTCTGAATTTCCTCTGCAGTAACTTTCCTTGCTTCTAAATCTATTTTATTTATTAAGAATATTGTTTTTTTACCCTTTATCAGCTTGATGATATTCTTATCTTCCTCTGATATACCTGTGATGGCATCAACTACCATTAATATTAATTCAGCCTGATCTAAAAACTTCCTTGTTCTCTCCACACCCAATTGCTCTACAAGGTCTTGGGTTTCCCTTAGACCAGCAGTATCCATTATTTTTAATGGCACACCCCTGATGTTTAATACCTCTTCGATAACGTCACGGGTGGTACCGGGAATATCTGTTACAATGGCCCTTTGCTCCTTAAGTAATGCATTTAGCAAAGAGGATTTACCTACATTCGGCTTTCCTACAATAATTGTCTGCAGACCTTCCCGATATATTTTTCCTGATTCAGCACTTTCCAATATTTTATTAATTTCATTTATTAATTCTGCAGTACATAGCGACATTTCATCCAGTGTTGCTTCCGGTAGATCATCTTCTGGGAAATCAATTATAGCTTCAATTTTTGCCAATTGACCTAAAACATCACTTTGCAATGCAGAGACCCTTTTGGATAGTTTGCCGCCCAATTGAGATATGGCAATTTTAGCACCAGCTTCAGTCTTAGACCTGATTAAATCTATAATAGATTCAGCCTGAGCCAGGTCTAAGCGTCCATTAATAAAAGCTCTTTTACTGAATTCTCCTGCTTCTGCAAATCTTGCCCCCTGGTTAAGTACTGTTTTTAGCACCCTATTTAAAGGTACAATACCACCATGACAACTTATTTCCACCACATCTTCTGCTGTAAAGCTTTTAGGACCTCTCATAATTGAAAGAATTACTTCATCAATTACTTCATCTGATTCCGGGTCAATTATGTGTCCATAGACAAGTTTATAATTGTCTTTTTTAAACCAATCAGTATTTTTTTTTGGTCTAAATACTATCATCCCTATTGCTATAGCCTCTGAGCCACTTATTCTGATTATACCAATACTGCCTTCACCAGGTGGTGTAGCTATGGCTACAATAGTATCATCTAACACCCAGGAAAACCCCCCGAAAAAATTTATAATATTTATTTACCCATAAGGTTTACAAAAACCCAGCAACCTATGTTGCTGGGTTTTATTCTTGTTTTGACTTTTTATTTCTTTGGAGATATAACGATCTTTCTAAAGGGCTCTTCACCTTCACTGAAAGTGTATATATCATCCCTTCCCTGAAGGGCTGTATGAATTATCCTTCTCTCTTGGGAGTTCATAGGCTCTAAAACTACACTTCTGCCACGCTGTCTTGCTTTATCTGCTAACCTTGTAGCAAGTTTTTGTAAAGTTTCTTCCCTACGCTGACGATAACCTTCAACGTCCAATACAACCTTGCGTCTTTGTTCCTGATTCTTATTTACTGCAAGATTAACAAGATATTGCAGAGAATCAAGGGTTTCTCCGCGTCTTCCAATCAAAACTCCTAAATCGGGACCTTCCATATTAACCACAAGGAGTTGTTCCTGATCCTGTACTTTAACATCCACTGGTATATCCATGGCCTTAAATATACTGCGTAATAATCTATCTGCCCGATCAGCTGGATTATCCTTTAATGTTACTCTAACTTTGGCAGGACGTGTTCCTATTAATCCAAATAATCCCTTTGAGGGTTCTTCTAATACCTCAATAATTACTTCATCCCTCAAAACACCGAATTCCTGAAGACCTAATTCTACGGCCTCATCTATGGTCTTACCGACCTTTTCTACTACCTTCAACTTCGGCTACCCCCTCTTTAAGGTGCAGGGTGTCTTTATTAATAAACCACTGTTGAATAGCACCCACAACATTAAATACTACCCAGTATAAAGCTAAACCTGCGGGTACGGTGCTGGCAATCCAACCAATTAATACAGGCATGGTATACAGCATTGTTCTTTGTGTCTGATCCTGTGCGTTAGTAGTCAGTTTAGATTGCATATAGGTTGTGACTGCCGCTAATATTGGCAGAAGATAATAAGGATCCCTTTGACTTAGTGACTCTACCCAGAAAAAGTGAGCATGCTCTGGATTTAAAAAGGGAAAATCAAATAATGCCCGATAAAGTGCAATTAAAATAGGCATCTGAACTAATAATGGCAGACAGCCAGCCATAGGATTAACATTATGCTGCTTGTACAACTCCATTATAAGCTGCTGCATTTTCTGAGGATCTTTGGTTTTATACTTCTCCTGAATTGCCTTAATTTCAGGTGCCAGTTTTTGCATCATTACCATTGACTGCATTTGTTTTTTAGAAAGGGGATATAAGGCTACTTTAATAATAACTGTAAGTATTACAATTGCTAAAGCATAGCTCGGAAGGCCTATACTCACTGTTAGGCTATAAAGCCAGTTCATTAAAGCAGTCATTCCATTTACAATGGAGTGAAACCAATCAAACAAAACATTTACCTCCTTAAAAGCCTAACAAACATTTATATAGGATCATATCCTCCTGGATGGAAGGGATGACACTTTGCCAATCTTTTGACAGTTAGCCAGGCACCCTTAACCACTCCGTACTTTTCAAATGCTTGAATAGAGTATTGAGAACAAGTAGGATAAAATCGACAAGTGCGAGGCTTTAGAGGAGAAATAAACCTTTGATAACAACGAAGGCAAAATATTATAGCCTGTCGCACTATATCCCTCTCCTAATCACCTAATCTACCCAGTACATGCCACACATGTTTTTCCAACTGGTTATATTCCTGATCACATGATGATTGTCTTACAATAAAAATGAAATCATGTCCATCGGGAAAACGATTTAAATTAAGTCGACAAATTTCTTTCAGTATTCTTCTTAATCGATTACGGCAAACTGCTTTACCCACCTTTTTACTTATTGAATAGCCAAACCGACGCTCTGATCCCCCATTGGGAAGTTTATATAGAACGAGATACCGATTGGCAGCAGATTTACCTCTAGTATAAACCTTTTTAAACTCGGAATTTTTCTTTAACGGAATAAAAATAGCCATAATTATTTCCTAATTTAGGTTTTTATGTGTAGCTTAACCAAAGAAAATCCTAGATATACAAATTAGGAAAGGCCACAAATAAGCGGCCTTAAGCTGATAAACGTTTTCTACCTTTTAAGCGTCTTCTTTTTAGAACGTTTCGGCCGGATTTAGTAGACATCCGCTTTAAAAAACCATGTACTTTTTGGTGCCTGCGTTTTTTTGGTTGGTATGTTCGCTTCAAACTATGTACACCCCCTTCAACGAATATAGGTATATCTAAATATCTGGAAATAACTAGACAGTCACTGAAGATTATATTAAAATTCCCGTCCATAGTCAAGATATAAAGGTTTTTGAAATATAAGTGTTCTCTGGGTATTCATAACAAATGTGGATAATTAAATAGCTGTTGATAACATCTGGGACTTTTGGTATTATTGTTTTACACCTGTGGATAATTTTTGTTATCCTATCTTTTGCACAGATTGTGGATAAAACTGTGAACAACTTTGTTAATTAATTAAATTCTATTAAGAAATATACAAACCAGCTTAATTTTTCCCTTATTTTCCTAAATTAAGGGATTTTTTAGGTACAATCATTGCCAGGGGGTTTTATTTTTAGATGCAAAACGATATACAAGTCAGATGGGATCAAGTATTAAATCTACTTGAGAAACAAGTAAATAAACATTCATTTGATACATGGCTGGCTAAATGCAAACCGGTAGCCTTTTATGACAATACAGTAATATTCGAAGTCCCGGATCATTTTTCAAAAAGCTGGCTTGCAGATCGTTATGCACCCATAATAAAACAAGCCTATGAAGCAATTATGCATCAGGATGTTTCTCTTCAATTTATATTAGCAGGGCAAGAACCGGATCAACCAAGTAAACCGAAGGAAAAATCTAATAATGAAGAAAGTTATTTAAATATTTTAAATCCCAGATATACCTTTGATACCTTTGTAATAGGTAACAGCAATAGATTTGCCCATGCTGCATCCCTTGCTGTGGCTGAATCTCCGGCAAAGGCCTATAACCCCCTATTTATATACGGTGGTGTTGGTCTGGGTAAAACTCACCTTATGCATGCCATTGGACATTATATTTTAGAAAATAACTTAGGTCTAAAGGTAGCCTATGTAACCTCGGAAAAATTTACCAATGAGCTAATTAATTCTATTAGGGATGACCAAACCGTTGAATTCCGTAATAAATACCGCAGTATGGATATCCTATTAATAGATGATATTCAATTCCTTGAAAAGAAGGAACGAACCCAGGAAGAGTTTTTCCATACCTTTAATACCCTTCATGAGGCAAATAAGCAGATTATTATCTCCAGTGACCGTCCTCCTAAGGAGATTGCAACATTAGAGGACAGGCTACGTTCTAGGTTTGAATGGGGTCTTATAACTGATATTCAATCACCTGACTATGAAACCAGGGTAGCTATTTTAAGGAAAAAAGCCCAGTTGGAGGGCTTGAAAAACATATCTGATGAGACCATTGCTTTTATCGCAGATAAAATTCACTCAAACATACGTGAATTAGAAGGAGCACTAATCAGGGTAACTGCCTTTTCTTCCTTGGAACAGAGAGAAGCAAGCCCCCAACTGGCTGCTGAAATCTTAAAAGATGTCATTTCACCAAGTAAACCAAAAATTATTAACGTACCACTTATTATGCAAACAGTTGCTGATTTTTACGGCCTGCGTATCGAAGATCTTAAGGCAAAAAAGCGTACCAGATCAGTAGCCTTTCCTCGTCAGGTAGCAATGTATTTAACCAGAGAGCTTACTGATTTATCACTACCCAAAATAGGTGATGAATTTGGCGGCAGAGATCATACTACTGTATTACATGCTTGCGATAAGATATTAGGTGATGCATCAGGTGATCCGGTACTTCAAGAAACCATTAAAGAACTTAGGAAACGTATCAGTGAATAGTGTGAATTAGTTATTCAAAAACCTGTTTATACTGTGGATTAACCGAAAGGGCTATTTTTTCCCTTTTTTGCCTGTTGATAATTATCCTAAAGTTTCTCCACAGTTTCTTTACAACGTAATCTTAGTAATCACACAGGGTTGAGGCATATTTGCACACATTAACAGCCCTTATTACTACTACTAGCTAAAAAAATAACAATAAATAATAAAATAAACTAACGGAGAAAGACTATGAAAATAATCTGTACCCGTCAAAATCTTGTCCAGGGTGTATCGACTTCCCAAAGGGGTGTATCTGCTAAAAGTCCCATGCCAATTCTTTCCGGCATCCTGCTTTCAGCAAAGGGCAATACCTTGACTTTGGAAGCTACTGACCTGGAAATGGGTATCCAATGTACAATTCCTTGCAATGTTCAAGAAGAAGGATCTATTGTTTTACCTGCAAAATATTTTGGCGAGATTGTAAGAAGACTCCCCGATAGTCCCATACAAATTGAATCCGCCGAAGGAGAAAATGCAATCATCCACTACGGACAGTCAGAAATAGCCATTAATGGTTTTAGTGCCGATGAATTTCCTGTGTTCTCTAACCCCCAGGGTAATACTTCCTTCACTATGCCCGAGGAGGAACTAAAGGAGTATTTAAGACAGGTTCTTTTTGCTACGTCATCAGATGAAAATAGGCCGGTATTTACTGGCATACTGCTGGAAATATCAAATGGCATTCTTAGACTAGTAGCCACCGACACACATCGACTAGCCCTTAGGGAAGAAAATTTATCTAATGATTTAGAGGACATTAGTGTTATAATTCCCGGGAAGGCTTTAAACGAACTTTCCAGGGTAATAGGTGATCCAGACAAAAATATAACCATATCCATTGGAGATAATCAGGTTATCTTCATAATGGAGGACACTAAGCTCATATCTAGGTTGATTGAAGGCCAGTTTCCCAACTATCGTCAGGTAATTCCTCAAGGCTACAAAACAAGAATTAAATTAAAAACAAAGGAATTTTTTGAGTCGGTGGAAAGGGCTTCACTGTTGGCTAGGGTTGGTACTCAGGTTGTACGCCTGGCCATCGAAGAAGATAAGGTAATTATCTCTGCTAATACAGAAGTAGGACGTATTCACGAAGAGGTGCCTTGTTATCTTTCTGGAGAAACAATGCAAATAGCCTTTAATGCCTTATATCTCATCGACGCCCTGAGATCCATTGGTGGGGAAAGTATACATATTGATATGTCTGGACCTCTAAGTCCAGGAATTTTGCGTACCGTTGATAGTGCCAATTATCTTTCACTGGTGTTACCAGTTCGAACAAGCTGAGGAGTGATTCCCAATGGAGAAAATAAAGGTAGACAGTGAAATTCGTCTGGATCAATTTTTAAAATGGGCCAATGTGACCGGATCTGGTGGCCAGGGAAAGATGATGGTTCAAACAGGTATGGTAAAGGTCAATGGAAAAATAGAAAGCAAACGCGGCAGATTATTAAAGCCCAATGACACTGTGGAAGTAGAAGGGGCCGGTAGTTTTCTTGTTGTGATGTGAAGGTGATAGCTTGCAAATTGGCAGTATATCCCTTAATAACTTTCGAAACTATAAAAATGTTTGTTTTACTCCACACCAGGGTATCAATATAATTACCGGGGCTAATGCCCAGGGAAAAACAAACCTAATAGAATCCATTTACTTTTGTTTACGAGGAAGATCCTTCAGAGCTGAAAAAGATAGGGATATAATCAATTGGCAAGGGGAAAACACCTCTATTAACGCTGAAGTTAAAGTTTTAACTAGAAATCTGGCAATTCAGTGGTTAGCCAATGCAAAGAATAAAAAGTTAAAAATTAATGGCAATGACTCTCCCCGTTCTGATTTGGATTATTTTGGTGTAGTATTGTTTTGTCCTGAAGATATGTATTTAGTTAAAGGGTCACCCCAGGAAAGAAGAAGGTTTCTCGACTATGAAGTAGGTCCCTTAAATCCTCACTATAGTCAGGCCTGGAGAAAATATGCCAAAGTTTTATCACAGAGGAACAGCCTTTTAAAAGAGATAAGGGATAGACGTTCGTCCCAGGATATGTTAGAACTATGGGACCAGCAGCTATTTAAATATGGCGCTAAAATAATCTATTTGAGACTGCAAATTCTAACTAAATTGATACCTATAGCCAGAAATATTCACCAGGGAATAACAAGTGGTTCCGAGGAATTACAGGCTAAATATCTGTCATCCCTGGTATTAGAGCCTGGACTAAAGGAAGAGCAGATTTATCAAATATTTGCTTCTGCCTCAAAAAAAATAAGAAGTACCGAGATAAATCGTTGCCAGACCATACTAGGTCCTCACAGGGATGATTTATCCCTATCAATCAACGGAATCGAAGCTAAAACCTTTGGTTCACAGGGTCAACAAAGATCGGTAACCTTGTCCTTAAAGCTATCTCAATTGGAATTGTGGTTTAAGGAATTTGGTTATTATCCAATCCTCTTATTGGATGATGTGCTGTTTGAGTTAGATCAGAAAAGACAAACTATGCTCCTGGAAAGGGTACAAAATAAAGTTCAGACCTTTATTACCACCTGCTTTACAGGTGGCATTGAAGAATTTTACAAGGGAGCAGGTGCCATCTGGCAAGTAAGTTCAGGAAACTTAACCCTTAAGGAGGAAATATAATGTTTTTGCACCTAGGCGGCGATGTTGTGGTGTTAAAAAAAGACGTCATTGCTATCCTTGATTCCAGAACCAAGCAATCTGTAATTACCAGGGAATTTATAGAAGTTGCTAAGGATGAAGGATTCATTCAGCCCATATCCAATGCAGAGAAGGAGAAATCCTTTGTTATTACCAACAAGGAGATTTTTATCTCTCCCATTTCCTGCACAACCCTTAAAAAGAGATCAGATAATATACTGGAAAGCCAGGAAGATGAATAAAATTATTTATTAAGTAATCGCCTTAAAGGAGGCGATTTATATTTTTAAGTCAAAAAATATGATAATATTGTTATAAATTGTAAAAATAACCCATATTGCTCATGAACAGTCCTTGAGTGGGGAATACTATTCATGGTATAATATGGAGTCAATGTGAATAGATGGAGGTCAAAGGATGGACCAACAGGTTAACAAATACAGTGCGGATCAAATTCAGGTGCTTGAGGGATTAGAAGCCGTTAGACGGCGTCCTGGCATGTACATAGGTAGTACAAGTTCCAGGGGACTCCATCATCTGGTCTATGAGGTTGTTGACAATAGTATTGATGAGGCATTAGCTGGATATTGTGACCGTATTGAAGTTTTTATCCATCAGGACAACTCCATAACCGTTGAAGATAATGGACGTGGTATTCCTGTTGACCTGCATCCAAAGGTGGGCAAACCGGCGGTTGAAGTTGTTTTAACCATGTTGCACGCCGGTGGTAAATTTGGTGGAGGCGGATATAAGGTTTCCGGTGGTTTGCATGGCGTGGGTGTTTCCGTTGTAAATGCCCTTTCCAAAGAATTAACTGTAGAAATTAAAAGAAATGGCAAAGTGTATCAACAGAGATATTCTCGGGGATTACCGGTTTCTGAACTTGAGGTTATAGGTAAGAGCAGTACAACAGGTACTAAAATTACCTTTGCTCCCGATGAGGAGATTTTTGAGGAACTTATCTATAGTTCCGAGGTACTAATTCATCGTTTAAGGGAACTGGCCTATTTAAATAAAGGTGTAAAAATAGTGCTAAAGGATCTTAGAAAGGATCCTGTATTAGAGCAAGTATTTCAATTTGATGGTGGAATCAAAGATTTTGTTAAACACCTGAATAGAAATAAACAGGTTTTGCATCCAAAGCCTATTTATATAACGGGGGAAAAAGAGCAAATAATAGTGGAGCTGGCTATTCAATATAACGATAGTTATGTTGAAAACATGCTTTCATACGCGAATAATATTCATACAACCGAAGGTGGAACCCATGAAGTAGGCCTAAAGACTGCCTTAACCAGGGTTGTTAATGACTATGGTAGAAGCCACAATATCTTGAAAAATAATGATCAAAACCTTTCAGGGGAAGATATCAGGGAAGGTGCTATAATTGTTGTAAGTGTAAAGGTACCGGAACCTCAGTTTGAGGGGCAAACTAAAACAAAGCTAGGTAATAGTGAAGTAAGGGGTATAGTGGACTCGGTACTTTCAGAGAGATTAACCATCTTCCTAGAGGAAAATCCCTCGGTGGCCAAGAAAATTATTGAAAAGGGTATTACCGCTGCCAGGGCCAGGGAAGCAGCCAGAAAAGCTAGGGAGCTAACCAGGAGAAAAAGTGCATTAGAGACTATGGCCTTACCTGGAAAGTTAGCAGACTGCTCCGAAAAGGATCCCAGCCAATGTGAATTATATCTGGTGGAAGGTGATTCTGCGGGAGGTTCGGCTAAACAGGGAAGAGATAGACGTTTTCAGGCCATACTCCCCTTAAGGGGTAAAATTATAAATGTGGAAAAAGCCCGTATGGATAAAATCCTGGCCAATGAAGAAATTAGGGCAATGATTACAGCCATGGGCTGCGGTATTGGAGAAGACTTTGATATTAGTAAAGCTCGTTACCATAAGCTAATCATTATGACCGATGCTGATGTTGACGGAGCCCATATCCGTACCCTATTAATGACCTTTTTCTATCGGCATATGAAGGAATTGATTAAAGCGGGATATGTTTATGTGGCACAACCCCCCCTATTTAGGGTAAGAAAAGGTAAGCATGACAGCTATGTTTATAGTGAACATGAGTTAGAGGAGCTTTTAAAGAGAATTGGTTATGACCATGTCAATATACAAAGGTATAAGGGCCTAGGGGAAATGAATCCTGAGCAACTGTGGGAAACAACCATGGATCCTGATACCAGAACAGTTTTACAGGTAACTTTAGAGGATGCCATTGAGGCCGATGCTACTTTCTCTATGTTGATGGGAGACAGGGTAGAGCCAAGAAGGGATTTCATTCACGAAAATGCACAGTATGTAAGAAATCTGGATATTTAGAGTCAAACCGGAGTCTACACTCCGGTTTGATTATGGAATTGTAGAATATAAATGTGGTTGTCAAAATATATTTTGCCAGCAGGTTATTTACTGTATTAAATTTTAGGAGGGTTTCTATGCCAAATTTAGTTAACCCTATGGTTCCGCAGGAATTACTTGTTGTGGGTGCAGCGATGCAGTCAGGTATTTTTGATCAACTTCATGAAAGTAATTACACCATTGACGAATTAGCAATTAAGCTTTCTTTAGACTTTCGTGCCCTCTGGACCGTCATTGAAGCCTTAACAGCCCTGGGTTATGTTAATGAATCAGAGGGACGGCTGTATCTGACTGCTGAGACCGAGGATTTATTTTACAATGAAAATAGTAAAAATTATGTGGGTCATGCTATAATTCATACCTTTAATGTCATTAAGTCCTGGACTAGAATACCTGAGATTTTAAAAACTGGTATTCCCCCAGAAAGGGAGCGTACTAAGCAAGATATTAAAGGGTTTATGGCTGCCATGAAAAAGAATGCTAAAGAAGTTGCAGAGGAAATCGTGGGCTTATGCCTGAAGAATATGCCTTCATCCCCTTCGGTTTTGGATTTAGGTGGTGGTCCTTTAAATTATGCTAGGCCCTTTGCTAAGGCCGGAGCGATTGTGACCGTACAAGATATATCTGATGTATGTGCTGTTATGGAGCCTACCCTGGAACCGGGAGAAAAAATTAGCTTTGTTGCAAAAGATTTTACTGAAGGTGTGACAACTGGTGACTTTGATTTAGCCTTTTTAGGCAATATATGCCACATATATGGGGAAGACGAAAATATTGAGTTATTTAAAGGGGTAAAAAAGGCTCTAAATAGCTCTGGACGGATTGCCATCCTTGATTTAGTGAGGGGGGTCAATCCCCGGGCTGAATTATTTGGAGTAAATATGTTAGTAAATACTAAGACAGGTGGAACCTGGACATTGGAGCAGTATACTGAATGGTTGCATAAAGCAGGGTTTACTGATGTCCAGATGCATACAATTACTGGAAGGCAGATCATTTTAGCCAGTATTTAATTAAATAGCAAATATTTGCGATAAAGGTCTGATTTTGTTATAATTTATTTGGCAAAACTTGTAATATAGGCTTTTTGTCATATTGGCCAAGCCTTTTACTGTTTAATATTTTTCCGGAGGTATAGGACATGGTTTCCTTTTCTGGTAAGGTTATCCCTTTGGATATTAATAGCGAAATGAGAAACTCCTACTTGGATTATGCCATGAGTGTAATTGTAGGACGTGCTTTACCGGATGTTAGGGATGGCCTTAAACCGGTACATCGGAGAATTCTTTATTCTGTTCATGAATTAGGATTAACTCCCGACAAGGCTTATAGAAAAAGTGCCGGTATCGTTGGTAAGGTGATGCAGGATTTTCACCCCCATGGTGATGCTGCTATCTATGATGCAATGGTTAGGCTTGCCCAAGATTTCTCCAGTAGGTATCCTTTGATTCAAGGTCACGGTAACTTTGGTTCTGTAGACGGGGATCCACCTGCGGCGATGCGTTATACCGAGGCCCGTATGGCTAAGATTACCATGGAAATGCTGGCCGATATTGAAAAAGAAACCGTTGATTTTGTTCCTAACTATGATAGCAGAACTCAAGAACCATCTATATTACCAGCTAAAATTCCCAATCTGTTAATTAATGGATCCTCAGGCATTGCAGTGGGTATGGCAACAAATATACCGCCCCATAATTTAGGTGAAGTTGTCGATGGTGTATTAATGATGATTGATAACCCTAATACAACAGCCGATGATTTGATGAAAATTATTAAAGGCCCTGATTTTCCAACAGGTGCTAAAATTATGGGCCGCGAAGGTATTAAATCTGCCTACAGAACAGGCAGAGGTTCTATAAAAATGAGGGCCCAGGCTACCATCGAAACCAAGCAAAATGGTCGCCAGGTTATTATAGTCAATGAAATACCCTATCAGGTTAATAAAGCAAAACTAATTGAAAAGATTGCCGAGTTGGTAAGGGATAAAAAGATAGAAGGTATTTCGGATCTGCGGGATGAATCAGACCGCAGGGGTATGAGGATTGTAATTGAACTTAAGAAGGACGCTAACCCAAATGTTATTTTAAATCTTTTATATAAGCATACCCAAATGCAAGAAAGCTTTGGAGTTATTATGCTCGCCCTGGTTAATAATCAGCCAAAGGTTTTAAATCTCCCCCAGGTAATTTTTTATTATCTTGAACATCAAAAGGATGTAATTACCCGCAGGACAAGATATGAACTTAAAAAAGCCGAGGCCCGGGCCCATATTGTTGAAGGTTTAAGGATAGCTCTGGCTAACCTGGACGAGGTAATAAAAATTATCCGGGAATCAAGAAATACCGATGAGGCTAAAAAAGGCCTTGTAAATAACTTTGAATTAACGGAAATTCAAGCAGAAGCCATTGTTGAAATGCGCCTGCGCAGTTTAACTGGTCTGGAAGTTGAAAAACTGGAGAAGGAATATAAGGAACTGCTGGCCAAGATAGATTATTTACGTTCAGTCCTTGCAGATGAGAAAAAAGTTCTTGGCATCATAAGGGAAGAACTATCTGAGGTTAAGAAAAAATTTGCAGATCCCAGGCGGACAATTATTAGTAATGAGCAGGCTGGAGACTTTGACATTGAAGATCTCATAGATGAGGAAGATATGGTAGTTACCATTACTAACCAAGGGTATATTAAGAGGATATCTCTGGATACCTATCGCAGTCAAAAGCGTGGTGGTAAAGGAATCACTGCTATGGGTACAAAGCAAGAGGATTTTGTGAAGCATCTCTTTGTAGCTTCTACCCATCATTATTTATTGTTCTTCACAAATAAGGGCAAAGTATATCGATTAAAGGTTCATGAAGCACCTGAGGCCGGACGCACAGCTAAAGGCACACCATTAATTAATTTGCTTTATATAAGTAATGGCGAATATGTAACTACGGTAATTCCCGTTAAGGAATTTATTGAGGATACCTTCTTAGTGATGGCTACAAAGCAAGGTATAATTAAAAAGACCGCCCTTAACGAGTATGACACTTCCCGCAGGGATGGTCTCATTGCCATTAACTTAGATGAGGAAGATGAATTGGTGGCTGTAGAGTTAACTAAGGGGCAGGAAGAGGTAATTCTTAGCACCAAGGACGGCATGGCCATTCGTTTTTCTGAGAAGGATGTAAGGGCTATGGGGAGAACCGCCAGGGGGGTTAAGGGAATAACCCTGGATGGTGATGATACGGTAGTCAATATGGACGTAGCCAGAGAAGGGGCCGATCTTTTAGTGGTCACTGCCAACGGCTATGGGAAAAGAACTCCCTTAGATGAATATCGCGTACAAAGCAGGGGCGGTAAAGGATTAATTAATATAAAGACCTCTAAGAGAAACGGATCTGTGGTTGGAGTTCTGGTGGTAAGGGATGATGATGAGATTATGATGATAAGTGCCGAAGGAATTATCATCCGCATTAGTGCAAAGGATGTTTCTACCATAGGTAGGAACACCCAGGGAGTTACATTAATGAGAATGAGCGAAAAGGATCACATAGTAGCCACCGCTAGGGTAGTAAGCGAAGAAAATACCGAAGAATAAAAGCAAAAGAAGGTTGTTCATACGGAACAGCCTCCTTTTTTTATTTTAATTACATATCCTTAAATTCAGATATTGACACTGTAAAATGATTATGATATATTAATTTACGCCGCTAAGACATATTATTAAATAGTAATTAAGTTTTATGCGGAATGTTATCTGCTTGAAGGGTGACGTAATTACAAGAATTTAGTTATTGACCTTGCAAAAAGATAATGTTATGATAAAAAAGTGTCGCGCTTGCGACAGCTAAACTTACCAAAAAATTGCACTTGAAACATAGTGGTGGACATGGTAAGATGTAATTCCTGGCCGAGAGGACAGGCGGTCTTTGAAAACTAAACAGTAGATGATGAATGCAACTTGGTTTAGTCATAAGTCGAGGTAACTCGAGACTGTGACAACCACAAATGAATTCTCGTCAAGCGTTATATACAAACGCTAGCAAGTAATTCCTAAACAAGTAAAAGAAGAGCTAATCAACTCTTTAAATATTGCAAGATATTTAATGGAGAGTTTGATCCTGGCTCAGGACGAACGCTGGCGGCGTGCTTAACACATGCAAGTCGAACGGAGTTTAAGTTGAAACCTAGTGATACTTAAACTTAGTGGCGGACGGGTGAGTAACGCGTGGATAACCTGCCTGATAGCCCGGGATAACAGCTGGAAACGGCTGCTAATACCGGATACGCTAATTGGAATGCATGTTCTAATTAGGAAAGATTAATCACTATCAGATGGATCCGCGTCCCATTAGCTAGTTGGTGGTGTAACGGACCACCAAGGCGACGATGGGTAGCCGGCCTGAGAGGGCGAACGGCCACACTGGGACTGAGACACGGCCCAGACTCCTACGGGAGGCAGCAG
>NZ_JARPTC010000011.1:0-90711 GCF_030577015.1 Desulforamulus aquiferis | reverse complement strand
CGGTTTAACCCCCTATTGTTAGAGCCATCTCCCATAATCTCATTTTTTCATTGAATTTCATAACAGCCAGAAAAGGCTAAGTTATACAATGATGGTCCGGCGGCCTTGACAGCCCTAAGGGCTGCGGAATGATTTAACTACCGACGGGCGGCTCCGAAAACATGCATATAGGTACCGTCCCGTCGGTATGATATTGTACCACAGCCCTTTTAACGAGCTGTCAAGGCTACCCTACGGCGCCTAGTACTTAAACTAAGTTTTCCTCAGGGTCTCACCAAAAACATATTTAATTAAACTTTGACGATAAAAGGTTTTACTTTACCAAGTGCTAATTGATTTATAAATTCCATAGGAGATAAGTCATATAAGCTACCATGCAACCGGCGCTGATTGTAAAACTGAATATAATCGGTAACAGTGCGGTAAGCATCTTGGTAAGTGGCAAACTCATGTTTGCTCAGACAATCATTCTCCAAAATAGCGTGAAAGGATTCAATATGAGCATTTTTATTAGGGGTTTTAGGTGGAATACGTTCGTGCTCTACTCTAAATTCTGTACATGCATTTTCAAAGGCATGACTAATAAACTGTGGGCCATTATCGGTTCTAATTACCGGTTTGGCTGTATCGGTAAATAGCTGACGTTTCCACAATGCTCGTTGCATTAACTGGGCGGCATGTTTTCCTTCACAAGAAAGCCCAAGGTGGTAGTCTATAATAATCCGATCATAGACGTCGATGATACACATTAAATAAAAGAATCTATTTTCTCCGGCAATGTATCCGTATTTAATATCTATTTCCATTAGTTGGTTAGATTTTGTTATTACACGATTAATAGCAATTTTACGTGGGTGCTTGATATGGACTTGGCGCTGTGGTGCTAGAATATCCAGTTCTTTACAAAGTCGATAAACTTTTTTCTTATTTATAACAAGTCCGTACTGACGCTGTAAGCAGCGAGTTAATTTACGGTACCCATAAATACTTTCCTCACCGGCAATTAATTCCATTAACCATTCTTTAATTTGTTCATCACTAATTGGCTTGCCAGTTGAGGTAAGAGAATAACCTGGTATTTTTCTTCCACCCTTATACACACGTTCTTTAACGGGATTTTTTTTACGATGGTAATACGTGGATTCGCTTACGCCGACAATCCGTAGTACAACTGCTGCTGAGTACCCCCGGTCAATCCATATGTCGGCAATTTCTATTCTGTCTGAAAGCCGGGGTTTTTCTTTTTTAATAAATCCCTCAGGATTGCAATTTCGAGGTCTTTTTCACCAAGGATATTTTTTAGCTTGTCATTTTCTTTTTCCAGTTGTTTATATTCTTTATGTGAAGGTATATAAACAGCTGTTTTCTTGGACTCACTGCTTGTTTGCTGCCATGCTTTATGTTTTGATTCGCTAATCCAACGGTATAGGGTTTTGGGGTGAACCTCGTAGCGTTTAGCTACTTGTCCTACATCGTTGATTTCCAAGGCATCTTTTATTACTTGATCCTTGAACTCTTTAGGATATCTTTTACTTTTCATGTCCTATCCCCTCCGTCAATATTATTTTACATTATTGTGGGACAGGACTCCAATCTCATTTAGGGGCTAAATAGTTATCATATCGGAAATCATCATTAAAGTAGCTATCTAACTTATTCGCTGATAATGCACTTCGTGGCAATAAACCATATTTAAATATATTAACCAAGTTTTCCGCTCTTGTAAAATGAAAAAGAAATTCAATTTGTCTCTCTTTTAATATTTTCTTCATATGAATTCCACCTCAATTCGATACTAGAATTTAAAATATAATAGAATTACTCATGTGGTTGCCACGCCTTCATAGAAAAAACTGGCCGATATTCACATTTTATCAACCCTAAGTCAATAAAGTTTGAAAATTATGTCGAACTAATAAAAATACACCGGGATTTGCCCGGTGTTACATGTGGTGACTGTGGAAATGTGATGAGTTTGTGCTTAACAACCTAGAAGGTGATAAATTTGGTTGTTATGCTGGTTAACTTACTGATGGTACTACGTATATTACCTCCCTAAATTGGTTAGTTACAAGAGGGCCTCAACGGTTTTCAGCCTACTGACCCGATGCTCATATAAGGTGGATGACTGTCTAATTATCCAAGGATGCGAAATCCAATGGGAAATGGGCCAGGCCATTTCTCCTCATTATAAGTAAATAAGCACAGGCGGCCAACCCTTTTACACGGATCGTTTCATTGTGCTTTTATAGCACCAATTGGAGTGTACAATAGATCAGTACACTATTTTTTTAACCTACTATTAAAATTCCGAATTAAAAAATCTGACAAAGCAGTTTCATGCATACTACTTATAGGAATATGTACCACAGTGGAGATACAGTTTTCCTTATATGCACCAGTGTTATTGAATGCATCGTTTTTCACTATAGAATATAGTTGGTTAATAATTAATTCCCAATTTTCCCTGTTAGTATAACTTAAGTCAATTCGATTACACACTTCTTCATCAATTTCGTAAAAAGGCAATATTCTTCCATCAATCCCCCTTAATTTTTCCTTGATGAAGTATATGTTAAAATCTTCATTAAACTTCATTACTTCTTCCTTTTTTGCTTTAATCCCAAAAAATTCTAATTGCCCCTTTTGTGGTTCTATACGCATAACTCTATGTAGTGGTTCTGTATCAAACCCAATAATAACCTCGATTGGAGTTTTTCCTAGAATCTTGTCGGTTGCCATATACAATAACTCAGCTACATCAATAACTTCTTTAACTCTTTTCTCTTCTGGAACCCTATAATCATGTTCAATAAGATTTCTTTCATCATTTATGTTTTTCAGCATTAACGTTGGAAGCAACCCAACTAGTTCAACAATTTGTAATTTTGTCGGAAAATCACATTTAATATTAGGCATAAGTAAGCCATATTGATTTAGAATTAAATCAACCCTTAGGTGAATTGCTTTTTTACAGTTACTAAAAGCATTAGTTCTACTTCTTAAATCATTTTGTTTTATGTCTTCTAAGCAAAAATCAAGATACATGTTTGGACATTCTAAATCTGCATATGGATGTGGTAAAAAACCTCCATATAAGGTAGGAGACATATAATTAATTCCCAGTTTATTATTTGGGTTAAAAAAATAAAATACACTCACTTCGTCACCTTCTCCTAAAAATAAACATTACTTAATCTTACTGACTTCACAATCCAGGACAACTTAGTCATTAAATTAAATTTATAATCCTTCAGCTTGCCTTGGGTGTATATTCCGGTGCAAAATGAGCCATTGTTCCGGTGTATGAGATCCATACCTTCGAAATTTTTGAGCCAATCATCTGGGGTGAGAGCCACTCTTGTAATTGCCATTAGTGACCCCCAGAGTAGGACTTTACATGGGGTCGGAGGATGCTACCCTGATTCAAGGGATGTGGCCTACCCAAGAGTAATGCTTCTCAGGAGCCACATCCCTCGCCACATTGAAGCATCCGACGTAAAAAACTTGTGTTTAAAACAAAACCTGACTATTACACCTAATGGTTGTTTCTGTTAAACTTTAATTTCTTTTTAAGATTAACTTATCCTTATCTTCAAAAGTAATATTATAATCGTTTCTCAAACTGTTTAAAACATTAACACCTTTTGCAGCGACGCCAATTTTTAACGCACTAATAGCTGTAGCATTCCCTAAGATCCCTACAGCTCCACTACCTGCTAGAGCTGAAATCGGTGCCCCTGCACCACCTGTTGTAATAATAATACCAACTCCTATTATTAAGCCTGTTACAACTACCCCCCATGCAATATTCCCCGTCGCTTTAATCTTGATCGTTTTCTCCTTTAGGTCCCCTTCAATTGTGATTTGATCTTCTTTATTTTTAATGGCACTGGCTAGTTCTTCTTCAGTTGCAACAAACACAATCGATTTAACCCCCTAAACTTTTTAAATTAAGAAATTTGACCTAACATATAAACAAAAATTTTGTAATTATTGTAAATTACCCATAATTAATTATAATCAGTAAGTCTATACATAATAACTATATCACTGTCATATCATTAATATTTGAGAATTATTTTGAACTAATAATACTAAACCGGTTTGCTCGGTGTTACTGTGGTAACTGTGAAAATGCTGACGAGTTTGTGTTTCCACAACCTAGAAGGTGATAATTTTAGTTGATATGCTGGTTAACTTTCTGATGATACTATTCATAATTGAGATCTTAATTACTCATGCCTCACATAGTAAATCTAGATGATTGATATTAACTAGCCTAAATAAACATTCTCATTATGCCATTCTAAATACTTTAGATTCGGTAAATGTTCTTTTCGTTCTGGTAAAATAATCAGCTTGCTGCCATGATAGGCATAGTATTCTTTGCCATTGCCAAAGTCTTCTTTAATACGATGGCTTACCTCTACTGTTAGCGTCTTATCTAAGGTGATATATCCTCTATCAAATAGGGTGTGAAAATCCCTTCTTAGAAGCAATCCATTATTGATCTCGTGGGGACCTTCCATACTATATGGTTTAATATGCGCCGCTTCTAAAACAGGCAGTGTTTTTTCCCCTGTTATTGCGCATCTTCTATGATAAGCATCTGTTATCAGAACCTTAAAGGCTCCCTGCCCGATCCGTGGTTTAATTACTTGCTCTTTTCCGTAGCGGTTATTATTAGCATTTTCTTTTATAGCAAACTGCATGGTATCTTCCATCCTAAGTTTATCCTGCACCTGTTTATATAGAGATAAACCATGCACTTCGGAGGTGTCATAAGTTTTGCCTTGTACGATATTGCGATTCCAGTCTTGAGGAACCGGAATCCAATCTTGCTCATTAAAATAAAAGGGCATGGAAAGGATTATGCATCCGATCTGTGGATCTGGATCTAATAAACGATTTGTTTTTTTATATTTGTAAACTCTGTTATTAAGCTCCAAAAGGCTCTTGGCACCATTTGCAATTCCGAACGCCTCCCAAGCTAAGGAAGACGGTAAGATAGAAAACTTCAGAAAAAAACCGCCGCCTACGATATAGTCCTGCGGGCTATGTAGCTTGAATAAAAATAAGTCTCCTTCATTCAATGCCTTAAAATTAGTGCGGCCTCCAGGTTTCCAAAAGTTCACTTCATCACAATTTTCCTGCTTTAAAGTTTTGAACCAATCATAGTCTGTTATTCCAACATACATTTTCATAAGCATCCGCTTCCTTACCCTGGCTTATCTTTTGACATGATTAGCAAGCAGTTTACACATTTAGCATAAATTCATTCTACCAACATTAACCTGATAAAGTTTAAGAATTATGTCGAACAAATAAAAAACACCGGGATTTGTCCGATGTAATGTGGAAACGGTAATTTTGTTTTATGAGAGATTTGAATGAATTGTATTGAGGTTTTTGGCAAGAATTGTGACCAATGCATCGCTGTTTTCTTATCTTACCTAATAATAAATTAATTACCTAATAAAACCATGTAAAGTAGCTAGTCTCTTAACAACCTCTTGTTCAGCGCCATTTTCTATAAATCTAATTATTGGTTTATGAAAGTCAGTCCGAGGAAGAAGGATTTCTATTCCTACGTCTTTCTCAGTATGAGTTAAACTATATAAACAATCATATATTTGACCCCTATCTTTTATCTTTATAATTGCACTTAATATGTATTTATACTCTATACTGCGTTGCATTTCGCCGAAACCTAACGAAAACACTTGTTCAATTGACAAATCTTCAAAACAGTTTTGAGAATTTGATTTTTGCTTCAAACTATTAACTAGAAATTCCATAGAAAAATTCGAATACATATCAGTAGAAGTTAAATCTATTGTCTCATTTGAAAATATACTTGCACTCCATAAAAAGGCCAGTTCTCTAGGAGTAAGCTTTTCAATACTTATGTTTGATGCTAAATATTTTAGTGTTTTCCAATTAGGTAAGATTTCATGAAATATCCAATATTTAAAGGTATCTAACAAGACTTTGTACGCTTCTGTTTTAAAATAACTATCTA
The DNA here is from genome assembly GCF_030577015.1 of Desulforamulus aquiferis. Classification (NCBI taxonomy): domain Bacteria; kingdom Bacillati; phylum Bacillota; class Clostridia; order Eubacteriales; family Peptococcaceae; genus Desulforamulus; species Desulforamulus aquiferis. Next base: position 84,686 of record NZ_JARPTC010000011.1, on the reverse strand, counting down.
CTAGATCTGGAAAACATAAAATTCTTTGCTTTAAAACTTTGCCTTCCATAAGGTGAAACTTGTATGGTGCCGTTTGACAACGTTTATTGATCCATTCCCTAGTAGAGTTGGAAAGGTAGGAACTGGTTATTAGAAGCAAATGGTCGGCTTGCTCTGCCTGTGCCCATTCAAACTTTGTACTAACTTCCTCTACCGGAACTCCTTTTGAGTAGTGTTTACATTCAATAAACCACTTCTCATGATAATTGCCTACTAATGGATTAGTTATTGTGAAGCAAGCCTCAATATCACGGCCATTATCAGGACCACCTTGTCGCCAAATAGCGGAATGGAACCCGGCTTTCATTACAAGATCAAAGCACAACTCTTCAAACCTATATGCATCTAGCACATAGAAATCCAAATCATTTTCTTCAAAGTACACATTATATACCCCCAGTCCTATTTTTTGACAGAACAATGGATAATACCTTAGAGATGAATATTCCCCTTGCCAGATTGATGGACACGCAGTTAAGATCGATGAAGATGGTTTAAAAACTATGTTGAATATATTAAAAACACCGGATTTGTCCGGTGTATGATTTATAGTCAAGTATTAGTTAACAGTGTTAAATAAGAACCGGTATATCCAGAAAAATAATCAATATAATTTTGGTGGATATCCTTTATATCTAACTACTGAACGTACATGCCCTTCCCACATTCCGATCAATTGTGTCCATTCCTTTTCTTGCAAGTAATCAACGGCAGGCTTTCTCAGATCAAATTCCGGTAAATATGTACCAGTGACTCCTTTTTCAAGTATACCTTCGTCTATTACTCCTTGCTCCCTCAAAACAAGTATTGGTAATCCTATCTGAAAAGCCATTGCTGGCTCAATATGGCAATAAGGACTTGTAATCCATTTATCTGATAAATCATAAGGAACCTCACCAATATCGCTATCTTTTTTGCCCATACCTGTTTGAATATACCCACGCCTAAATGCAATAGTAAGTAGCCCATTAGATTCCAGCATTAGTCGCCTAATTGCTGTTAATGGTTCATCCATATCATAATCTGTAACCCCCAATGTTCTTGGTTGGAGGCCTCTTCCTTCTAGATATGCTGATATAGCTTTAATAAACTCCACCTGAGATTTTAAATGGGGTCTAGGATAGCTAAGAAAAATAGGTATTTTCACTAAAGGTACACCTCTTTAATAAATTTCTAATTTGTTAATTAATTATTCTTTAGGACATTTTATCACCCTTAATTCGAAAGAGTTTAAATTTTTTGTCGAACATAATAAAAAACACCAGGATTTGCCCGGCAGAAACTAACCTGAATCCGCTGAACATCGACAAGATAAAAGTCCTTGCTGTAAACAAGAACTTTTATCTTAGAAGTCACTATCACATTATTTGAGTTGTTACCTTACAACCCATTCATCAATTACCTTCTCTCCTTTTACTACATAATACTTATAGTATCTGTCGCTCTGTGTTAGACCTTTTTCATGTCGAACTACTAAACAACCTGGTGGATGAAGTACGTTATCCGGTATAGCGATGTCAACAACAGTAAATTCCTTTTCTTTCTTTTCAATCTCATCCATGTAGAAGTCGCCTATAAAATCTCTTAATCCCTCTTTTTCCTCTTGTGAAATTATAGAAATACCTAGCATATCAGCCACTGCCTCTATTGCCATCTTTTCTATCTTCGGATCTTTTACCCGTTGAGGGCTAAGTGTGTCTATATTTATAGTGGATGTAGAAGGATCCCATTTTATTGTCGCTCCTAATGCATCGCTGACGAAGCGTATTGGAATATAGTCATTCCCTTCAATGTTTACTGCTTCACAATCGTATGTTCTGCACTCTTGATGGCCAACATACTCAGTATAATATCCATTATCTCGTTGAGTTTTATATGTGAATATAGCTTGGTTGTTCCATGTTGCATACTGAATGCTGGTATTACCTATTACCATACCAACAAAACCTAAACTAGGATTACCAAAGTTTCCTCCCATCGCTTCAGTAAATGATTTGACAGGTATGTAGCACCTGCCATGTATTAACACCCCAGGAGGGTCTAACACAAGGGGTTTATTATTATAGACTACTTGGACTTTTTGCAATGTATTAAGTGGTGGGGCCTTCTCAAGTCTTTCTTTCCTTAGTTTTTCTTCAGCCTTTTCAATCCAATGAAACCTTTCGGCTTGTTTAAAACTGCAAAAGGGACAAACAAGTGTTTTTTGCCCGTTATAATATCCCCAATTTGAACTCTTGTCTGTGCGAAAAAAGGATCCACAAACATAACAGTCGGTCAGTGGTGCTTCAATATAAATTGTAGCAGCTGCTAGGGAAATCGGATTTAAAATCAGAAACAGTATTAAACATAAAATCAATATAGTTTTATTATTTCTCATTAATCTATCCCTCCTACCAAATTGTAATCATCATTTTATTAATAGTGAAACAGTTATACAATATATTTGTTTCGTTGTTTTTCGACAATTATAGGCAAATTGTATCTTGGTAAACGACCCAGCCTTCATTTATAAAGAGGCTTTCTGGTTCAGCCCAATACCTTTATTAGAATAATTTATGTATTGCCAGACCAAAGTCCTATATGATAGAATTTTCTGCAAAGAATGGCAAGGGATATGAAAATCTGACAGCTATGTATCATCAAAAAACACCCTTAGGGGTGGTTTTGTGGTTTATGGGGGATTCGACATAACTATACAATTTTCTTAGGGGTGACGACTGTGACATTTGAAGTAGATATGTGGGCAATATTATATGGTTTCTTCTTTACTATGAAACTTGTTTGGCCTTTTATTGCAGTATTTGTATTGGCCATTTTATTGTTGGCAGCCATAAAAAGAGCAGTTAAAAGATAGATAATCTATCTATTACGAAACAATTATATATCTTACAACAAACAGTCATATCAACAGGCTGTGGGTAAAGGATTACCTTAGGGACGACATCGTGGATGGGCGTCTCTTTTGTAATTATATGTGAGGTGATTTCGAAAAAGAAACAGAGCTAATAATTATTTTACAAAGACTAGTATATATCAGAATAATGATAAGAAGTTTGGGGAGTGAACTAGTGTGAATTGCCCTCACTGTAGAATCGAGTTTCATGATAGACCAATGCAGACGGAAATAGGTCGTGACATTGTTGGTTACTGGTATCTTATAATTCAAAAATGCCCGGCATGTAAAAGATTTATTTTGCAACTAACCGTAAACGGGGAGTACCGCTTAGTTTGGCCTAGAAGTAGTTTAAGATCCCCTTGCCCCAAAGAAGTACCTAATACAATCTCAGAAGACTATACCGAAGCTTGTATTGTGTTAGCAGACAGTCCTAAAGCATCTGCCGCATTAAGTAGGCGCTGTCTACAGAATATTCTTAGAGAAACAGTAAAAGTAAAGCCTTGTGACCTTGCTAAAGAGATTGAACAGGTTGTTGATAATAAAATACTACCAACACACATTGCTGAGGCACTTCACACATTGAGAATCATAGGTAACTTTGCCGCCCACCCGATAAAAAGCCAAAAAACTGGCGATATACTACCAGTGGAACCAGGTGAAGCTGAATGGAACTTAGATGTTCTAGAATCACTATTTGATTTTTTATATGTACAACCAGAAAGATTGAGAAAGAGAGAAGAAGCAATTAATCAAAAGCTAGTTGAAGCTGGAAAGAAACCACTTTGGTAATATCTATTAGGAGGATAAAACATGTTTGATTCAAAATACTACGTTCCTATTTTAAAATGGAAGCGTGGAGAACAAAAAGCTTTGGAGTTCTTATCTGATCAGCACAAGGAAAGATTAACACCACTAATAGAAATAGTACCAATTCCATATGACTATGCTAATGACCGGCCACAGAAAGCTATTGATGATCACTTAAAAGATATTGGCAATCAACTGAGCACTTCATGGGGTAAAGAAAAACCAATTTTCCTTGACCTTTACTGGTTAGATGACTCTGAAAGGCTGAAGGATGATAGGCATCCATTAGAGTTTATACGGTCTGAAGCTAGTCAAAAAGGTATAAATCTTATACCTGTAACAGGAACTACAAGAAGTGATGATTATAACGAAGCTGTAAAAGAAGCTTATATTCAAGATAAATTGGGGGTATGTATTAGATTAGAAGATGAGGACTTTCTAGACATTGATAGTGCACTAGAAGATTTATTGGAGCAGTTATGTGTTAAACCGGAACAAGTAGATTTAGTTATTGATTTCAAATATACCTCTCCATCAGATGAGAGAAAGAATATTTTATCTATGGTAAGTGTAATAAATTCAATCGCTAATATTAATGTCTGGAGAAATCTTATTTTGTGTTGCTCAGCATTCCCCGAAAATATGTCTGGCCTACCAAACGACATTATCACTCCTATTCCAAGAACTGAGTGGATTACATGGAAAGCACTGGTCAATACAAAAAAAATCAGGCGTATGCCTGTGTTTGGTGACTATTGTATTGGAAGCCCCGGTTATGTTGAAATGGATCCCAGGATAATGAACATGACTGCAAATGTCCGCTATACAGTGGAAAATGATTGGCTAATTGCAAAAGGTAAATCAATCAAGAAACATGGTGGTGAACAATACTACGCTCTATGCCAAGGTCTAACGCGCCATCCACAGTACTGTGGCCATGCTTTCAGTTGGGCGGATCAAGTAATTTTTGATTGTGCTAAAAGAAAGTGTGGGCCAGGAAATGCAGAAACTTGGAGAAGAGTAGGGACTAACCACCATCTTAGCTTTGTTGTTGAGCAACTCTCCAGTTTTCCCGTAATTTAAGCTGTTGTCTTACATGAAATTGAAGTTCATGTAGCGTTATGCTCTCGGCAAGTCTTTTCCATATTACTCTTCTGGACTTACCTACATAGCCCTTTTCAAATCCGAACATAGTCAATAGCTCTAATGCTTCCTCTTTCCAAAGAAGTTGTACTAAACTATACGGGTCAACTTTGGGGTTTATCCCAGGTTCCCGTATAGGGATCAGTTCAACCTCGTCCTCTCTAACCTTTTCAGCTTGCTTTATCCCCCACCAAGGTGGAATCAAATCAACGACCTTATCAATGTGATTCTTCCCCGTAACTATAGTAACAGTATCTAATACTTTATTATATATATCCACTTGTCTAGGTAAACGCTCTAGTGTATCACTATCGCTTTTTATTTCATAACCGTGAAGTGACCCATTAATAATGGCAATATCGATCCTAGCTTCCCCCTGACAGAGGCCTAGTTCATCTACCATTATTGTATCATCATCGCATAAATAATCACGCGATAAGACTTCATGTAGTTTTTCACGAACATCTATATCCCGTGTTTTCAATTCTTTACACCTTTCTCCCAGAGGCAGCCTGTCTTATTTTATAAATTATATCATTCAATAAAGAAAAGCTCAATAATCATATTTTCCATTTAATTACATTTATTTGCGCAATAGAGTTGTTAAAATTTGACCACAAAACCAAACATATGTTTTATAATGTGTTAGAGGTGATTAATTATGCGAGTTGCAATATATCCGAGAGTTTCGTCAGAGGAACAGCAAGAGCGTGGGACTATAAAAAATCAGATTGAATTTGCATTAAAATACTGCGACCTTCACCAGTTAAATATCGCAGAGTGGTACAAGGATGATGGGGTTACTGGGACCGTTCCTTTGCAAGATCGCCCAGCCGGGGCTAGATTACTTGATGATGCCAAGGCCGGTAAACTAGATATGTTGCTCATTTACAAAATTGACCGCCTGGGCCGCTCAGCTCGTGTTATTCTTAATGCTGTTTACGATTTAGAACAGTACGGTGTAAAAATCCGCTCCATGACTGAACCATTTGATACAGGTGACCCAAACGGCCGCTTCCTCCTCACAATCCTAGCTGGTGTTGCCGACCTTGAACGTGAAACCATCCTCTCACGCATGTGGCTTGGAGCCAATAGAGCTGCCAGAGCAGGTCGTTGGCTTGGTGGCATTACCCCTTACGGCTACTTCGTTAATGAGGAAGGTTACCTTGAGATTAATGACAACCACCTCCCCGGCATGGATATGAGCGAGGCAGATGTTATTAGACTCATCTACAAGCTAACGGTCGAGCAACATTACTCTACTATAAAAGTGGCAGATTATCTCAACGCCCTAGGGGTCCCTCCATCTTATGTTAAAGATGGTCGCCTTCTTAAACGAGGAAAACGCAAAGTCAATACAGCCGGCATCTGGAGACCGGCCAGGGTAAGAAATATAATCTGTAGCACTACTTACAAAGGTATTCATGAGTATGGGAAAAGAAGCAATAAGAAAAGGGATTTAATAACCAGGGAAGTCCCGGCCATTGTCTCTGCTGCTGACTGGACAAGGGCTCAGAAAGTTCTTCGAGAAAATCAATTAGATTCAACCAGGAATTCGAAAAACCATTATCTTCTACGAGGTTTAATTAAATGTGGAACCTGTGGGCTCACCTACTGTGGCATTAATTATGCTGCAACATATAAGCAAACAGAAAAGGCTTATTATGTGTGTAATGGTAAAACTATTTACCGAGGTCCCCTACAGGGTAAATGCACCTCAAAGAATGTGCCACAGTGGTGGATTGAGGGGTTAGTTTGGCAAGACTGTGTTGACTTTATTCAGAACCCTGGTGAGGCCCTAAAGGAACTTGCTAAGTCAATGAAAGGTAGGCAATCTCAAAAGGGTACTTTGGTTGCTGAAAGAGAAATGATACTCAAAGCAGCACAAGAAAAAGAGGCAGAGAAAGAAAGTATTCTCGACCTCTTCAGAAAGAGTATTATTAGCAGTGCAGATGTTGAAAAGCAACTGCAAAAGATAGCTATAGAAAAGTCTCACCTGGAAAATCGAGTAAAGGAATTGGAGTTACAAATCGAGGACGAGGTAAATATTGCAGACCAAATCATTTCTGCTGAAGAGTTATTAATCGTGCTACGGGATAAGATTAGTGGGGAGTTATCTTTTGAAACCAGGAGAGAAATTGTAAAGGCTTTGGTCAAGGGTATTACTGTGGAAACCAGTGTCGATGAGAATGGGCGAACACATACGGTTGTTTCCGCTTCATACAGTTTTATCAACAGTGTTATACGAACCCCCAAGGGTTCGCCGCACCCACCAGCATAATATTAGCAGGAAAAGTAAAGTTTCCGGCAACCCTGCTAACATTTATGCATCTATCCTCTAAGGGTTGCCTCAATGCCTCCAGGCTGTCTTTATGGAATTCCGGCAATTCGTCCATAAACAATACACCCTGATGGGCTAGGCTTATCTCACCGGGCTTTGGAATGCGCCCACCTCCCACAAGGCTGGCAGTGGATGATGTATGATGTGGAAATCTGAAGGGTCTTTTATTTATTAGCGGACTTTGGGGAGTTAGTTGGCCCGCTAAACTATAAATCTTAGTTACTTCTATGGCCTCATCAAAGGTCAGGTCGGGAAGTATTGAAGGTAAGCGGCGCGCCAGCATTGTCTTACCACATCCAGGACTGCCAAGCATCAGCACATTATGGCCACCTGCCGCCGCAATTTCTAATGCCCTTTTGGGACCCAACTGTCCCCTTACATCTTTAAAGTCTAGGTCATCTAACCTATCAAAACCTGATGTCCACAGCACATCACCAGTATAGGGCGTTAAGCTTTCTTCTCCATTTAAAGCCCTGGCTAACTCCCCAAGACTATCAGAACCAAAGACAGTTATATCCCTTACCAAACCACCTTCATTTACATTGTCCAAGGGTATAATGGCCTTAGTAAGGTCTTTTTCCCGGGCCACCAGCAAAAGGGGCAGCACCCCGCTAACCCCCCTTATCGAACCATCCAAGGAAAGTTCCCCTATAAATATTGTCCCTGAGCAAAGCTCCGGCCTTATTTGCCCTGTTGCTGCCAATATGCCAATGGCTATGGGCAAGTCAAATCCCGGCCCCTCCTTTCTTAGATCAGCAGGAGCCAAGTTTATGGTAATCCTACGAATCGGAAAATCCAAGCCAGAGTTCTTAATAGCACTACGTACCCTGTCTTTCGCCTCCCGTACGGCAGCATCGGGAAGTCCAACAATATCCATGCTTGGCAGTCCGTTGCTTACGTCAACCTCTACCCATATCTTTTGGCCCTCTAGTCCCTGCAAGGCCACACATTCAATAATCGCTAACACAAGTTTCATCACCCATAAATTTAAAAAATGTATTTACTATGTAGAATGCCTCTGTTGTGATAATACTATTTCGTTATTATGCTAATTATTTAGCTGCTCATTTGTAAGGTTTCTATAAAGATGAGATTATTCCTGTCTATTTGTGAACTTTATACAGATAATCTTAGTGGGGTAGTATGTTTTTTTAGGACTTCTGGTATGTCTCTATTGTATCCCCTGGTAATCCTACTACATGTTTAATATAATCATCTTGGGACTAAACCTGTGGCGGAAATGTGTAAAATTTATAAATTCTAGGCCACCATTAAAATTGGTATTACCACTCACTGTGAATGAATATATACTATAAATAATACTCAGGGAAAGAAGGCAACCAGCGATGGATTTCTCACTTAAGGAAATAGTATCTTTTTTAAGCATTGTGTTGTTATTAGTTATGTTCCCAGGACCTAACACGGTTTTAATAATGCATTCGGTAGGTGTAAATGGCAAAAAATCCGGTTTTTTAAATGTGGCCGGTATTGTAACCGCACTTTATTTTCATGCAATAATCGCGGCAGTTGGATTATCCGTTATCTTGACACAATCCACACAATTATACATGAGCATAAAATATTTGGGTGCACTTTATATACTATACTTAGGTTTAACAAGTATCTATTCCTCATGCTTTCATAATAATCAGAAAGCAAATCAACTAAGTGAAATAACTAATCGTGTACATATTGAAAGCCTTAGTTCTTCTTTCTACAGAGGATTAATTTCTAATATACTTAACCCCAAGGTAGCACTCTTTTATCTATCGTTCATACCGCAATTTGTACATAATCAAAGTAACTTTTTAACCGAATCCTTATTTCTTACTTTTCTTTATTCTTTAATATCTGCCTCATGGTACTCCTTACTTGTTATATGTATTGATAAGTTCCAAATATTTTTTGAGCAAGAGAATATTAGGCAAAGAATCAAAGTGATTTCTGGGTTATTTCTAGTAGGTCTTAGTATTAAGATGGCTGTAGAAAACAAATAGCAACTCCCATTGAATAAATTTGCTATACCCCAAAAGAATTGTGTTTATCCCGTTCTATCTTTAAATCAATAGATATAATATAAAGACCTGTGGGTAGCACAGATCTTTATATTACTAAATTTATTACTTTCTACTCTTCTTCATATTCATCATTATAATAAACTACATACTCCTTAATTACTGCCTTGTCTCCATTCATTGCAAGTATACTTACTGCATTACCTACTCCCTTTTCCTTTCTTGCTAGCTCGTCATCGGTAATGAGTTTTACCATAATGCTAAATCTATTATTAACAGGCGTTGTTTTTGTATTAAAGTTTAATGGACTATGTATTACTATATACTCTGTGTTTTCGCAAGTTCCACTAACCATAAAAGAATCTTTATTTGTTACAGTCGGAATCTCTTCATCAAAGGTGATAATTGGCTTTTTGTAATCAGTCACCACGCCTCTTTTTGTAGTTCCATAAAAGTCCACAAGCAAATTGTCATCATCATATTTGTGGTAATAATATTCCTCTTCTTCAGCTTTAGGTTCCTCAACTTTTTGTTTATCTTGTTGTTTATCTTGTTGTTTATCCTTTTCTTCTACCGCCTCTTTTTTATCTTCTAAAGCATCTCTTTTATCTGCTATAGAATTTTCTTCTTTTACATTTGAGTATGTAATAATGACGGTTTTCGACATGCTATCCCATTGTACATCACAACCAAACTGTTCCATGACAATCCTTATGGGTAAGTATAATCTCCCACCTTGACTTAGAGAAGAAGATTCATTATCTATTCTTATACCATTATTAAAGATGTATGGTTTACCATTTGGAACCTCTAAATAAATCCCATTCTTTTCAGCAATTGCAACTTCCATTTGTTCTAACCAGTTGACCTTAGCACCAAATTTTTCAAGGGTAGCTTTAAAGGGGACTTGAATGCGATTGTACTCATCAGAAAAGGGACTCCCTGTTATTTCATTAAATTCCACTGGTTCACCATTAATCGATACATGTATTTTGTCCTGCAACTCAGCTGATGAAATCGTAGGAACTAGACCCATAAATAAAATGAATAATGTACCCACCAAAATTCTTTTAATCAATCCGTCAGCCTCCTTAATAAATTTATTAGAAATATTATCCATATTACAATTCTGTATAAATATTAATATTCCTTTTCCATAATAGATATAAGTGTTAATTTAAATTTAGCAAAGCATGCTATAAGCCACCTTAGCAGCAAATTTTCCTATAGATTAAGAACAGAAAATTAGGCATAAAAAAAGAGCCTGAGGCCCTATCATTTTGTTATATAACAATATATAATATTTTTCTTATAGTACCTAATTTCCCCAGAAAATAACTCCCCGGGTGCATTAAGATTGGGAACTCTGGCGTCTGTGTCAAATCTAAATTCCTGTACTTCTTTAACAGTAAAATAATCTGTGCTTTCTCCTACTAAAATTGCTGAACATATTTGTCCATCAACAGTTTTAATAACTATTCGACACCCCATCATTATACTTCCCCCCCCTTACCACCATTATCGGTATTAAAGATTGTTAACTTTAGAAAATCATCGGTAATTGATTACACAATAATAACTAATACAATTTTTTTAACAAACAAAAATTACCCTATGTTACTTTTTCTAACAAATCTCATATCCCTTATTTTATAATATTGAACCAAAGCCTTATCTAATCGCTCACTTGCTGCTATCACTTCAGGATCGGCAATATATTTTTTACTGGCTAGATACTTAAGCTCATGTCTTAAATGCTCAATCTTTTTTAACAATTTCTCAATATCAGACATCCCAGACACTTCTTTCTTTTGATTTATTGGTATACATACCCACAAGGTCTGGAAATTCGTCATGTTTAATAATTATCCTTCACACAAATAACGACAAATTTTCCAATACCCCAATTTAGATTATTGTAAATTTAAAAATAAATTACAAAACCGCTTATTCTATAAATAATAAGCGGTTTTGTTTTACTGCAATAAGTTGATTTAGTTTCTTTCTTTAACCTTTAACCAAACATCCTTCATTAAAAATGATTCTTCAACATTTTGTTCCATTTCCAAAAACATATTATAGGGAACGCTGAATGATAGAATATCTTTGTCAACCTTATTACGGGCTGAAATATCAAAAAGACCAATAACCCCTCGGGGGTTTTCAGATTTTCCTTCATTAAGCGGAATTATACAGATACTGTGACAACCTGCACCGAAAGGAGAAATAACATTATCGCCGCCATGGCGGTTATAATTTGCCAGAACCACCAGAGCAGAAATCTGATCTGGAGCACCAAGGAAAACAACCACTTCAGGTTTTTCTGTAGGCAACACTTGCTCAAGGGGTTTAAAAACCACGAACTCAGTAGGAACATCATAATAGGGAAGGGCATCAGCGAAAGATTTTGCAAATTCCGGGGTCTTTTTATATGCTTCGCCATGACTTAGAGCGGGCATATTTCGTAGGATTCCTTTACCTATCTCTGTTTGACAGAATTCCTTATTTCCTGTTGAGAGGAAATACTCTATGCCGCCAGGGAAATTTACATAGGTGTTGCCAAAACCAAGTCCCGCTCCCCCACCAATACAGCCGTAGGTTTTTCGGTCAAAGACTACTGTCTTTCCCTTGGCGGCACCTGCTAGCATGGCAATTACACAGCCAAAACGACCTTCTTTAAATTGAAGTGCTCCCTCAGGTCTTTCATCCGTAAAAACAATAGCTACTGGAGAATACCTTAACTTAATGGATTCTGAGATTTTACTTCTCATTTTCTTTCATCTCCTTTCAAGCTTGAACATTTCCAAGGTTGTCGGCAGAGCCTTTGACAAGCTGCCCTATATTCTACCCCTAAATATAGTTGTCAGGACAATTATATACTTTTAGAGGTAATCTATCAATCCTAACCTGGTTCGTTATTTGAAGTTTTATCTCTCTAGGTACTTTACATTGCTTCTTATTCATGGCAATGCCCCTTGGAATTAATCCAAGGGGCATTGCTTAATAAAGAGCTTTTCCTTACAGCTTTATTGTTTAATTCAGGCCTGCACGCTTACTGGTAATTTGATATAAGGCTCCTACCACTACCAGTAATGCACCTGATACTACTAGAATGGAGCCAATGGGTACGATATCTGCCAGAGGGCCAAAAAACAATATGGCAAAGGGCATTGCTGAGCCAGTAACGATTTGAACTAGAGAGAATACACGTCCCATCATAGCCTCTTCCACATTTTCCTGAATCAATACAGTTTGCGCTGTGGCGACGATCGGCATGAAGAATCCGGCCACCCCCATAATAATTAAATATATGGTGAAATTACCGGCAATACCCAAGAGACCAAAGGTAACGCCAAAGGCCATCAGACAAATGGCCACCGTGCGGATTTTATCTTGAAAATTACCCTTCATATAGACAAAGACTCCGCCAATTAAAGTACCGATGGTCCAAACCACTTCATTTGCTGTTAATAGCCAAACATCATTGCCAAAGCTACGTTCCACTAATAGGGGAGTTAATACAGCCGCTGGTGTAATTAGGATGAAGGAAGCTCCAAAACAAATTAATATTCCCCTCAACAGCCTATTATTAAATGTATAGGCTATTCCCTGGCGCAACTCGGTGAAAACTGAAGCAGGTTCCGTGGACCTGGCAGCCTTTTCAACCCGAATAAAGGAAAGAACTACAATGGCTAATGAGGCGGTAATCACATCCACCATAAAGGCCCCGGTAATACCCACCGACCCCAATACGACTCCTCCCACTGCTGGAGAGAGCAGCATCAATACAGAATTTAAGCTTTGATTAATACCTTGTACCTTGGTCAACTTCTCAGTTGGTACGATCTGTGGATATAGGGCAATGACAGCGGGCATTTGAATCCCTGCACCAATTGAACGGATAACTGAAACCAATAAAATCAGTTCCATTCTTTGGTACCCGGTCCAATAGGCAATTGCCAAGCCCAGGGTAGCCAGGGCAATGAAGCCGTCTGCCAGCATAATGAGATGTTTACGGTTATAGCGATCCGCCCAAACACCAGCCCAGAGAGAAATAAACACCTGGGGTAATAAAGCGCAGATAGTAAAAAACATCACCCATATACCAGAGGAGGTTTCCAAAGTGATATGCCAGATAATGGCAAAGCTTACAACAGATGAGCCAAAAAGAGATATATTTTGACTTATTAAAAATAAGACAATCTTCTTTTTCCATGATGCATTATGTTCATCCTGTAGATTTGTGTTCATAAAATTCGCCCTTTCCTCATTTACTGGGGAGAGAACACAAAAAAAGACGCTAGAAAACTCCACCGTCTTTAAACAAATACTAATCTTAATGATTTCTAAATAAGGTTAGTAATAAAGATGTGTCTTCTCCGGATGTCCATTTTTAAATTTATTTAAATGGGCACATCTATCCCTATAGGTAAAATCAAGTTTGGTAAGCATATGGACAGTTGCTACCATTTGCATTCCAGCTAAGACCCACATCTTGTTACACCTCCTTTTAATAACCACACTAATGATACTATATGCCTATCCAAAAATCAATAATACATTGTTTTTAACATTCTTCTGTTTTTCACTAAACTTGTATAAATATCACAAAAATGTGTCATTTTTGTTATAAAAATGTTAACTCTCCTTGATACAATTTATTAATAGATTACAGTTTCAAGGAGGCGATTAGTTTGATTATTATCCGTTCAGCAGCTAATAAAGATATTGAAAGACTCCGAAAGAAACTAGCTACAATCTCCATTGACAAACCTTTATCTCATCCAGATGTACTGCAACTGAGCCATAGGCTTGATTCTGAGATTAACAAATTTATGAAGCAATCAAAGATAAATGCAAGCAAATAGTATAATTATCTAAATATTGAGAATTCTAGCCCTAGGCGAGATAAACTCATCATTTGTTCCAATTGGAATACATTCCCGGGTTGATTTGTCACCTGGAAGACGTTAAAATTAAGAGGTCATTCAAGTCATCCAACCTCCAAATGGGAAGTACTAAATTCTTAGTACTTCCCATTTTTATTGACTACTTTGTTAACTTTTTAATATTCTTTAGAACAATAGAAATGGTCCCGTCAGGATTGTTTATAAATTCAATTTTATCCTTGTTTTTTACTTCGTTTACTGGTAGATTTATCACAATTCCCGTGTCAGTAACAATTTTTTGTGTGGTATATAGGCTTTTGGTTGAACCATAATTAACATCAAACTCCATATCTCTGATTCCATTCTTTTTTACTTCACTGATAAAGTTGTCTTTGACTTCCGGTAAATTACCAAAAACCGTTTCTGCCACATCAGAAATATCTATTTTTTTTTCATCCTCTATATTCTCATTCACTATTCTTTTATATTCAGCTTTTCTAGCTAATTCATTCTCCCCATAATATTTAATTATTGTATCTTCCACTGCTTTTTCTAATATTTTAATCTTTTCTTTAGCTGATAGATCCTCTGTGCACTCAAGCAAATCACTTGATAGGTAAAATCTCTTTTCCCCATCAATCTCATATTTTTTCTCAATAATTTTTATTGAGAAATCATCTAAGTTTATAAAGATACACTCTTCCACTTTTTGACCTTCATTTGGTAAGCTTGTTTTTTGTTTTACAATATTATTTACTCTTCCAGTTTCTTCTTGTAAGACATAATGAATAAATGATGGCTTATAATTTAATTTAACTATACCTAAATAATCACTATGAGCTAGTTGGAAAATACAACACACTAAATCAGCAGAAGGAACATTTGAATATTTACTCATTAAATCATAAATCATGGTTGCAATATGCTTAGAGGTTTCCTGGAACTGTGTTGGTTTCGTGGTTAATTCCTCACAGAGCTTTTTTACTCTATTACTTTCATTTACAAATATAGCGTTCTTTAAACCGATATCCTTAAAGGTCTTTATGATATGTTTATTAACAAAATCATAAATTTCATCGTTATCCGGATGGACCTTATCGGAAAGGATCGGCATACCCATTGAATTATCTAATATGTGTACAATTATTTCTTTTATTTGACATTGGCTGTCTGACATATTAATGCTCCTTCTTTATGTTTTTGTCAGTTGGCAATTTAACCAACTGGCTAGAATCACCTGCTTATTCTATTCTAGTTAAATAGAATGAGTCTAGAGCTTATCCATTATTTTTAAAAAATAATTAAACCAAGAAAATAATTGTCTAGCAGTTATTATAGGATTGTAACTTAACAGAATAAGTGAAAGAATTGGTAATACTATCAAAAAGTCTAAACCCTGGGCTTGGGCCCAGGGTTTCAAAAAGGAGAAGGAATTAGATTTTGTGTTTCTTGTCATTTATGATGATATCATTTTTTCCCCTACTCAGCCATAGGTCTATTTACCTATTTCTAGTCAGCCTATTGTCCCTATCTTTATCTATTAATTTAAATACTAGGCCTAGCCTCCACCTAAATTAAACAGTTTATTATTTTATAAAAAGGACTTGATATAGTCTTAGTAGAAAGTAATCAAAAAGTATAATATTTGTGGTATATTTGCTCTATTTAACGTTATACGATGGGGTGTAGCTAATGAATTACGATATTGAACAGATATTTTCCTGGCTTTTTTTTATAAATGCACTAATAGTAATTGTCATCATCATTCTAGAAAGAAAAAGGCCAGAGAAAACCATTGCCTGGATACTAGTATTGGTAATTCTTCCTACACTAGGTTTCATACTTTATATTCTACTAGGGAGAAACTGGAAGAGAAAAAGAAATAAGCTTAATAAGCATTTTGATCTACCTGCCAACTCCCCTGTAGTTAGGGAATTATGTAATGTTAAAAGTGATATAAACAAATTGATCAAATTATTATCAACCAGTGGTAACTCCCCACTCTTTACCAACAACAAAGTGGTCATTTTTAAAGATGGAAACGAAAAGTTCTCTGCCTTGTTAGAAGAATTAAGAAAGGCAAAGCACCATATTCATCTGGAGTATTACATAGTAAACAGCGACCATATAGGTAATAAAATAAAAGAAATCCTGATAAAAAAGGCTTTAGAGGGTGTAAAGGTTCGTTTTATCATGGATCGGGTAGGTGCTATAAGGGTCAAAAGAAAATACATTAGGGATTTACGAAAAGCAGGAGTTGATGTTGTACAATATGCCTATTTCTTGGCTCCTCTTTTTAGGTTTATCAACACCCAGATAAACTATCGAAACCATAGGAAGATTGCCATAATAGATGGTCAGGTTGGTTTTGTTGGGGGCATAAATATTGGAGATGAGTATTTAGGCAGAAGTAATTTTGGCTATTGGCGGGACACTCATTTGATGATCCAGGGTAACTTTGTTTCAGGACTTCAGGCAATTTTTTTAAATGACTTCTGGAAAATCAAGCGAGTTAATGGTGAAGATTTTTTTAATAAAGAGATTTATTCCCAATATTTTTATCAAACTCCCACGAATGGAGAAAAGATTTTGCAGTTGGCCAGCAGTGGGCCAGATTCTGAGTATCCTACCATCATGCAGGCTTTTTTAAAAATGATTGCCCTGGCCAAACGCCAAATCTATATTACCACCCCATATTTTGTTCCACCCGAGAGCATCATGGATATGCTTAAGGCAGCAGCCCTTAGTGGCATTGACGTTCGTATCCTATTTCCTAAAAGATACGATCATCTCGTGGTTCATTACGCCTCCAGAACCTACCTGGGAGAACTTATTAGGTGTGGTGTTAAGGTGTATTTATACGACCCAAATTCATTTATTCATGCTAAGGTGATGACCATCGACGGAAAGCTAGCTACTGTAGGTACAGCTAACATGGATA
This sequence comes from Desulforamulus aquiferis, assembly GCF_030577015.1. Classification (NCBI taxonomy): domain Bacteria; kingdom Bacillati; phylum Bacillota; class Clostridia; order Eubacteriales; family Peptococcaceae; genus Desulforamulus; species Desulforamulus aquiferis. Next base: position 67,615 of record NZ_JARPTC010000011.1, on the reverse strand, counting down.
TCAGAAGCTTTGAATTAAACTATGAAATAAATGCGGTAATTTATGACCAGGAGCTAACCCAGGAGCTGGATAAAATGTTTTTCGAGGATTTAGAAAAGAGTACTTTGCTGACTTCAACGGATCTTGAGAATACGCCAAAGCTAACCAAGTCCTTTGAGGCAATATCCCGGGTCTTTTCAAACTTTTTCTAGCAACACTTAAATGAGGAGAGATATGAATGAAAATTGCTGACTTTAAACTTGAAAGGTATTTTGCTAAATACGAATTCAATGCCCCTTACCTTTTATGCTCTTCAGACTGTGAATCTATGACCATAGGTGAGCTTTTAGCAATGGAAGGAGAAGACTCCTTTGAAGCCTTTCAAAAAATGTGGCTAGGTTATACTGAAGCGCCGGGAAATCCTGAGCTGAGACACTACATTTCAAAGCTATATAGAAACATAAGTGATAGTCAGGTCTTGGTCACAGCTGGGGCTGAGGAAGGAATTTTTATTTTTATGAACAGCCTATTAGATAAGGGGGATCATGTAATTGTACAGTATCCCTGCTATCAATCCCTAGTGGAAATAGCTTGTTCCATTGGCTGTGAGATAACAAAATGGGAAATGTCAGAGGAGCAAGGCTGGGATTTAGACATGGATTTTTTGGCCAGCAATATTAAAGCAAACACCAAAGCTATAATTATTAATTCACCCCATAATCCCACTGGCTATTTAATACCTAGGGAAAAATTAAAGCATTTAATGGAATTGGCAAATGCTCAAAACATCCTGGTCTTTTCTGATGAGGTATATAGATATTTAGAGTATTCCCCGGCGGATGGTTTCGAAGCAGCCTGCGACATATATGAAAATGCCATATCCCTTGGAGTTATGTCAAAATCCTACGGTCTGGCAGGCTTACGTATTGGTTGGGTAGCAACTAAAAACAGGGATGTTCTTAAAAAGATGTCTGCCTTTAAGGACTATACTTCAATTTGCAACAGCGCACCCTCTGAGTTTTTATCCATCGTGGCTATAAAACACCATGATAAACTAATCCAGAGAAATCTCGATATTATTAATAATAACCTTAAGGCCTTGGATATTTTCTTTGCTAGTTATAGTGATTACTTCAATTGGCTTAAGCCAAAGGCCGGCCCAATTGCCTTTCCATCATTGAACTGCAACATCAATGCTGAAGAGTTTTGCCATAGTCTGGTACATTCTAAAGGGGTCCTCCTTCTGCCTGGAATTCATTATGATGATAAATGCAGTAAAAATTTTAGAATAGGCTTTGGACGTCAAAACATGACCGAATGCCTTGCTAAACTGGACGAATATATGCAGGAAATTATTGTAAAATAATTATCAAACAAAGACTGTAGATTTGGAAAGAAAGAAGGTAAGAATGTGTCCCTTACTAAATTAACAGACACTGTCTATGTCCTACAAGCACCCACAAATATTGGTTTAATTGCAGCGCCTGACGGACAGGCAGTGGCCATTGATTCAGGTATAGATGATTCTATCGCCCGCAAATTGCTAAAAGAGGCAGATAAAGAAGGTCTTCAAGTAAAGGCTATAATAAATACCCATTCCCATGCTGATCACATAGGTGGAAATCACTTTATTGTAGGTCGAACGGGGGCCGGTGTTTTTACCTCTGCCTTAGAGGCACCCTATGTGGAGCAGCCACTTTATGAACCTTATACCTTGACCGGAGGCGCCTATCCTTGGAAGGAGCTGCAAAATAAATTTTTATTGGCCAGGGCAAGTAAAGTAACGGAAATGCTTCAACCAGGAGAATTCAGCATCCACGGCCTTGATTTAAATATAATCAGTCTCCCGGGTCATAGTCTGGGACAGATTGGTGTTCAAGCTGACGGGGTTTTATTTTGCGGTGATTCCTTTATCAGTTCAAATCTATTACAAAAACACGGCATACCCTATAATGTAAACATTCACGACTACCTAGAGACCCTAGACAAGCTCAGCAAAACCAATTGCAATTGGTATGTCCCTGCCCACGGAACCCCCTCAAGCAATATTACAGAGGATCTGGAGGTTAACCGTGACAAGGTGTTAAGCCTTATTCAAATGGTTGAATCTTTGCTTTCCGATCCCCAGGAAATAGATACCTTGGTTTCAAATATATGTTCTGCCCTGGAGGTCAAGGCGGCTAACACTGGAATCTATTATTTATATCGTACAGCCGTAACAGCCTATTTAAGCTATTTATACCAGTTAGGTCGAGCTAAGACTGAAATGGATAATAACCGTCTATTTTGGCTGACAAATAAAACCGGATAATATTAACAGTAATTTAACCCCCTCCCCAAGCCATATTTTATATTTGGGAGGGGTTTTATGAGACGTTTATACTTCATTCTTCTGGCCCTGGGAGAGGCTGTATGTTTATTGGCCGGCATTACCTTTTTCCTTGGGTTAATATGTTTTTCTGGAGTCAAGCTTCTTAGTATGTTAGGCTATTACCAAAGCATTTATCCTTATTTGCCTTATCTAGCGGGAACAGTCATGTTGCTGGTAAGCCTGCTTTGTTCTGTTTTGTTGTTATTAAGCTGGATTAACGGTAGCACCATAGGTGATTATCTGGACAGCAGGTTATTTAAGGGCAGTGAAGGTGGGGATACCACTTCTGTTAGAGCAAGATAACCACATACAACCCTTTTCTTTTTGGCCTGTCCATGTTAACATAGGCTAAAATATTTTTATGAGGTGGTCTAATGTTATGGGAGAGGCTATCACGTTCATTGAGAATAACAGGTATTTTATTTATTATAATTAGTTTCTTTGCGGAGCCCCATGTGGTATTTGGCATGCTCGGGGTGGTCTTTTTTATAGTTGGTGCCCTTAAGTTAAAAAAGAAGTAAACCAAGGAGGACTAATATGGGTGGAGGACCGAACCTTAATTTCCGAAGAACTGATGCACCACCGGATTGCTATGAGCAAATTAAATTCGGTGCCCGTGGTAGTGTTTGCTTGAGACTTGGCTGTACTCCCGCCTGTGTGGCATGTCATTATTCCCGGCCTAAAAACACACCTGCCTGCTTTAAAAGTATGCCAGGTTTTCCTGAGGATTGTGTATCATCCCATTTCTTACCCGAATGTAAACGCTTTTGCCGCTATGCCCAATCTAGCTAGTTAGTTAACGCCTTCTGGTTTTCACTAGAAGGCGTTAATTATATGATTGATTATTTTACTGTCTCCTTCAAAGGTCACAGCCAAAACATCTATACGGCAGGGTCCTTCTGAATCTCTTGGATGAGCTTGTAGGTATTGATTGGCCAGCAGTCTAAGCTTATGCTGCTTCCTAGATACCACACTTTCTTCTGGGGAACCGTAACCTTTGCCTGAACGGGATCGAACCTCCACAAACACCAAAAACCCCCTGGGGTCTCTGGCTATGATATCTATTTCCCCTATTCTGCAGCGATAATTCCTCTGTACTAATTTCCAGCCCAATTCCTGAAGATACCTTACTGCCTCTTCCTCAGCTATACTCCCTATTTTCTTCCTTCGCCCTAACATAATCTACAACCCTCTTCATGAATTCCTTTCCTAGCCATTCTTGATAACAGCTCTGATTCCTGCTTGTTTTTCATGTTGCTTGTAACAATTATTAGCTTTTACCCATATTGTGTTGATATATATAAAATACACAATTAAAGGGGGACTCGAATTATGGGTTACGGATTCGGAGGCGGATTTGGTGGTAATCAATCTACATTTGTTATTTTTCTAATCCTTATCCTTCTAGTTTTCAGTAGCGGCCCTTCCTATTACGGAGCCGACAAGTAAAAATATAAAGCTCCCGCCGTAATTGGCGGGAGCTTTATATTTCAGAAAATATTATGGAAAAAAGGATTGGGCCGCAATATTGGCAACCTCTGCCAAAGGGCCAGGATATATTCCTAAGAACAAGGTGGCAACCAGGGCTATTAACAGGGTAATATTAACTGAGCTGCCCATTTCCAAGGGAGTATGATCCGCTGGTTCATCCCTAAACATGACCAGGACTACCCTTAGATAGTAATATACAGACACCATACTCATAATTAACCCTAGATATACCAGCCACATATAGCCTTCAACTACGGTTTTAAAGAGATAAAACTTACCAACAAAACCTGCCAATGGTGGTATACCTGCCATTGAAAGTAAACAGACCAGCATCACGGTAGCCGCTAAAGGCGCCCTCTGGACTAATCCGGCGTAATCAGCTATCTCATCACTTTGAATCTTATTGTAAACGGCAGCCACAACTGTAAAGGCCCCTACAGTTGCAAACACATACAGGAAAGCATAGAACATGACACCCTTGATACCCGCCTCAGTTGCCGTTACCAAACCCACCAGGATGTAACCGGCCTGGGCGATACTGGAATAGGCCAGGAGCCTTTTGATGTTTGTTTGTGGAATTGCCACCAGATTGCCAACGACCATACTTACAGCAGCCAGGACGGCAATCAACATGGCCCACTGCTCATGTATTCCCGGCAATCCACCTACAAATAGCCTTACCAGCACAGCAAAGGATGCTGCCTTAGACCCCACCGCCAGGAATGAGGTTACAGGGGTGGGTGCCCCTTCATAAACATCCGGCGACCACATATGGAACGGCACAGCTGACACCTTGAATCCAAGGCCGGCCACCAGCATTACTAAGCCCACCGTCAGCAAAGGACTCCCTTCCGATACTCTCTGGGCAACCTCAGAGATAATGATCGTTCCGGTTGCACCATAGACCAAGCTAAGCCCGTAAAGTATGACCGCCGAAGACATCCCGGCCAGCAGTATATACTTCATGCCAGCTTCCAGTGACTTGCCATCAAAGGTTCTAAAGGCCACCAGCACAACAAAGGAAATAGTCATCAATTCCAAGCCCAGATATAGGGTGATAAAGTCTCCGGCAGAAGCCATCACAATCATGCCCAGGGTAGCAAATATCACCGTAGAATAGTATTCAAAATGGTTGCCCACCTGGTCATTCACATAGCGCAATGAGCCAAATATTACTAGGATTGCCGCCACCAGAAACAGTATTTTGAAAAAGATAGAGTACTGATCCACCAGATACATGCCACCAAGCATCTCGCCCTGATTGGACCAGGAGGCAATGGCAATACCCAATACTATAATAAGTCCAAGGAGAGCGAAATTTCCTAACCCTTTACGGGAATTTGACGGAAGCACCAAACCCAGGACGAAGGTTGTTAGACCAAGTATTACTGTGGCAAGTTCCGTGGTGATTAAAGAAAAATCAAAGTTCATTTATCTCCCCCCTATCTGCAGGGCTTCATTGATATGCGCCAAGATTGGAGCAATTCCACTGTCTACCATATCGAATAGTAACGAGGGAAGTACCCCGCCTATTACCAGTACTCCGCCTAAAACCACCAGAGGTACAAGTTCCGGCCCACGAAGGTCTTTAATGTGGCTGAATTCTGGTTTAGCCGGACCAAATAGGGTATTGGCACCAGCCCTGAGTACATAAAGTGCCGTGACTATGATACCGGCAATGGCTATTACTGCTAGCCAGCCAAAGACCCTAAAGGAATCAAGGAAAATGGTAAATTCTGGCACGAAGCTAATTAAACCAGGTAGACCCAGTGAAGCCATGCCTGCCATCATAAAACCTACAGATAATTTTGGTGCCTGATGTGATAGCCCTCCCATATCAGGTATCCATCGGGTATGGGTCCTCTCATAGATGAAACCTATCATGGAGAAGAATAGGGCCGCCATAACCCCGTGGGCGAACATATTAGCCACAGCTCCATTAACACCGATGACACCCAGGGATGCAACACCTAATAAAACATAGCCCATATGTGATACCGATGAGTATCCCACAACATATTTGAGATCCTTTTGGGCCAAGGCACCCATAGCCGCATAGGCTACACCCGCCACCCCAAGTACTGCAATATATGGAGCCCAGAACTTAGCACCAAGGGGTAAGACAAAGATTGCCAGTCTAATCAAACCGTAACCGCCAATTTTTTTCAGCACACCGGCGTGAATCATGGAGACAGCCGTTGGAGCCCCGGCGTAGCCGTCCGGTGACCAGGAGTGCAGGGGCCACATGGAAAGCAAAGAGCCAAAACCGATTAGCATCAAGCCAAACATATATATTTGAAACTCTTCGGGAAAGGCCACCTGGGCCAACCCCTCAAAGCTCATATCCGGGACCCCTGTAATGGCCACCGACCTTACAAAGAGGGCAATAACCCCCACCAGCAGGAAAGCTGACCCGATTAACAGATAGATAGTAAGTTTCATACCGGCATATTCTTTAGTAACCCGCTTGGAGCTACCCCAGATAATAACCATAATATAGATGGGTATTACAACTACTTCGTAGAATAACAAGAAGATAAACAAATCCTGGGCAATAAAAGTTCCCATAACTCCAGCTATAAGCAGGAGCAGGAGAATCATTAGTTCTTTGCCCCTATGGCTAACGTTCCAGGAGGCAAATACAGCCGTAAAGCCTATTAGGTTTGTTAGCAGCAGCATAGGTAGGCTCAAGCCGTCCACCGCCATGTAATAGGTCACACCCAGATCCGGAATCCAGGGAACAGGACCACCGAAGTCCACCCACTGTAGTCCACCCACCGACTGATCGTACCCAAAATAAACATAAAAGCTTAGGGCCAGGGCGATACCGGTCCCAATGGCAGCTATCCATTTGCAAAGCTTCTCTTCCTCTTTAGGAATAAAGACGATAATCAGGGCTGCTAGGATGGGTGCCAGCAGTGTAACTGTTAAGATGGGAAAGTTCATTATTTAACACCTCCCAGTATGCCCGCTGTACTAGGTGAGCCAAAGGCTAAAACTACAGTAATCACTAGAATTGCCAGGAAGAAAACCAGGGCGTAGGTCTGAAGCCTACCAGTCTGAAAATACCTCATTCCTTCTCCGGAGATTCTAGCAAAGGCAGCAGTACCATCAACAATTCGATCCACTACGTTGATATCAAACCAATAGGTTACCCTGGCACTTGCATCCACCACTGTCCGGGTAAACCATTGATAGGCCTCATCAATGTAATATTTATTATAAGAAAGGTTATATAGAACTCTGTACCTTTCGGACAGTTCCTTGGCCCTTTGCTTTTCCTCATCCTTATAGTAAAGATGATAGGCCAGGCTTATGCCAGCCAGGGCAAGTACCACCGAAAGAACCATCAGCCAATAAACTGGATCACCATGATGGGCAGGTCCGAAATGAATCCATTCGCCCCATATATTGGCCCAGGGAGTGCCTAGCAATCCACCCACAGTTGCCAATACTGCCAGTACAACCAGGGGCATTGTCATATTCCAGGGGTTTTCGTGGGGATGATTTTCTTCCTTTTCCTTACCGAAGAAGGCCAAGAATATCAAACGCCACATATAAAAGGCGGTTAAAAAGGCTGTAATGGTAGCCATTAGGAACAGCACATAACCAAGACTATGTCCGTGGGTAGCATACTGCCAGGTAACCAATAGGATTTCATCCTTGGACCAAAATCCCGCAAAGGGTGGTATACCGGCAATGGCCAAGCCACCAATTACAAAGGTCCATCCGGTAATGGGCATCTTTTTAATTAAGCCGCCCATCTCCCAAACATCGGATTTATGATGCAGGGCATGGATTACCGAGCCTGCAGCAAGGAACATCAGAGCCTTAAAGAAGGCGTGGGTCCAAAGGTGGAACATACTGGCCGCCAGGCTTCCCACCCCTAAGGCAAGCATCATGTAGCCCAGCTGGGATACTGTGGAATAGGCAAGTATACGTTTAATCTCCCTTTGGGTTATGGCAATGGTAGCTGCAAAAAGGGCAGTAAATGCACCAATAAAGGCAACTACCTCCATGGCTCCCGGAACCTCAGTAAAGAGGAACAAGGTCCGTCCCACAAGATAAACACCTGCCACAACCATGGTAGCAGCGTGGATTAAAGCTGATACAGGTGTAGGACCTTCCATGGCATCTGGCAGCCAGACATGCAAAGGAAATTGGCCTGACTTGCCTATTGGTCCAATAAATACCAGCAGACCAATAATTGTTAATAGTGCCAGTGAAACACCAAATTGTTCAAACATAGGTACTCTAACGGCCAATTCTACTAAATCTAAAGTGCCAAATTTTATTTGTAGGAACAGCAGACCCAGTAATAACCCAAAGTCACCGACCCTGGTGGTCATAAAGGCCTTTTTTGCTGCTTCTCTAGCTGATATTTTAAAGGTATAAAAACCAATCAGCAGGAAGGAGCACAATCCCACTAACTCCCACATTATAAACATTTGCAATAGATTACTGGATATCACTAATCCAAGCATAGCAGCGGCAAATAGGGATAAGTATGCAAAAAATGTGGAGTATTGTGGGTCCCCATCCATATAGCCGGTGGAGTAAATCTGGATCAAAGTTGCCACCATAGTTACCATGAATAGCATCATGGTTGAAGTAGGATCAATCATTACACCAACATTTACATTAAATCCTTCCATGCCAAACCATCTCAGGGAGTAAACCAAAGGCTTCTCAATATACTCTGGATTGGTAAACACCCCATAAGCTATGGATGATGCCAGCAAAAAGGAGCTAAATATTGCCGCTATGGATACCACTGAACTCAATTTTGCCCAGGGTCTAGTTAAAAAGACAATAATTATAAAGGACAAGGCTGGCAGGAGTGGTACCAACCAGGCATGACCCAATGCAAACTCAACCATTAATTCAACACCTACCTTCCACCCTTAGTCCTACCATTTCAACCAATCAATTTCATCCAGGGTTGTTGTTTCTCTTCTTCGGTAAAGGGCTATGACAATTGCCAGACCTAAGCCAACCTCGGCAGCTGCAACTGTAATTACAAAAATGGCAAATATCTGCCCGATGAAAGCATCGGGGGTTAAGTACTTATTAAAGGCCACTAAATTAATATTTACAGCACTAAGCATCAACTCTATTGAAATTAGCACCGCAATGGCATTCCTTTTAGAGAGGGCACCATATAGCCCAATGGCAAAAAGGGCCCCGCTTAGACCAATGAAATAAGATGGGTTAAGACCTGTCCCCATTCGCCCTCACCTCCTTCACCAAGACCAAGGCACCAGTTAGGGCCACCGTAAGAAGAACCGCCGCCACTTCAAAGGGAATTACAAAATCCGTTAACAAAATTGGAGCAAGGGCCTGGACTGTATTACTTGGAACCTCCGTCCCTGCCATTAGCCACTTAGCCTTGGCTGCAAATACTCCAATCAGGATAAACAACGCACCCACAATGGGAGCAGCAATCTTAAACCTGCCGTTTACAGGATTAGACTCTTCCATGTTAGTCCTTTGAATCAGCATCACACCAAAGGCCACCATGATACATACTGCCCCGGCATAGACCAGCACTTGAACCGCAGCCACAAAGTCAGCATTTAACAGCAAAAACACTCCGGCAATACCTATGAAGGTTACTATTAGCCATAGGACACTGTGAACCAGGTTATTTAGGGTTACCACCAACAGAGCTGATCCCAGTACTATTGCACTAAGTAAAATGAACGCCATTAGACTGTACAAATTTTCCATTCTAGGATCCCTCCTCGCCCTCTTTTTTGGCCTCTTCCGCCTGTTTCCTTGCTGCTTCAGCCGCCTTCTCCTCAGCTGCTTTCTTTATTTCTATCTTTTTCTTCTCCACTTGCTCGGGCTTGACAAATTTAATCTCAATATCCGGTCTATTATATTGGGTCAGCTCAAAGTCCTTAGAAAACTTGATTGCATCCTTAGGACAGGACTCTTCACAAAGCCCGCAAAATAGACAGTATTGCTGGTCAAAGTTATATTCTGTTACAACCTTTTTCTTATCAACCGTCTCGGTGCCCAGCTTGATTACCTTATTGGGGCAAGCCAGGACACATTGGTTACAGGCAATGCACTTATCATAATCAAATTCAGGCCGGCCATAAAATCGGTCAGGAATGGGACACCGCTGCTCCGGGTACTGTACCGTAACCTTGGGTTTAAAAAACCAGCCAAGGGTTATTCTTAAACCTTTTAGTAAACCTTCACCAAACATTCATATCACCACCCCATCGACTGATACAGGAATTTGCCTACTCCAGTCACAAAAATATTGATGATGGATAAGGGAACCAGAACCTTCCAGCCAAACTCCATCAATTGATCCACCCTAATACGTGGGTAAGTCCAGCGGAACCACATGAAGATAAAGATCATCAGATATACCTTAGCTAAGAACCAAATCCAGGATGGTATAAAGGTTAGACCAAAGGGAGCCAGCCAACCCCCTAGAAATAGTGTTGTAGCCATTACTGAAACCAGTACCACATTGGCGTACTCTGCCAGGAAGAACATCGCAAATCCCATACCGCTATACTCAGTAAATGGACCGGCAATAATTTCTGATTCACCTTCAACCAAGTCAAAGGGAGTCCTGTTGGTTTCTGCCACGGCAGCTATCATATAAATTAAAAACGCCAGGGGCTGCAGGAAAATAAACCATACATTTTCCTGGGAATTAATAATCTCACTCATATTGAGGGTTCCTGTTAAAATAATTACACCCACAATGGACAATATTAACGGCATTTCATAGCTGACCATCTGGGCAACCACCCTCATACCACCCAGCAGGGAATATTTATTATTTGATGACCAGCCCGCCATCCAGATTATCACCGTAGATAAGGAAGCCAGAGCCAGAAAATAATAAACCCCTATGTTCATATCAATTGCCACCATGCCCTGACCAAAGGGTGCCACGGCAAAGACTGCCAATGGTGGCATAAATATTAAAACTGGTGCCAGTATGAATAATTTCTTATCGGCATTTTTGGGAATAATGAATTCTTTACTAATCAATTTACCGATGTCTGCCGTAGTTTGTAGTAAACCCAGGGGTCCGACCCGGTTGGGACCGATACGGCACTGCATGTATGCACTTACCTTTCGTTCCATATAAACCAACCATAGGGCACTTACCAGGATGTATACTATAACAGCTCCCAATTTCAAAAACATCATTAGGAAATCAGTAGCTATAACGGTCAGGCCAGCGGATTCCAGCAGACTTCTTATGCCTCCTGCAATATTTACAAAGAGATTCTCCACCTTGCCTCACTCCCCAAATTGGATTAACAATCAACTTCTCCAAGTACAATATCAATGCTGCCGAGAATTGCCACCACATCAGCAATTTTCCAGCCCCTGACCATTTCATCCAGGTAGCCCAGATTAATGAATGAAGGTCTGCGGAAATGAACCCGGTAGGGCTTTGTACTGCCGTCACTCACCACATAAGTACCCATAATACCCTTGGAACTTTCAATTTCGGCATAAACCTCACCGGCAGGTGGTTTGATTACCTTAGAAACCTTACCCTTAATGGGGCCTTCAGGTAGATTATCCAAAGCTTGCCGGATAATCTTAGCAGATTGCTCCATTTCTAGAATCCGTACATAGTATCGGTCGAAGCAATCTCCTTTGGTACCCAGGGGAACTTCGAAGTCAAACCTATCATAGACACTATAGGGCCTAGCCTTGCGCAGGTCATAATTTACACCGGATGCCCTTAGGACTGGTCCGGAAAGGCTCATATCAATAGCCTTTTCAGCAGAAAGTATGGCAACACCCTTGGTCCTGTGCTGGAAGATTTCGTTTCCTGTGATAAGTCCATTGTATTCCTCAATGGCAGCAGGCAGGTAATCAATAAATTTACTGCACCTCTCCACAAAGCCCTCGGGCAAATCTCCCGCCACTCCTCCTATCCTCATATAGCTGGGTGTGAGCCGTGCCCCGGAGACCATTTCAAATAAATCCATGATTTCTTCCCGGTCCCTAAAGGTATAGATAAAGCCCGTAAGTCCTCCAACATCTGCAGCGTAAGCACCGGTAGCAACCAGGTGGCTGGCAATTCTGGATAATTCCCCAACAATAACCCTGATATATTCAGCCCTTTCGGGCACTTCAATTTCCATTAATTTTTCCACAGCACAGACATATCCCCAGTTCATCAGCATGCCTGCCAAATAATCCAGCCTGTCGGTATAGGGGATTACCTGGGTATATGTTCTTGACTCGGCCAGTTTCTCAATACCTCTGTGCAAATAACCTGGTACAGGAACAGCTTTAACAACCGTTTCACCATCCAGTGATAAAACAATTCTAAAAACCCCGTGTGTGCTAGGGTGCTGAGGTCCTAAGTTTAATAGGAACTCCTGGGTTTTTATGGACATTTCCATCACCTCTCTTTTTGCAAGGATTTAGTCCCTGCCACCTTCCCACTGGTAGTCCCTCCGTAGGGGATGCCCCTCCCAATCATCGGCCAAGAGAATTCTCCTTAAATCCGGATGGTCGGTAAAGGTAATGCCAAGCAGGTCATATACTTCACGCTCCTGCCAAATTGCTCCGCCCCAGATGGGAACCATAGATGGGACAACCGGATTGTTTCTATCAACCTTTACTTTTACATGAACCATATCTGACTGCCCAATTATGCTTAGGTTATAGATCACCTCAAAGTACTCAAGATAGTCAGTTGCCGTTAGGTTGGTAAGAAAGTTTAATCCGTATTTATCCTTTAATTGACCCATTAATTCCCTTAGATTATTTTCAGGCAAAATAATCTGCCCAGCCTCAGACAGCTCCACCAATGGATAGTTTAATTTAAGCTCTTCTACAATTTCATTAATGGGTTTTCCGGTCATTGACCCTTCACCACCTCAGGATTAATTATCTTCTCCTTAAGCTTCATAAAAGCATGTATTACCGCATCAGGCCTCGGTGGGCAACCTGGCAGGTAAACATCCACCGGAATTAACTTATCTACCCCCGGCACCACATTGTATGAATCAACAAAGGGACCGCCAGATATGGCGCAACTGCCCATTGCAATTACATATTTTGGTTCAGCCATCTGCTCATACAGACGTACCACAAAGGGAGCAGCCTTTTTAGTCACAGTTCCACAAACAAGCATAACGTCAGCCTGCCTGGGAGATGCCCTCATAACTTCATAGCCAAAGCGGGAAAGATCAAATCTGGCCATATTAGCGGCCATAAGTCCTTCAATAGCACAACAAGCTAAACCAAATCCCATGGGCCATAAGGAATTGGCCCGGGCCAGGTTTAGCATCTTCTCTAGGGGACCAACAGAAATTGTTCTGGTTACTTCACCTATCACCGCAGGCTCCGCACCTAATTTCTTTAATCTTTTGATAGTCTCCTTTTGCATTTCATCATTGTTTGCCAGCTTGTCAGGATTATTGCCCTCAATTATCTCCATTCTAAAGCACCTTCCTTCCAGGCATACCAGAGGCCCAGGACTAGGATAAAGATAAATATAAACATTTTAATAAGGCCGGCCAAACCAAGCTCTTCAAAACTCACAGCCCATGGATATAGATAAATTACTTCAACATCAAATATTACGAACAATAGGGCATAGGTAAAATATTGAGTTTTAAACTGAACCCAGGTAGGTCCTTCGGTTGGTAAACCGCACTCATAGGTTTCCAACTTGTACCTGTTTTGACTTCTTGGGTGAATCAAGAAGCTGGCCAAGATACCCCCCGCGCCAAAGGCAAAGCCCACCACAATAAATAGAGCTACCCCAATCCATTCAGACATCCAAACATCTCCCCTCCATTTTCTAAATTAGAATTTATCAAAATGAGTAAAATATACCTAATCTACCAAGAACGGAAAATTATTGTTTTGCCTTTGATTATATTCCTATGTAATTACAAATTTATAACTTCAAAGTTACGTTGCAATTACTTTGCCATCTAGATAAACTAATATCTCGGCCCATTTAATAAGTTTAAACTGGTCTTTTTGTCACAATCTCAGCAATTTAAAATGTTTTATTTTAATACATTTTTCTTATTCATTCATTATCTTTGTTCATTTAAAGAACATACTGTTCTATTTTAAAAATAACTGAAAATGCATAAAATTCAGGTAATGTGGTATTTAGTAAATTAAGTATGTTCACTATTTATTTTATTGTTTTTTATGTTATTACTTTTATTAGCCAAAATTTGTGCTTTAGATCATAGCTGGTGTGTGATATTTGTCACTATCCTTTAATTTGCCAGGGATTTTTTACAAATACCTGAGCCCCAATTTATTCGATCATGCTAATTAAAGATCTCTAAGAGATAATATCTCCAGAGAAGATAAATATTAACAGCCTTTAACAAATACTGCAGTTCATTCATTGCCGCATATTTTACCCCAGAGCTTTACTTGAGGCAATATTTTGTAAATTTAGAATTTTAAAATTTTTAACGAAGGCTATGTTATCAAGAGCTAGTGCTTATTTTAGTTTCTTTTGTTAATTAAGATAATTTTTTGAGCGTTATTATAAATGGTTGGTTTATATTATTTCAAATTATTTTGAGGCTCTTAAATAGTCCCCTTATCTTTTTTTAATAAAGTACAAATTAAAACCAGTCCATTTGATATACAAATGGACTGGTTTTAATAGTTTTTTCAAATAGTTGTTTTAAACAAAACCTGTTGCTCAGCAGTTGCCCTCTCATATATTTTTTTAAGAAATGTCATCCTATGTAAAGGAGTTGGGCCTTTTGCCAGCAGCGCTTGAACATGCCCCCTGGTGCAATAACCTTTATGACTGGCAATACCATAGTCCGGATACATCTTATCCCACTCTAAACACTGGCGATCCCTAACTACCTTGGCAATAATCGAGGCCGCAGCAATACCATGGGAGATAGCATCTCCATGAATTATACCTTCCTGGGGAATATTCATATCTATGGCTTCAGCATCAATCATTAGATACTCCGGCAGAACAGGGATACCATCCTTTGTCCTCAAATTTAATACTGCTTCCTTCATTGCCAGACGGCTAGCCTGCTTTATATTAATCCTGTCTATTTCCTGGTTGTTTACTTCTCCAATTCCTACAGCCAGGGAATAATCTAATATTTTTTGATATAATGATTCCCTTTTTGCCATGGTCAGCTTTTTCGAATCATTGACTCCTTCAATTACTAGATTAGGTGGCATTATTACAGCCGCAGCTAAAACACTACCTAATAGTGGACCCCTGCCTACCTCATCACAAAAGGCAATTAATTTTATTCCTCTGTCCCATACTTTTTGTTCTAGTTCCAACGAAATCATTATATCTACCTTCCACAAAAAATCTTGTTACACATATTTTTATGTGCAGCTGTTTAATATATTGGATAACTCCTTAGGAAGGTCAAGGGTGTACCTGCCAAGGGTTCCTTCTCTAAACTCTTTAAGTATCAGATGAGCTACCTTTAGTTCATCTACCACTCCACCTGAAACCAACATTCCCCTTTTAGCTCCGATCTCTTTAATCATCAAAGGGATTTCAAAATCTATCGTATCTAGTTTATATCTATTTTTAATAATATCTGGATTATTTTCCACCAACCATTTGAGTAACTTTGAGGAAACCTCATAGATATCAAAGACTTGTTCTTTTATGGCCCCGGTTACAGCCAATCTAAAACCAACTTCAGGGTCTTCAAACTTGGGCCACAGTATGCCCGGAGTATCCAATAATTCTAAGCTGCCACCAATTTTAATCCATTGCTGACCCTTGGTTACACCAGGTAAATCACCGGTCTTTGTGGCCTTCCTACCAACCAGGCGATTGATAAAGGAGGATTTTCCGACGTTTGGAATCCCCAGGACCATACAGCGTATGGCTCTAGGTCGACGTCCTTTAGCAGCCAGCTTGGCCATAAGCTCGGCTGTTAATTCTGCTGCTGCCTTTGGAATTTCCTTAAGTCCTTCTCCCTTAAGGGTGTCCACCGCCACCGCCTTCACATTACTTTTATTGAGTTGCTTCTGCCATAGCTTTGTGGTTGTGGTATCTGCCAGATCACTTTTATTTAATACTATTAACCTGGGTTTATTTCCTAATATTTTATCAATCATGGGGTTGCCACTGCTAATCGGAATTCTAGCATCCAGTAACTCAATTGCCACATCTACAAGTTTAAGCGCCTCTTGAACCTGTCGTTTTGCCTTGGCCATATGCCCTGGAAACCATTGAATTTGAATATCCACCTGATACCCTCCAAAATATCTATCAAATTGTTCAACACATCTATAATAATACAATAAAAAAGCTTCCGTAAGAGTTTGCCCAGAAATGGCCTCTACGAAAGCTTCGGTGAAATATTATTTTGCCAGACCGATCCTATCAAGGGGCCAGTATATAACTTCAGCTTTACCAACAATCAATTCCTCATCTAGAAATCCCCATACCCGGCTGTCATCGCTGTTATTTCTGTTATCTCCCAGCATAAAATAATGATCTTGGGGTACTGCTTGAGGGCCGAAGTCCTGGAAAGTAAGTCCCTTTGGCAGGTAATCCTCAGAGACCGGCTGATCATTCACATAAAGAACACTGTCCTTTATTTCTACCGTATCTCCACCCTGGGCAATCAATCTCTTAACAAAGTTTCTGCTTGGGTCCAGTGGAAATTTGAAAACCACGATATCACCAGGGCTAGGATCTGTAACTAGGTAAGTAACTTTACTTACTATAATTCTGTCACCAACCATGAGATTTGGCTCCATGGATCCAGAGGGAATGAAAAAGGGTTCCAAAATAAACAGCCTGATAACCGCAGCAAGCAAAACCGCTATAACAACTGATTCCAGCATTTCTCTAATAACAGATTTTTTAGTTGTGGTGTTTTCTATCTTCTCTTGCTGAGGATCCAATTGCTCCATATTTTTCCCCTCCCCTGTAAAGCCAAAAAAAGGGACTGGTAGCCAGTCCCTCCAGTTTAGCGAGTGTTAAGCTCTTTGATACGGGCTTTCTTGCCACGTAAAGCACGTAGATAGTAAAGTCTAGCCCTCCGCACCTTACCGCGGCGAACTACTTCGATACGATCAACCTTAGGGGAGTGTAGGGGAATAGTTCTCTCCACACCTACCCCATATGTTACACGACGCACAGTAAAGGTCTCACTTAGGCCACCACCACGACGGCGGATTACAACACCTTCAAAAACCTGTATACGCTCGCGAGTTCCTTCAATAACCTTGTAATGCACTTTTACAGTGTCACCAGGTCTGAACGCAGGAATATCTTTTTTAATTTGCTCTTGCTCTAAAGATTGAACGAGGTTCATCAACATTAACCCCCTTCCTCGCCTAGACGTTCATACCTTATCCTAAGGAAGCGGACCGCCCGTAATTCCAACATTACAAATTATATCATAATCTCTCAAGCTGGGCAAGATTTTTCAACCCACAACTTGTCTTTTGAGTCAGGAGACTGGTCTTGGACTCATTTTTTCAAGTCAAGGGCTTGCAAATAGGACAGCAGTTCTTGTAAAGCAGCCTTGTCCTCCTTGGTTAGCTCAACTTGGGTCAGCAGCTCAGGCCTGCGTTCAATGGTTCTCAGAAGTGATTGCCTACGGCGCCATTTACGTATATTCCCATGGTGACCGGAGAGAAGTATGTCTGGAACCACCTGGCCCCGGTACTCTCTTGGCTTAGTGTAATGAGGATGTTCCAATAAGCCATTATAGAAGGAGTCTTCCTCTGCACTGGCTGCCTCCCCAAGGACACCCGGCACCATCCTGGCAACTGCATCTACCACCACCATGGCTGGCAGTTCCCCCCCTGTAAGAACATAGTCACCAATGGAAATTTCATCTGTTACAAGGGTTTCCCTAACCCTTTCGTCAAATCCCTCATAGTGACCACAGAGAAATACCAGGTGTTGCTCTTTACCTAACTCCTTGGCATATCCCTGGCTAAAGGGTTCTCCCTGGGGACACATCATAATAACCCGTCCCAGTTCCCCCCCCCTTTGTTCCCGGAGATAATCCATGCATTCAAAAACAGGCTCTGGCCCCATGACCATGCCCGCACCACCCCCAAAAGGGGTATCATCCACTGTATGATGTTTATTTTGTGAAAAGTCCCTTATATTTATAGTATTTATCTCCAGCAGTTTTTTATCAATGGCCCGCTTTATAATACTAGCATCAAAGGGACTCTCAAACATTTGTGGAAATAATGTTAGTATATCTATTTTCATTTCTTCACCTTATTTAATTGCAATTAGGTATCCTATATAAGTCCCTCGGGTAAATCCACCAGCATTTTACCTTCCGGAATATTAATCTCTTTGACAACGGACTTGAGGGCAGGAATCAATACATCTTTTCCTGCATTCCTTTTCACCACATATACATCATTGGCTCCGGTTTTTATTACCTGGGCTAGTTCACCCAATTCTTGGCCCTGTAAGTCCAATACCCTAAGCCCTACCAATTGAAATATGTAGTGGCTTCCCTTAGGAAGAGGGGTTAACTCAGAGGGGGGTACCTGCAAAAGTCCTCCCTTAAGTTTTTCAGCTTCATTCATATTTTCTATTTCAGCAAATTTTATCACAATAAACTGTTTATGTTCCCAACTTTTTTCAATGGTATACTCCCTATGACTACCCCTTAGGAGAACCAAATATTTTTTACCCCTTTTAAATCTTTCCGGGAAATCTGTGGTTGGTAAAATCCTGACCTCACCTTTAATTCCCTGGGTATTAACAATTTCCCCTACTGTTACATATAATTCGGACACTATCATACCTCCGGTTTCAGCGAGCGAATCTCTACTACCTTACCATCTTCAATTACAATCTCAGCGGTCATTAAGCTATGCCAATTGTCTCCAACCTTCACATCAACTATGCTTTCCACCTGTCCTTGAAGCACTTCGCTTCCGTTGGACAGCCTGCCTACATCCTTTATTCTATCCAGAAGCTTTGTTCTAGAATCCAAACGCCTGTGTTTCTCCTGCTCCAGTTGAACTCTAGCTACTTCTGCACCAGCAGGGTTTTTCTTGGCAATCTCCAACAGCTTTTTGGCCTGAAAATCTAACTGTTGTATTTCCAATTCAAGCTTGCCTGCTGATTGTTGCAGTTCCTGAACCAATGCCCTTTTGTAGGAATCCGTTACCCGAACCTTTACTAGTACTGGCCTAGTTATGGTTAACAAACCACCAACCCCCTATTCTAGGTTGTGCCATAGGATAGAAACAATGCAAAGGAGGCCTTGGCCTCCTTTGACATATCCTATAATGGATTAAATAATTTCTACTACTACTTTCTTGCGTTGCTTTGTGGCCGCAGCCTTTACCACCGAACGAATAGCCCTGGCAATACGCCCTTGCTTGCCAATAACCTTACCCATATCATCAGGGGCTACCCTAAGTTCGATAACCACAGATCTTTCCTTTTCTACCATGGTTACTTCAACTTTATCCGGCTGGTCTACTAAAGCCTTGGCTAGAATTTCAACTAATTCTTTCACAGCATTGGACCTCCCCTGCTACCATTAGGCCTCATTAGTTTTGGCCCGACCGGGGATAATACCGGCCTTTATAAACAAGGACTTAGCTGTATCGGAAAGTTGTGCGCCTTTACTTAACCAGTCTTGAGCTTTGGCCTCGTCAATTTTAACTTCTACAGGTTTTTTAATTGGATTGTAGTAGCCAATTTCTTCAATAAAACGGCCATCCCTCGGAGAACGGGAATCAGCCACAACTATACGGTAAAAAGGGTTTTTCTTAGCACCCATACGTCTAAGACGAATTTTTACTGCCATGTTAGCATTTCACCTCCTTAAATTAGTTTGCGCTTATTATTGTAAAAAGGGAAATTTAGGTTTTTTTCCACCTTTGGTCATATTTGTAAGCTGTTTCATCATTTTCTTAGTTTGTTCAAATTGCTTTAAAAGCTGGTTAACATCCTGTACCCTTGTGCCGCTGCCTCTGGCAATGCGTTTCTTTCTGCTGCCGTCAATACGTTCCGGATGCTGTCTCTCCCAGGCTGTCATTGAATAGATTATAGCCTCTACCTGACCCAGTTCCTTTTCATCAATTTGCTGATCCTTTAATTGCTTGGTTAACTTACCCATGCCAGGAATCATCCCTAAAACCTGCTCAAGGGGTCCCATTTTTCTCACTTGCTGCATTTGATCCAGAAAGTCCTCTAGGTTAAAATCCGCCTGTCGAATCTTTTTATTTAATTTTGCAGCCTGTTCAGCGTCAAAATTTGCCTGGGCCTTTTCAATAAGAGTCAGTACATCCCCCATGCCCAGAATTCTATCGGCCATTCTGTCAGGGTGAAAGGGTTCTAGGGCATCCAGCTTCTCACCCATACCGGCAAACTTGATGGGGCAGCCGGTTACCTTGCGAACCGAGAGGGCCGCACCACCTCTGGCGTCACCATCCAATTTAGTCATGATTATGCCATCAAGGCCTAGCTTTTGGTTAAAGGTATCAGCAACATTGACGGCTTCCTGGCCAGTCATGGCGTCAACTACCAGAAGAATTTCATGGGGCTTTACACTTGATTTAATGTTGGCCAACTCATCCATTAATTCTTCATTTATGTGCAAACGACCGGCCGTATCAATAATTACTAAATCTCTGCCCGTGTGATTAGCATTCTCCACAGCTGAGGTAGCAATCTTAACAGGGTCTTCCTGGCCCATGGTAAATACCGGCATTTTAAGCTGCTCACCCAGAACCTGAAGCTGTTTTATGGCCGCAGGGCGGTAGATATCTCCTGCCACCAGCAGCGGACGGCGTCCCTGCTTGCTTAGAAGCTTGGCCAGCTTGCCTGCAGTGGTTGTCTTACCTGCACCCTGTAGGCCAACTAACATAATGATGGTAGGTGGTTTGGAGGATATGTTGATTTTTGCTTGGGTACCACCTAACAGCTCGGTGAGTTCGTCTTTAACTATTTTAATAACCTGCTGTGCAGGGCTTAAACTGTCTAAAACATCCTGACCGATGGACCTTGCCTTAACCTGAGCAACAAAATCCTTTACCACTTTGAAGTTTACGTCTGCCTCTAGTAAAGCCATCTTAACTTCACGCATGGCCTGGTTTACATCGTCTTCAGTCAGGCGTCCTTTACCCTTTAGGGATTTAAAGATATCTTCCAGCCGGTCACCCAGTCCTTTAAACATGCAAGACGCCTCCTTCACAAATTATTAGTATTAAACAATTGTCATTAAAGTTACTACCTGGAGTCCAGCATCTCCCGGACAAGTTTTTTTACCTTGTTAAGGGCCTCAGGAGCTTTTTCCCTTGGGTAGTTATCAATTACAGTTATAATTTCCTCCAGGGAATTATACTCTTTATTAAATTTCGTTACCAGACCAAGCTTTTTCTCATAATTTTCCAAGGTTTGCTCGGATCTCTTTAAAGTATCATGAACTGCTTGTCTGGTTACCTCAAATTGCTCGGCAATTTCCCCCAGGGATAAATCGTCGCTATAATATAGTTCAATAAATTTCTGCTGCCTCTCGGTAAGGAGGCTGCCGTAAAAGTCGTATAATAGATTAATTTTATGAATTTCCTTCAAAGCTTAGTCCCCTCCGTTTCTACCCAGCGGGTGTAGTATAAAGGACTTTCACTTTACAGATAGGACTATTTTACTTTAAATCCCTTCTTAATGTCAAGGTTAAGATTTTGACAGATTTATTTCGCATATTACCGGCCAGTCCACATATTATTTCTGTAATTAGAATATTTTGGGGGTGTAAATATGGCCCACCATGACGGTCCTTTCGGCTCCTGCAGTAATCTGATTACTCTAGACCAAGCTTTAACTTTAAGCAAAAAGGACACCGTAGATCTTTCCAATCGTCACCTGAATACCAGTCTGGTGACACTTCTGAGCCTGATTAATTTTGATACTCTGTTCGTCAAAGCCCAGGGTGCTTCAGTCTTTGACGAACAGGGTAATGAATTCCTAGATTTTTTAGGTGGTTATGGTTCTCTAAATCTAGGGCACAATCATCCTGAAATATTTGAGGCAGTACAAAAGGTAAGTCATTTACCAAACATCCTGCAAGCCGCAATAAATAATATACCCGCTGCACTGGCGAGAAATCTGGCTGAACTGGCACCTGGCAATCTCAATAAAGCTTTTTTCTGCAACAGTGGCGCGGAGTCAGTTGAAGGTGCCTTAAAGCTGGCCAAAATAACAACTGGACGCAAAAAGATTATCTATTGCCATAATTCCTTTCATGGAAAAACCATCGGTGCCCTCTCTGTAACGGGCAGAGAAAAATACCAGGCACCCTTTAAACCCCTACTGGAAGAATGTATTGGCATTCCCTTTGGTGACCTTTCTTCATTGAAAGACCAACTTTCCCCGGGTGATGGGGCAGCCTTCATAGTTGAACCACTACAGGGTGAAGGAGGAATCATTGAGCCTCCACCCCTTTATATTTCTAAGGCAAAAAAGCTGTGCAGTCAGTACGGAACCCTTTTCATTGCTGATGAGGTTCAAACCGGACTTGGCCGAACAGGTGATTTGTTTGCCTGTCAGCTGGAGGGAGTTAGCCCGGATATACTATGTTTGGCCAAATCCCTGGGAGGAGGCCTAATGCCTATTGGAGCTTACATTACCACTGATGATATCTGGAGAAAAGCCTATGGCACCATGGATAAGGCTTTGCTGCACACCTCAACCTTTGGTGGCAATACTTTAGCCTGTGCCGCGGCCTTAAAGACCTTAGAAGTAACTGTCAGAGACGAGCTCCACCTTCAAGCCAGAGAAAAGGGCAGCTACTTCATAGGCCGCCTACGTCAATTGAAGGAGAAATACCCCCTTCTCAAAGATGTACGGGGTCGTGGGCTGATGATTGGTATCGAGTTTCAACAACCCCCGGCTGATAAAAAGTACTTTCTACGCTTCACCATGAATGTTGTCAATAAACTAATCCAAGAGTTTATGGGCAGTCTGGTGGCTGGAGAATTGTTTAATAAGCACCGGATAATTACCGCCTATACATTAAACAATCCTAATGTAATCAGACTAGAGCCTCCTTTAACAGTGACCAGGGAACAAATTGACTTGGTATTGGAGGCTTTGGAGTCAGTGCTGGCCAATCACTCCGGCTTCATGAGCATGGTTGGTTCTGGAACAGCCAATCTGCTGCAAAAAATAAGAAAGTAGCTTACAGATTAAACAACACAAGGACTGTCTCCTAGCTCTAGGGGCAGTCCTGCATTTATATGGGTTACCTAATACATCCGAAAATTATTAAAGGATATGTGGTAAAATAAGAGAAAAAACCCGGAGGCGCTATGATTAATCCCTTTGGCAAACCCATTGAACAACTGGAAGAGGATGATTTAAATATTTTGATCAAGGAAGAAACCTCTGAGGGTCTATATGTAGAATACAAGGAGGATTTTCCCACCCACCTGGCTAAAATTGTTGCCAGCTTCGCCAACACCTTTGGAGGATGGATTATTATTGGAGTAGATGCCCGTAATCCCCGCAATGTTCCTACCTCCTTCACAGGCATAAATATTGCGAGGGACCCAAAGGATAGATTTAGGCACATTTGCAGGGACAATATTAGTCCTGTACCTTTGTTTTCTTCCAAGCTTATCGTAAAGTCCTCTGACCCTGAAAAGGGAATACTTGTAATACGGGTTCCTGAAAGTGCCTATCCCCCCCATATCACTAAGGATGGCAGAATCTACCGACGTAATATGGAGGGCTCAGATCCCGTTGGAGAAACAGACCGGCATATCTTGGAAAGGCTTTTTGAGAAAAGCCTCCTGAACAAGAGTGAAGTTAAGGGCTTTATGCTTCGAAAATTACAAAAAACTGAGCATAGAGACCCCAATGAGGTTGTCTTCAAGGTTATGTGCTGCCCCGTTCCCCTTAACCTTGATTTAATTAATCCCTTCTTTATACCTGCGAGAATTACCAGGCTGAAGAAAATGGCCCAGAGTATATGGAAACAATCCCTACCTAAAAATACAAGATTTAATCCCGAGGGCTTCGCCTTTCAGCTGGGAAGCCACCAGCTGGAAATTTTGCGTTCGGGGGTTATTACCTATTGCTACCCAGTACCTACCTCAGTAAAAACCCTGGAACGCAAAGCTGAGCCTTTCCAGTTAGAATTCTTGGACTATCGGTCACTACAAGTGGCTCTACTAAGAACCATCAAATTAACCAGGGAAGTATACCGTTTCACCGGATATTTGGGCCTATTTGTCCTAAAAATTAGCTTAGAAAATATAGCAGGCAAGGGATTGGATGATCCTAAATTCTTTAGCTTCTATATTAAAGCCCCTGAACCCCAGTGCACCTATAACGATATTATACTGCCCTACGGCTTTTACCCCCTGGAAGCCCGTGCCATGGAAAACCCCCGTCAGGTGGCTGATCCTATCCTAGGCTATATTTACCGATGTTTTGGCTTTGAAGCCCTAGACTCCCACTCCATTACCCGGGCAGAGCTGGCAAGGTGATTAAAATACCTGCAGTATCATACATTTCAAATAATGGCTTTCCGGGGAGGCCAGCAGCATGGGGTGGTCTTTGGCCTGACGCCTTAGCTCCACAAGTCTTAATTCCCTTCCGGCATCCCGTCCAGCATCCAATACGGTCTCAAGGAAAAGCTCCTCTTTCATGTGATATGAACAAGAACAGGTAACTAGAAATCCTCCTGGAGGAATAAGCTTCATTCCCCGGAGGTTTATTTCTTTATATCCCCTGATAGCCCCTTTAACTGCCCCCTTGGACTTTGTAAAGGCAGGTGGATCAAGCACTACCAGCTCAAACTGTTCTCCCGATTTCTCCATGGCCCTAAGCTCATCAAAGGAGTTGGTTTCCTTAAAGGAGCATATGTCACCATAGCCGTTTAATTGGGCATTGGCCCTGGCAGTTTCTAATGCTGAAGCAGCAATATCAAGGCCAAGTACTTCCCTGGCCCCAAACTTGGCCGCATACATTGAAAAAGTGCCGGTATGGCAGAAGCAATCCAGCACCCTGCCACCCTTTACTAACCCCTGCAGTGCCAGACGGTTTTCCCGCTGATCCAGAAAATATCCCGTCTTTTGCCCTCCCTCCAGGTCTACCACAAACTTTAGCCCATTCTCATGAATGACGACCTTTGGATCAAAGGGCTCTCCAATAAAGCCTGTAATCAGGGGCAGTCCTTCTATTTTTCTAACGGTAACGTCATTTCTTTCATATATCCCCCTGGGCTGTACAATTTCGTACAGCAGTCTGATAATTGTTTCCTTATGTACATCTATCCCCAAAGCAAGGGTCTGTACCGATAAATAATCGCCAAATTTATCAACAATTAATGCGGGTAAAAAGTCTGCCTCGCCAAAAATAACCCGGCAGGAGTTGGTATCCTTTACTACCCTTTGTCTGTAATTCCAGGCTGCAGTTATCCTGCGGCGAAAGAACTCTTCATTAACTTCTTCCAAGGGATTCCTGGTCATAATGCGAATGGTAATTTGTGAGGCTGGGTTGATATAACCCTTTCCCACAAATTTGTCCCTATAATCAAACACTTCTACAATATCCCCTGGTTCAAAGCTTCCTACTATCTCCTTGATTTCTGTCCGATAAATCCAGGGATGACCCCCGGCAATTCTTTTTTGCTTCCCCTGATGCAGGATGGCTTTTGCCATTATAATGAACCCCCGATTCTATTAATCCAACATTACTATAATTTACCACCCAAAAAGATGGTTTATACAAAACACAACAACACCTTGTATACCTCTATTATTCTACAGGTCCGCGAGACATCATTCCACTGCTAATTAATTATATTATTTATTTTCTGGTAAAAACTTTTTTTAACAAATTAACTGCTTTATGTATTTATTTTGGAGCTTTATTCTGTCGATATCTGTCGATTTTGCAATTCCTTTCAAGTCTTGGTACAATTGATTGATTGAGAAAACAGGAGCAATCTCAAGCTATAGCACCATCAAGGTACCTTCCTATTTTGTCGAAATAGGAGTATGATAAAAATAAATAATAGTTAAAAAGCAATGGCTATTTATATATTTACTTCACTAAGGCTAGGGGGAGACATAATGTCTAGTATTGAAACAAAAAAACGGTTTCTAAAGGGTAGTGTAAATACATCCATCTATGAAGAATTATCAAGGGAAAAATGCTGTCATTGTGGTGATGTGGGGAATTATGGCCTGGAGTTAACGATTCAAGGGGACTATGTACTTAGTTGCTGCAACTGCAACACCGTCGCAACCTACCACACTTCATCAAAAAAAGAAATTGTTAATCTTGATGAGTTGGTAAAGGGTTTCATTCAAGCTCTCAAGGAGCACAAAGAAGTAATTAATTGTAATAAGCCCCGCTGTCAAGATGGTCCTTGTTCCTGTGATCCAATATTGCAGGAAAAATTACGGGACTCCTTAAATGGCAGATTCTGTCTGGATAAATTATCCCATTTGTAAGAACAAGCCACTCGCATTAATCGCGGGTGGCTTGTTCGTTAGACACTGAATTATTTTCCTGCCAGCCTCATGGCCCTTTCCTGGACCTCAGCCATTACTTCCTCTTCATTAATAGTTAATACAACCTTATCCAGCATGACCACTTTACCATCAATAATCACAGTATTAACATCTGCTGAGTTTGCAGAATAGGCAATATTAGCAAATAAATTATGCTGGGGGCACATATGGGGCTCCTTGGTGTTAATTAAAATAATATCTGCCCTCATACCCTCCTTTATTAGTCCTACCCGATCCCCTAGTCCCATACTTAAGGCCCCATCAATGGTGGCCATCTGAAGGGCCCGGTAGGCAGGTATAACCTCAGCATTCATGGTGTCTACCTTTTGTAGGAAAGAGCCTACCCTTAATTCCTCTAAAATATCTAAATTATTATTGCTGGCTGTACTGTCAGTTCCCAATCCCACCGTAGCTCCCAGGTCTAGTAATTTGGCAACAGGTGCTATTCCACTGGCCAGCTTCATATTGCTTTGGGGATTATATGCTATCCCCATGGCCTTTTGGGCTAAAATCTCTATGTCTTCCTGCTCCAGGTGAACACAGTGGGCGGCTAAGACCGGATATTTAAACAACCCTAAGCTATCTAGGTGCTGCACCGGAGTCTTTCCATATTGCTTCAAGATATCATAGAATTCTGTGCGGGTTTCGGATACATGGATATGAATTCCCACCTTTAACTTGGCAGCTAAATCCATTACCTTAGCTAAATAATCGGGAGGACAAGTATATGGTGCGTGGGGACCCAGCATTACAGTAATTCTTCCATCTGCCTTGCCATTCCAATTCTTAACAAGCTCCTCTGCCTCTTGCAGGGCGTTACTGCCGGTGGGTGCTACCCCAATCATACCCCTTGAGAGCACAGCCCTCATGCCGGTCTCCTCCACCGCCCTGGCTACATCATCCATAAAGGCATACATGTCACCAAAACAGGTTGTTCCTGATTTAATCATCTCCAGACAGGCAAGCTTGGAACCCCAGTAAACGTCCTCCCCCGTTAGCTTGTCTTCAAAGGGCCATATTTTTTCGTTAAGCCACTGCATCAGGGGCAAATCATCGGCATAGCCCCTTAAAAGCGTCATAGCTGCGTGGGTGTGACAGTTAACAAATCCCGGCATGGCTACCATTCCGTCGGCCTCAATAACCTCGTCCATATCAAAATAGCCGGGTGCCGAGCCAGGCAATCCCACATGGGTGATCCACCCGTCTTCCATCAATATTTCACCTGTTTTGATAATGGCATCCTGGCCTTCCATGGTTAGGACAGTGGCCCCACGAATAAGTAGCTTATTCAAACATACAACCTCCTACAAAAATACCACATTGGGTAATCGCTATTTTTTCTGACCATATGAGCTCCTGTAAACTTTACTTAATTTAGCAATATCTTCATCTGGTAGTAAGACCGGAGTACCCAGCAGGCATGACCAGGCATATATGCGGGCACATTTTTCCACTACCTGGCAAACGGTAAAGGCCTCCTCCAGGGTTGCTCCCACGCCCACTAGGCCGTGATTGGCCATTAAAACTGCATTTCTTTGTCCAAGGGCCGCTACCACATTGAAGGCTAAATCCTCGGTACCTGGGAGGGCATACTCTGCAACCTCCACAGCACCACCCACAAGCATAGCGGCATCCTCTACCACTGGCTCAATCCTTTGGCGTACCACCGCAAAGGAGCTGGCAACCTCACTATGGGTATGGACAACTCCCGTAACATCTGGTCTGGCCCGATATATGGCAAGGTGCAGGGGTGTTTCGCTGGAAGCCTTCCTTGAGCCATCAATCAGTTTACCGTCAAGATCCACTACCACCATATCTTCTGCTTGAATTTTATCATAATCCATACCGCTTGGGGTGACAACAACCAGCCCCTCCTGGCGGATAAATACAGAGATATTGCCCCAGGTACCAGCCACCAAGCCTGAGCTGACCATTTTTCTGCCTAATTCAGCAATCCTTTGCTTAGCTGATACTACCAATGCTTCCATTAGATTCGCCACCTAGGTATTATGATTCCAGTTATTAATATAGGCTTCCTGCTCCGGTGTCAGGACATCCATAGCTACACCCAGAGATTTTAATTTAAGGGTTGCCACCCTGTCATCAATTTCTTTAGGCACAACATAAACCTTTTTTCCCAGCTCCTTAGATTTTTCCAACACATACCTGGCACTAAGGGCCTGTAGGGCAAAGGACATATCCATTATCTCGGCAGGGTGGCCATCTCCGGCGGCTAAATTAACTAGTCGTCCTTCTGCCAGGAGATACAGCTTTCTGCCATCCTTCAGGGCATATTCCACAATATCCTTGCGTACAGTTCTATGTCCGGTGGACATAGCCTCTAAATCTGGCTTATTAACCTCTACATCAAAATGTCCAGCATTGCACAGAATAGCTCCATCCTTCATAACCTGATAATGTTTGCCGGAAAATACGTCCTTGCAGCCTGTAACAGTAATAAAAATATCACCCAGTTTAGCTGCCTCCAGGCTGTGCATAGGATGGAAGCCATCCATGTAAGCCTCAATGGCCTTTACTGGATCAACCTCTGTAACAATAACCTTTGCTCCCATACCCTTAGCCCGCATGGCAATCCCTTTACCACACCAGCCGTAGCCAGCCACCACGACGGTTTTACCGGCGCAAATCAGATTAGTGGTCCGCATAATACCTGACCATACCGATTCTCCAGTACCATAGCGGTTATCAAAAAGGTATTTACAATAGGCATCATTCACTGCAATCATGGGAAATTTTAGTCCTCCCTGACGCTCTAGAGCACGGAGTCTTAGCACTCCTGTGGTTGTTTCCTCACAACCCCCTAAAACCTTTTCGGCCAGGTCCGTTCTTTCAGTATGCAGTAGTTGGACAACATCCCCACCGTCATCTATAACAATGTCCGGGCCATCATCAATCATATTTAAGAGGTGATCCTTATATTCTTCATCTGTGGCATTATACCAGGAGTACACATTTAAGCCTGCCACAGCAAGGGCTGCAGCAACGTCATCCTGGGTAGATAACGGGTTGGAGCCGGCAATTGATACCTGGGCCCCGCCTGCCTTTAATACCTCGGCCAAATAAGCCGTCTTAGCCTCTAAATGAATGCAAACCGCCACCCTGATGCCCTGGAAGGGTTGGGTTGCTTCAAACTCCTCACGAATGGCGTTCAAAACTGGCATGTGCTGTCTTACCCAATCTATTTTTAGCCGTCCGGAGGGCGCTAAATTAATGTCCCTTACAATATAATCAGGCATTTTAAGCCTCCTTTTTGGGATTACAGATCTTGGCTAGATTCTCTGCATAGGGTGGGTATACTACACCCATTTCAGTAATAATGGCCTTTACTAGTGAATTAGGAGTAACGTCAAAGGCGGGGTTCCATACCTGAACACCCTCCGGGGCCATGGCCTGACCGCCGTGGTGTGTTACTTCTTTGGGGTCCCTTTCTTCAATGGGAATATCATTTCCGGAGGAAAGACGCATATCAATTGTTGACAGGGGTGCGGCTACATAAAAGGGAATGTCATGGCAATTTGCCAGAACGGCTACCCCATAGGTGCCTATCTTGTTGGCCACATCACCGTTGGCAGTAATCCTGTCTGCACCCACTATAACACAGTCTATTTTCTTCTTTGACATTAAGTAACCAGCCATGCCATCGGTGATCAGGGTTACGGGAATTCCCTCCTGTACCATCTCCCAGGATGTCAAGCGGGCTCCCTGCAGCAAGGGGCGGGTTTCATCAGCAAATACGCTAACTTCTTTCCCCTTTTCCTTAGCCGCCCTAATAACTCCCAGGGCGGTTCCATAACCGGCAGTAGCCAGGGCACCTGCATTGCAGTGGGTCAAAACCCTCGAGCCATCTGGCAATAGCTCTTGTCCAAATTCACCCATACGTCTGTTGCTTTGGACATCCTCATTAAAGATAGCATGAGCTTCCTCTAACATTATCTTATAAAGTTCTTCCACACTTTGTTCATCTGCAGTATTTAATCTAATCATCATCCGCTCTAAAGCCCAGCGAAGGTTAACTGCTGTAGGTCTGGTGGCACCCAATTCACCGGCAATAGCCTCTAAGCGCTCAAGAAAAACCTTTCTGTCCGCGGAATCAATTTTTTGAGCCCCCACCACAAGGCCATAGGCAGCAGCAGCACCAATAGCCGGTGCCCCCCTGACAGAAAGCCTCTTAATTGCTTCAGCCACAACACGGTAATCATCACATTCTATGTACTCTATGGTTTCAGGCAGCTTGGTTTGATCCAACAGCCTTAGCCTATTATTTTCCCAAATGATTGAATCCACCGGGTTTTCACTCCTTGTTTAATTTTTCCAGGGCATCCTGACATAGGCAACCCCTATCGGGATCAATGAGGCTGATGGCTCTCATGGCTAATTTTCTTAGATTTTCAGCATTCTCAGCCATTACATCCAAAACTTCCTGGTGGGTCAGCTTGGTGGGTGAAATACCTGCGGCGAAATTGGTGACCATAGATATATTGGCATAACACATTTCCTTTTCCCTGGCCAAGACCACTTCTGGCACACTGGTCATACCAACTAAATCTCCCCCAAGGAGCTTAAACATTTTAATTTCTGCCACAGACTCAAAACGGGGCCCCTCGGTAGTAATATAAGTCCCTGCTTTATGGTAGGTTAACTGAAACTCATCTGCTGCCCTAGCCAATACTTCACGGAGTTCGGGACAATAGGGATCAGTCATATCAATATGTACAACCCCTTGTTCTCCGCCTTCAAAAAAGGTGTGCTTACGAACTTTGGTAAAATCTAAAAATTGATCGGCAAAAACAAAGTTTCCCGGGGCCATATTTTCGTTAAGGGAGCCAACTGCAGCTGTGGCAAAAATACTCTTAACACCCAGCTCCTTTAATGCAGCGATATTGGCACGATAATTAACCAGGTGAGGAGGTACGGAATGACCTGCTCCATGCCTGTTTAAAAATGCTACCGATTTACCAAGGTAGTCACCAATTTTTAATCCTACCACCCCGTAAGGTGTATCAACTTTCTCATCCCTGATATTGTCTAGGATATTGGGGTCATATACTCCCGTTCCCCCAATGATGGCAATCCTCACTGTCATTAATCAAACCCCCATTTCCGTCTATACTCAAGATTTAGCATGGTTTATACCAACCAAAGTTATTCTCCCTATTGGAGTAAATTTCCTCTAAAACTTGGCAATTTAATTACTTCATCTGCTAAAAAGTGATATTAAATGCAAAAATCAACCTAATTTCTGCATAAAAAAGTACAGCCGTCACAGCTGTACTTTTTGTATTTTACTCGTCCTTATTAACACCATAAAGGGCATCAATGAAATCCTTTGGATCAAATTGTCTCAAATCATCCATAGCTTCCCCTATGCCGATTAGTTTGACCGGGATAGCCATTTCAGTAACGATGGCGGTAACTACCCCACCCTTAGCGGTTCCATCCAATTTTGTTAGGGCTATACCGGAAACATTAACGGCCTCGCTGAATATTTTTGCCTGGTTAAGGGCGTTCTGACCAGTGGTAGCATCAAGGACCAGTAAAACTTCATGGGGTGCCCCTGGCATCTCACGGGCAATTATTTTATATACCTTTTTCAATTCATCCATCAGATTGCTCTTGGTATGCAGCCTGCCGGCAGTATCCATCAGCAGCACATCCACATTACGGGAGCGAGCTGCATGAACTGCATCATAGGCCACGGCGCCAGGATCGGAGCCCTCCTGATGTTTAATCAAATCAACCCCTACTCTACCGGCCCAAATCTCCAGCTGGTCAATGGCAGCAGCCCGAAAGGT
This sequence comes from Desulforamulus aquiferis, assembly GCF_030577015.1. Taxonomy (NCBI): domain Bacteria; kingdom Bacillati; phylum Bacillota; class Clostridia; order Eubacteriales; family Peptococcaceae; genus Desulforamulus; species Desulforamulus aquiferis. Next base: position 35,449 of record NZ_JARPTC010000011.1, on the reverse strand, counting down.
ATCTCCTGCAGCCAGGAGCACCTTTTTACCCTGGGCCTTATAGTTATGGGCCATTTTACCAATGGTGGTGGTTTTGCCTACCCCGTTAACTCCCACAACCATGATCACGGTGGGTCCTTCAGGATTTGTATTGATGGGTGTAATTTTTTCACCCATTAAGTACTCTAATTCCTCCTGGAAAATATCCTTTAGCCTGGAGGCCTCCTGAACATTCCTTGCCTTAACACCCTTTCTTACCCGCTCAACAAGGGTCATGGCTGTATTTACACCCACATCTGCCTGGATTAATACCTCTTCCAACTCTTCGTAGAGATCCTCGTCGATACCCTTTCGACCTGTAACTACCTGGTCAATCTTCTCAACGAAGCTTTCTCTGGTTTTTGTTAAACTTTCCTTTAAACGGCTAAAAAAGCCCACTTTGCCATACCTCCCAGTAACCGCTTCATGCCCCTTAAGGCCTGTCCATAATATACTGCCAAGAAATAGCTGTGTCAATAATCAAAGGTGACCTAGGCCAATCTCCGGGTTCCTTTATTATCTTCCAAAGACATAGATAATAATCTGGTTACTCCGGCTTCATCCATGGTTACCCCATAAAGGTACTGGGCCTTCTCCATAGTTCCTTTACGGTGACTTATAACAATAAACTGTACATCCTCCGAGGCCCGGGATAAATAGTCTGCAAAACGCTTGACATTGGCATCATCCAGGGACGCCTCAATTTCGTCCAACACGCAAAAGGGGCTGGGCTTAAACTGTAATAGTGCAAAGAGTAGGGCAATGGCTGTTAATGCCCGTTCGCCTCCAGACAGCAAAGAAAGGCTTTGACTTTTCTTACCCGGAGGCCGGGCTGTTATCTCGATGCCACAGGTAAGGGAATTTCCCTCAGTTAAGGCCATTGATGCGTCCCCACCCCCGAACAGCTGGCAAAATACCCTGGTAAAATTATTGTTAACACGTTCAAAGGCCTCCTCGAACTGGCTGGCCATCAGCTTATCAAGTTCTCTAATTAAACCTTCTAGGGTTAGCTTGCTTTCCTCCAGATCTTTTCTTTGTCCCTGGAGGAAGTTATATCGTTCAGTTACTTCCTGGTATTCTGACTCAGCCCTTGCATTAACCGGCCCCATTTCTTCAATTAACCGTTTTAATTCAGCTAGGTTCCCCTTTGCCTGACGTTTATTGGACACAGGCTCTATGTCTAATTCATGGGGATCTAATATTCCCAGTTCCTCAAACCTGCTTGTTAAAATATTTAACTCCGTCTGAACCCTGGCCAATTGCAATTCTAAGGAGTGTACTGCCTGGGCCCGCCTTTGCCATTCTTCTTGAATTATATTCAGCTTCTGCTCAAAATTCAAAACCTGCTCAGCTATCGTCTTTCTTTCTTCCTCTTCTAGAACCAGTTCATTGGCTATTTGAGCTCTGCTTGATTTAAGCTCCTTTAGTTCCCTTGTTAGCTGTTCCCGCTTTGATTCAAGCTCAATTATTCTTATTTGAATTTGTTCTAATGCTTCACCAGAGTTATTAATAAACAATTCTTTTGCCTGGAATTCTTGTTCCAATCTGTTTACGATCTTGTCTGTACCTATAATTTGCTGCCGGGTCTCCGCCTGAAGAACCTTTACTAAATTCACTGCCTTTTCCAGTTCTTCCCTTTCTGCCCTGGCGGCTGCCAGGCTACTTTGGGTTGCAGCAAAGTTAGTCTGTAAGGCTTCCAGCTCTAGCTCTAGCTCTGCAAGCTTTTCAGCAGCGGCTTTTTCTACTGAAGACCAGTGCAGAATCTCCTGTTTTATATTTTCTGATTCCCATAGATTTTCATTATTACGTTCCTTGGCCCTATTTAAACCTTCCTCTGACTTTTGCAGTTCCATTTCTGCAGCCTGTAATTTTAAGCCAAGGTCAACTGAACCCTGACGAATAGCTTGCAATTCCTTTTCCAAGGCTTGCTGCATTCCCTGCTTCTCTGCATAATCAGCCGTAGCCCTTTGTACTTTACCTTGCAGATCTTGAACTACCCTTACCAGACCATCCTTTTCACGGCGTGTGTGCAGCATCCCCCCGGTACTTTTATTAAGGCCGCCGCCTGAAAGGGAACCTCCTGGATGAAATAACTCCCCTGATAAGGTAACTAACCTTAGCCGCTGCTGGGTTTTCTTCGCTACCTCAATGGCATGATCAAGGTTATCCACCACAACCAAACGACCCAGCAGAAGTTCCACCACCCTGCGGTACTTCTCATCTGACTCAATAAGCCCCGCAGCCAGGCCAATGACGCCAGGCAGTTTAAGGGCTTGTCTTTCTAAATCTCCCGGCATGGTGGGCTTTAACGAATCAAGGGGCATAAAGGTTACCCGCCCTAAATTGTTTTTCTTTAAATAGGCAATGGCTTCCTTAGCTTGGGCGGAGGTTTCTGTCACCAAATTTTGCAGTGAACCCCCTAGGGCTGCTTCAAGGGCAGTTTCCATACCTTCCGGTACCTTGATAAGATCCGCCACTGCACCGCATATTCCCCTAAGCTCTCTATGATTCTTAGAAGCTTTTAATAGTTCCCGCACAGGTCTCATAAATCCGGTGTGAGAGCTAAGGCTTTCTTCTAATACTTTAAGGCGGCTATGCTTAGCCACCATTTCTTCCTTAGTCGATAAAAGAGTTTCTTGAATTGCTAAGACTTCTCTATTTATGTTTTCAAGCCGGGTGTTTATTTGCCCCTCCTGAGTTATTAAATCATCTTTTTCACTGTTTACTTCACTAACCAGATCCCTGGCAAGGGAAATTTCATTTTGGAGGGACTCTTCCAGTTCCTTTGCTTCCCCACTAACCCTATCAAGATGGTTCATCCTTTGGTTTAATTGCTCTTTACGATCCAGTGCTTGATTCCTAAGGCTTTTCTGTTGTGCCACATAATTTAGCTGTTCAATCACATCACTGTTATAGTTATCCAAAGCAATCTGTTTTTCCTTAATATCCCCTTCAAGCTGCTTAAGCTTTTTCTCCTGGCTTTCCTTTGATTGGGTAAGGATTTCTTCCTTTAGCTTGTTAAGCTTGTCCTTTTCACCATTTAATTCTTCCAGCAACCTGGAGCGTGATTCATGGGATGCTGCTACCTCTTGCGCTACCCGTTCCTTCTCTTTCTCTGAGTCATTGATTTGTTGGCTTAGTAAATCAATTTTGGCCTGGATGGTCTCCAAATTGCTATCAAGAATAAAACCTTGCTCTCTAATCCTGGAGAGACTATCATCAATACTCTGAAGTTTGACCTTAGTTTCATTTAGCTTGGCCTCAATTTCTGGTTTTTGATTGTCCAAGGCCAGTTTTGCCTGCTCTAATTCATTGACTATTTCCTGCTGCCGTTGATTAAGGTCTTGCCAATCCCTTTTAAACAAGGCTAACTCCAGACCATTGTACTCCTGGCTTAATTGATTATACCTTTTAGCCCTCTGGGCTTCTAATTCCAGGGGCTCAATCCTGGCAGCCAGCTCATCAATCAGGTCTGAAATTCTGTCTAAATCCTGCTGGGCTGAGGATAGTTTTCTGGCCGCCTCTTCTTTCCTGTGGCGATATTTTACTATACCCGCAGCCTCTTCTATCACAGAGCGCCTTTCCTCTGGTCTGCTGTTGAGTATTTCGTCAACCTTGCCCTGCCCAATAATTGAGTAGGCCCCGCGGCCTAATCCGGTATCCATAAAAAGGGCTTGGATATCCTTGAGCCTGCAGGGCGTCTTGTTAATAAAATATTCACTTTCACCAGATCTGTAAAGACGCCGGGAAATGGATACTTCATTAAAGGGCAGTGAAAATATCTGACTCGTATTGTCTAAAACCAGTGATACTTCTGCCAACCCTACGGGTTTCCGTTTATCACTTCCGGCAAATATGATATCCTCCATCCGGGAACCCCTTAATGTAGTTGGCCTTTGCTCACCCAAGCACCAGCTGATGGCATCGGAAATATTACTTTTACCGCTTCCGTTGGGACCAACAACCACCGTTAAGCCTGGGTTTAATTCCAGGCTTAGACGATCACCAAAGGATTTAAAGCCCTGGATATCCAATCTCTTGAGACACAATTTTTCCTGCCCCCTGTAGTCCTTGCTGTTAGACACCTGGTTTGTGGCCTACGCCCTTAGATACCTTTAGGTGTGAAAAGGCATCCTTAGCAGCCCTTTGTTCCGCTTCCTTCTTTGAATGACCGCTACCTTGACCGATAATTTTACCCTTGTAAATCACACCGGCAGTAAAGGTCTTATCATGATCAGGACCTGTTTCATTGGTAATGACGTATGATAAAGGCTCCGGGGAAGTCTGCTGCAGTATTTCCTGCAGCTCAGTTTTATAATCCCTATCCAACCTACCTGCAACCACATCGTCTATTATGGGATTTAAGCACTCCAGGATAATCCTGCGGGATACTTCCAGCCCTTGATCCAGATAGATGGCTCCCAGCAGGGCCTCAAAGGCATCTGCCAAGATGGATGGCCGCTCCCTGCCACCGGAACGCTCTTCACCACGCCCCATGCGCAGGCAACGGCCTAAGTCCAAACCTCTAGCAACCTTAGCCAAAGATGGCTCGCAGACAGATGCGGCCCTCATTTTCGTCAGTTCCCCTTCGGTCCGATCCGGGAACATATTATATAAATGCTCACTTATCAAAAGCTCTAATACCGCGTCCCCTAGGAATTCAAGACGCTGGTTGTGGCACAAGCCATGCCCCCGGCTTTCATGCACACAGGAACTGTGTGTCAAGGCCTGGGTTAGGAGTGATGGATTCTGCCACTTGAACCCCAGCTTGGATTTTAAGCTATTAATACTTTCATCCAATTTAGACAAATTAATCACCCGGATCCTAAGCTTTAAACTTTTTAAAAGCCAGAGTAACGTTATGACCGCCAAAACCAAAGGAGTTGGTCAAGGCCACATCTACATTCATTTTACGAGCCTTATTGGGTACAAAGTCCAAATCACATTCAGGATCTGGGGTCTCATAGTTTATGGTGGGCGGCACTAAATTTTCTTTAACAGCCATCACACAAACTGCTCCTTCAATTGCACCGGCAGCACCCAGCATATGACCAGTCATTGATTTGGTAGAGCTTACCGCTAATTTACCGGCGGCATCACCAAAAACATTTTTAATGGCTCCAACCTCAACGGGATCCCCAGCGGGAGTGGAGGTTCCATGGGCATTAATATACTGAACCTCTGCAGGGCTAAGTGCTGCATCCTTCAGGGCCATCTTCATGGCATTGGCTGCACCCTTGCCATTTGGATCGGGAGCTGTTATATGATAGGCATCACAGGAACTACCATACCCTACGATCTCAGCATATATCTGGGCACCACGCTTCTCTGCGTGCTCCAAGGTTTCCATAACCATCATGGCTGCCCCCTCACCCATAACGAACCCATCTCTATTGGCATCAAAGGGTCTGCTGGCACCCTGAGGATTGTCGTTATTGGTAGACATTGCCCTGGCAGCACAAAAACCGGCCACAGCCAGCTGTGTTATGGGGGCTTCCGTTCCACCGGTGATAACAATATCTGCATCATCACGTTGAAGAAGTTTAAAAGCATCTCCCAATGCATTGCCGCTGGAAGCACAGGCAGTCAAAGTAGTGATATTAGGACCCTGGAGTCCATACTTGATAGCGATTTGCCCAGCAGCCATGTTGGCAATCATCATGGGGACAAAGAAGGGACTTATTCTGCCAGGACCCCGATTGACTAAAACCCTGCATTGATCCTCGAAGGTTTCCATACCGCCAATACCCGAACCGACGATTACCCCGGTGCGTTCCCGGTCAATAGAGTCTAAATTCAGGCTCGCATCTTCTATAGCCATGCCTGCAGCAACAACGGCATATTGAGAAAACCGGTCCATGCGGCGGCCTTCCTTTTTATCTATGTATCCAGAGAAGTCAAAGTCCTTAACTTCACCTGCGATCTGTGTAGTGTAATCGGACGGGTCGAACCTGGTTATTCTGGCAATACCAGATACGCCTGAAGTCAGTGCGGTCCAGAAATTGTCCAGTCCGGTACCAACGGGCGAAACAATCCCCATACCGGTTATAACAACCCGCTTAGACAAATTGATTTCCTCCTTACATTTGAAAAAAGTCCCGGAAAAGTATTTTGCCGGGACTTTTCCTTAATTACTGTCTTTCTTGGATGAATTTAACGGCATCGCCTACTGTGCGTATCTTTTCTGCCTCTTCATCGGGAATTTCTAAACCAAATTCCTCTTCCAAGGCCATTACCAGCTCAACGATATCTAAAGAATCTGCTCCCAGATCATCAACAAAAGAAGCCTCCAAGGAAACATCTGCCTCATCAACACTCAGTTGATCTACAATAATTGCTTTTACCTTATCAAAAGTTGCCAAACCATTCACCCCCTTCCGGGATATCATGCGGTTCTCTTACATCATGATACCGCCGTCAACACCAATTACCTGACCGGTAATATAGCTGCAAAAATCACTGGCTAAAAAGGCTACCAAGCTGGATACATCTTCTGGATTGCCCAAACGATTAAGGGCAATGGCAGAAGTAAGTTTCTCCTTGGCTTCGGCACTCAGGTTTTCGGTCATCTCAGTGGAAATAAAACCTGGGGCCACAGCATTAACGGTTATATTCCTTGTGCCGAGTTCCTTGGCCATGGTTTTAGTCAAACCAATTAGGCCTGCCTTTGCTGCCGCATAGTTTGCCTGTCCGGCATTTCCATATTGACCTACAACGGATGAAATATTAATGATGCGACCATAACGAGCTTTAATCATTGGTCTGGCTACAGCCTTAATAGTGTTAAAGGCTGACTTTAGGTTTACTGTCAGAACACTATCCCAATCCTCTTCTTTCATTCTCAGGATTAAGTTGTCCCGGGTAATCCCCGCGTTATTCACCAGTATGTCCACTTTCCCAAACTCATTTATTGTGGCATCAACCATACTTTGGACCTGCTGGCTATCAGATACATCGGCCTGGTACACCAGTGCCCGGCGACCCAGCTGTCTAATAGTTTCAGCAGTTTCTTCCGCTGCCTGGGCTCTACCGGCATAGTTTACTACAACATCTGCCTGGGCTCCAGCAAGGGCTAAGGCTATAGCCTTACCTATTCCCCTGGAGGCTCCAGTTACTATTGCAACTTTGCCATTCAGAAACATTTTAGCCAACCTCCTTGAACTGTGCAAGGACTTTTTCCAAGCTTGTCAAATCTTCTACGTTGCTGGTGACTATTTCCTTATTAATTTTCTTCACCAGCCCGCATAAAACCTTTCCAGGACCAAGTTCTACCATGGTAGAAATATCCTCTTGGGCCATCTTTGAAATACTGTCCTCCCAGAGAACTGCACCATAGACCTGGCGGATTAGGGACTCTTTTATGGCAGTAGAAGAAGCTAGATAATCTGCATTTACATTTGCAACAACAGGCACTTTGGGTTCAGTAAATTCAACCTGTTCCAATACCTGGGCAAGCTTTTCCCCCGCAGGACGCATTAGCTGGGAATGGAAGGGGCCACTTACTGCTAACTCTATCGCCCTTTTAGCCCCAGCCTCACGGCATAGCTCCATAGCCCTTTTCAAGGGCGCCATTTCACCGGCAATAACTATTTGCCCGGGACAGTTAAAATTCACCGGAGCCACAACACCCAGGGCTGATGCCTCCTGGCAGCAGGACACAACCTTATCCCTGGCCAGACCTAATACAGCTGCCATACCTCCCGAACCTTCCGGCGCAGCTTCCTGCATAATACGACCCCTGGACCGAACAACCTTAACAGCGTCGGCAAACCTAATTGCACCTGCAGCCACCAGGGCAGAATATTCACCCAGGCTGTGACCTGCCAGCGCCTGGGGTCTTAGGCCACATTCCTGCTGCAGCACCCTTAGGGCAGCTACACTCACCGCTAAAATAGCAGGCTGGGTATTAACTGTACTGTTTAGTTCCTCAGCAGGACCCTCAAAGCACATCCTTGTAATGCTAAAACCCAGGGAATCGTCCGCTTCTTCTAAAGTTTCACGACAAATAGAAAAATTATTATATAAATCCCGTCCCATCCCCACATACTGGGAACCCTGTCCAGGAAAGATAAATGCCACTTTAGACACTATGCTAGAACTCCCCTCTTGAAAACCTACTCATTACCTGTTCGGCCCCGGAAACAATATCTTGAATGATATCCGCAGCCGGTTCGATTTTTTTAACCATGCCGCATACCTGACCTGCCATTACGGAACCATCTTGGATGTCCCCTTCCACCATAGCCATCCTTAATCGTCCCACTCCAAGCTTCTCCAGTTCTTCCACAGGGGCACCCTGACGCTCCCTTTCCTCAAACTGTCTTGCCAGTTTATTACGGATAATCCGAACCGGATGACCGGTGGTGCGGCCCGTTACTATTGTGTCACGATCCTTTGCCTTAATAAGGATCTCTTTAACATTACTGTGGATAGTACATTCTGTAGCACACATAAACCTGGTACCCATTTGAACACCCTGGGCACCCAGGGCCAGTGCCGCCACCAGCCCCCGTCCATCATATATGCCGCCGGCGGCGATAACAGGAATATCAACTGCATCCACCACCTGGGGCACCAGGGGCAATGTGGCCAATTCTCCAATATGACCTCCAGATTCGCCACCTTCGGCTATCACCGCATCAACCCCGCCCTTGGCCATACGCTGGGCCAAGGCCACCGAGGGAATTACGGGAATAACCTTAGTGCCAATTTCCTTTAGTCCGGGTATAAACTTTCCTGGGTTACCGGCTCCGGTGGTTACTACAGGCACCCTCTCGTCCAAAATTAATTGCATTACCTGCTCCATGTAAGGAGACATCATCATTACATTCACACCAAAGGGTTTCTTGGTAAGCTTTTTTACAATGTTGATTTGTTCCTCTAGCCATTCCGGAGGAGCCTGCCCTGAGCCGATAATACCAAGTCCACCGGCCTCTGATACCGCTGCGGCTAACTCAGCTGTTGAAACCCAAGCCATTCCTCCCTGTAGTATGGGGTACTGAATGCCTAATAAATCGCACAACTTAGTCTGCAGTTTCATTTTTTCCCTCCCTTAACTCCACTTGAGAACAATTCCCCCTGAAGTTAATCCAGCACCAAAAGCAACCATCAGGATATTGTCTCCCTTTTTAATACGCCCAGATTTTACAGCCTCATCCAAGGCCAAAGGAATGGATGCACTGGAGGTATTGCCAAGGCGGTCCACATTTACTACAACCTTGTCCATAGGTAAATTTAGCTTCTTTGCTGCGTGTTCTATAATTCGTATATTTGCCTGATGCGGAATTAACAAATCAATGTCCGAAAGCTCCAAGCCCGCTAGTTTAACCATTTTCAGAGCTTCCTCTTCCATAACACGAACGGCATAACGGAATACTTCCTTACCGTTCATGTGCACATAATGTAGTTTTTGTTCTAGTGTTAACGGACTGGCTGGAATCCTAGCTCCTCCGGCAGGTACCAGCAAATGCTCCCAGCCGGCTCCCTCGGCGGCCAACTTGCTGGCCAGTACCCCTTCACCCTGTTCCACTGGACCCAGCACCACTGCTCCGGACCCATCTCCAAAAAGCACCGAAGTATTGCGGTCTTCCCAATTAATAATCTTTGATAATGTTTCTGAGCCAACCACTAAAATCCTTTTCATTGCACCGGTGGCAATGAACTGAGCCGCGATGGTAACAGAATAAACAAAACCGGTACAACCAGCTTCTAAGTCAAAGGCTGCAGCATTGACGGCACCCAATTTATCTTGAACGATACAGGCACTGGCAGGTATGATCATATCCTTTGAGCAGGTGGTAAGTATAATAAGATCTAATTCTTCAGGCTTTACTCCGGCATTCTCTAATGCCTTCCAGGAAGCCTTAATAGCCAACCCAGCCGTTGTATCATTTGGTTCCGCTATTCTTCTCTCCTTTATTCCGGTACGGGAAGTAATCCACTCATCGCTGGTATCCATCATTTTTTCAAGGTCTTTATTTGTCACAATCTTATCAGGAACATAACTACCAACGCCTATGATTCCCGCCTGAATAAGGTGTTTGGGCATATTACTCGTCTACCCCCTTAACGACATCATTTTCCAAGCTCTCCTTGATGGCCGGCACGAGACCTTGCTCAACGGTTTCCTTTGCCACCCTGATGGCATTTTTTATCGCCCTGGCCCTTGAACTGCCATGGCATATTACAGATACACCGTTAACCCCCAGCAAGGGTGCTCCGCCGTATTCAGCATAATCCATGCGCCGTTTAAAGCCGCTCATAATATGCATACATCTTTCTCGCCCAATTACATCTTCAAGTCTACCCAGTTCCTGCTGAAACATCCCCAGCAATCCAATGGCAAAGCCTTCTGCTGCTTTAAGCACCACATTGCCTACAAAGCCATCACAAACAGCAACGTCACTGCCGGCCAAGAACAAATCCCTGCCTTCAACATTACCAATAAAATTAAGCTTGGCATCCTTCAATAGTTTGTGAGTGGTTAAAGTCAGCTCATTACCCTTGGTCTCTTCAGACCCAATGTTTAAAAGCCCAACCCTGGGGTTGGGAAGACCCAATACCTTTTCAGCATAAAGGGAACCCATTACGGCAAACTGCATTAAATGCTGGGGTTTACAATCCACATTGGCACCAACGTCTAAAAGCACCACAACTCCTTTTGCCGAAGGCATCAGGGTACTAATGGCCGGGCGGTCAACTCCGGCAATTCTTCCTAATATAAATAAGGAGGAGGCCATTTGAGCACCTGTGCTGCCTGCCGAAACTACGGCTTGGGCCACCCCTTCCTTCACCAATTGGGTGGCAACAACGATAGATGAATTCTTTTTCTTGCGAATGGCACTAACCGGGTGTTCTCCCATGCCAACCACTTCAGAGGCATGCACAATACTTATTAGTCCACCGGCGTCATCACCATCAAGCTCTTTAACAATCCTATCCTGGTCCCCAACCAGAATAATGCTCACACCTAGTTCCTGGGCGGCATCTCTGGCACCCCGGACAATCTCCATCGGGGCGTGATCGCCACCCATGGCATCTACTGCTATTTTCATTTTAATTATCCTCCTTATGCAGGACAAATACAGTAAACGCTGACTCAAGTACTGTCTGATCCAATACTGTAGATTTTACCTCAACCTTATACCTATTATCATTGTAACCAGTAATATCTGCCCTTGCTACCACCTTATCTCCAGCCTTTACCGGCTGCTTAAATTGCACCCTGGCTGAACCTGTTAAGGCTATTTCGGCATCAATGATAGCTATAGCCAGTGAATTAGCCTGGGCAAATAAGTGGTGACCCCTAGCCACCAAGTTTTTTCGGAAAGCCATCTCAGGGGTAATATTTAACATTGAAATTCCATAACAGCCAACTTCAATGTCCAGAAGCTCCCCGAACAGCTCATCACTTCCCAAAGACTTTACCGGGGAATCGCCCTGCAGGGCGGTTTTCATCCTTTCCCTTAACTCAGGGATATTCAACTCAGAGCGATCTAAGCGAATGGTTTGAATGCTTACCCCTAATACCCCGGCTAGGTCCTCATCTTTAAGAAGAGGATTATTGGCTAAGTATTTGGTTAGTTTTTTTTGCCTTTGGCTTTTACCGTTGGTTCCTCTTGCCATTTTAATCACCAATAGTTTTTAGTACCTGGTACTAATTATAACCACAAAATTCATCTAGCGCAAACATTTTTCAATATTTCTTCCAAAAAAAGTAAAAACCCTTTCACAAGGAAAGGGCTCATAACTTTATTTAGTAATTATTTTGTAGCAGCAACAACTTCGCGATTCTTGTAGTAACCGCATTCAGGGCACAAATGATGCGGTTGGATTAATGCACGACACTGCGGGCAAGCCACCAGGCTGGGGGCTTCCAGTTTCATGTTCATAGCTCGGCGCTGTCTTCCCCGATGCTTTGCAAGTCTTCTTTTTGGTACACCCATTTTCTACACCCCCTTTAAAAAGTCAAACAACTTTATTGTTGTAATTTTTTAAGAATGGCTAGTCTGGGGTCAATATTATCCCCCTGACAATCACAGCGGTTATGATTTAAATTAATCCCACACTGGGAACAGAGTCCCTGGCAGTCTTCCGAACATACCAAGCGCATGGGTAATTCCATCAATAAAGCTTTCATAACTTCCGGTCTAATATCTATCAAATCCCCGGTAAAATTATGTATCTCGGATTCATCATCCTTATTTTGTATTTCTACCGAAGCATATTTTTCTTCCAGCTGGGCTGAAAGCTTCTGTTTATAGGGTTCTAAACAATTTACACAGGTAGTTTGTACCTCTGCCCTTGCTGCCCCTTTAACAGAAAAGATATTGTTTTGATAAGATATTTCCCCCGTTACATGAACGGGCCCAACGAAGTTTATTTCCTGCCCGCCGAAGCTGATACTAGCAAGGTCATTTGTGACATCAAATTGGATTGTGTCACCCGGCGCATTCTTTAATTTAAGTATGTTTATGTTCATCCGTTAATACACCTCAATGTTTAACAAAATTCATTATATAAAGCAGTCAATTATTTGTCAAGGAGAATTACTGTATATAGGCTGCTCTATCTCAAATGCTGGTCTAAATGCCTGTCTTTCCCTTTATATATAAGTTAGTAACATTAAATCTTGGGGTGATTTTTTGCTAGGACATTTCTTAACCTATAAATTAAAACTAAAAAACCAACCCTTAGCTTCCCTGGTCTGGACCTGCCTTGCTATTGTTTTTGTCCTGGTTATGGTAATTAATCCCAAGGTAGTATTTGACGGGGCGCGAAGTGGTCTAGGTGCCTGGTGGAATATTGTTTTCCCGGCCCTGCTCCCCTTTTTCATTGTGGCAGAAATATTAATGAAGCTGGGCTTAGTCAAATTTATCGGTGTTCTCTTGGAGCCCATCATGCGGCCTGTATTTAATGTGCCAGGAACAGGTGCCTTTGTATTGGTCATTGGCTTTACCAGCGGCTTCCCCATTGGCAGTATGATCACTGCCAACCTCCGGCAGCAAAACCTGTGCACCAGGGTAGAGGCGGAGCGCTTAATGAGCTTTACCAATAACTCCAGCCCCCTATTTATGTTGTCTGCAGTGGCCGTGGGAATGTTTGGTCGGCCGGAACTGGGTGTTGTCATAGCTGGTTCCCACTACCTGGCAAATATCCTGTTAGGTCTAATCCTGCGTTTCTATGGTCGACATGACAGGGAACACCTTAATAGAAGTTCTTCCCCTTGGTCCATAAGACAGGCCTTGCGGGAGTTACTTCAACACCATAGAAATCACAAACAGCCCCTCGGACAGTTATTAGGCGAAGCGGTGGCTTCCTCTATAACAAAGTTAATAAATATTGGCGGCTTTATTATCTTATTTGCAGTTATCATTAAACTCCTTGACTATGCAGGAATTATAAAATCCATTGCATCAGTCCTGGGTATATTATTAATGCCCTTTGGCTTCCCCCCAGATATTCTCTCTGCCTTGGCCAGCGGGGGATTAGAAATGACCATAGGTACAAAACTTGCCTCAGAGGCCTCGGCATCTGAGCTGCATCGACTTATGGCGGTGGCCATGATCCTCGGTTGGAGCGGACTTTCCATCCATGCCCAGGTGGCCAGTATGATTGCCAAAACCGATATTCGCATGGGTATGTTTGTGGTCACCCGATTAGCCCATGCGCTGCTGGCCTCCTTTTTTACCTGGCTTTTTTACAAGCCGGTGGAAGCAAGCAAGGAAATAGCTCTACCCGCCTTGTCACCGGTGGTAGAATTATTATCTCACTGGACACCTGTAACTGTAGGCTACTCCCTTTTAGCAGCATTTTTATTGCTGCTGCTCCTGATGATAATTGCCCTAGTCTACCGGCTTATCAGACATATAAAAAGAATTATCATTAATTAAGTGTTTCTCGTTATATTTTTCTCAATGAAAAAAGGTATTAGGTGACTGGCCGTGGAAAAAATACAATATACAATAGGTGTAATTTCCAAAATAAAGCAAAATGCCTTATGCAGTTAAGGTAGGGAAGGTGAGTTCAGTGGCGGACTTAACACCATTATTTAATCCCAAATCAGTGGCCATTATCGGTGCCTCAAACAATCCCGAAAAAATTGGCAATGTCATTGTCAAAAATATCAAAGAGTGCGGTTTTTCAGGTCAAATTTATCCTGTCAATCCAAAGGAAAAGGAGATTGAAGGGTACACCTGTTTTACTAATTTGAGTGAAATACCTGAAAAGCCTGACCTGGCAGTGATATGCGTACCGGCTAAGCATTGCTCCAACATTATGGAGGAATGCGGCAAGCTTGGCATTAAAGCTGCTGTTGTTATAACCGCTGGTTTTAAAGAAATAGGTCCCGCTGGTTTGGAGATGGAAAAAAGACTAGTTAGTATTTCAAACCGATACGGCATTAAAATGGTTGGCCCCAACTGTGTTGGTATTATGGACACCCACATTCCTTTAAACGCTTCATTTTCTGCCGGGTTCCCCCAAAAGGGCGATATTGCCTTCATTTCCCAGAGCGGTGCTATGTTGGTCTCGATTATGGATTGGTCCCGTTCTGCAGGCCTTGGCTTTAGCAGGGTAATCAGTCTCGGTAATAAGGCGGTCCTGGACGAGGCAGATTTTATTGATGCTATAGCTGATGACCCTGTTACTAAGGTTATTCTTTGTTATATTGAAGATGTGCATAACGGAAAACATTTTTTAGAGGCGGCATCTAGGGCCTCTAAGAAAAAGCCGGTTATCGTGCTCAAATCAGGTACAAGCCAGGCAGGTGCCCAGGCAGCATCCTCCCATACAGGTGCGCTGGCCGGCAGCGACCTGGCCTATGAAACCGCCTTTACCCAGGCAGGTATCATCAGAGCCCGCAGCATGACTGAGCTTTTTGACCTGGCCACATGTTTTTCCTACCAGCCCTTACCCCAGGGCGACCGTATAGCCATAGTTACAAACGCTGGGGGACCAGGAATTGTTACAGCTGATGCCATTGAAAATTCTAATTTAACTATGGCCCGTTTCGATAAAGGAACATTGGATTTATTCAGGGAGAAGCTGCCCCCGGAGGCCAATATATATAACCCCGTTGATGTACTTGGTGATGCCAAGTCAGATCGCTATAGGTTTGCCATAGAAACCGTTCTAAAGGACCCCCACGTTGACAGTGTGGTGGTGCTGGTATGTCCTACAGCAGTAACAGATGCGGAAAATATTGCCCGGCAAATTATAGATCTACACGAAAAATACCCTGACAAGCCCATATTCGCAGCCTACATGGGCGGAGTAGTGCTGGCGGAAGGGTCCAAGCTATTGACCAAAGCAAAAATTCCTGTCTTCACCTTTCCCGAGCCGGCCATTTATTCCATAGCGGGAATGAATAAATATGTTCGTTCCTTCAATGACGAGCGAGAGGCTGGGGACCTGGATTTCGACGATATTGATCGCAACAGGGTTAAGGCCATCTTCTATGACGTTATTCGGGACAGGCGCAGTGTTTTACTGGGCAGCGAGGCCGCAGCCGTGGCTGAGGCCTACGGTATTTCAGCAGCCCCGATTAAATTGGCTACCTACCCGGAAGAAGCAGTTGACCTGGCCGAAGAGTTGGGTTACCCGGTGGTGCTAAAGGTTGCTTCCCCTAAAATTATGCATAAGACCGATGTGGGTGGAGTGAAAATTGCACTGAATACTGCGGATCAAGTCCGCAACGCCTTTATAGAAATAATGGAAAACGTCCAGCGCTACCTGCCCAATGTAATTCCCCATGGCATTGAAGTAAGTAAAATGATGCCCCGGGGTACTGAATTAATCGTTGGCATGACCAGGGATGTTCAGTTTGGCCCCCTTATTGCCTTTGGCCTGGGTGGTATCTATGTCAACCTACTTAAGGATGTATCCTTCCGTCTGGCCAAGGGACTGACCAGAAACGAAATAACCACCATGATTTCCGAAACCAAGGCATATACTCTATTAAGAGGATATCGGGGCGAAAAACCGGCAGATCTGGTTAGTATAATAGAAATGGTGGCCAGAGCAGCTTTATTGGTCAATGACTTTCAAGAGATCAATGAAATGGATATAAACCCGGTCTTTGCTTACAAGGATGGCTATTCAGCCTTAGATATAAAGATAACCATAGATATTTAATATAAATATTAAACAGTGAGGTGTTACCAGTGAAAAGCCTGTATATTATGGGTTCGGCAGGCAGTGGTAAAACAGTTATGGCCGTTGGCCTTGCTCAAAAATTTCAGCAGGAGGGTTACAGGGTATCCTATTTCAAGCCGGTGGGTGCTTCCACCGCTGCAGGAAAGGCGGACGAAGACGCTGTCCTAATGAAAGAACTCCTTGGGATGGATGTATCCCTGGAAACCATTGTCCCCACCATGTCCAGCCCCTTCTATCTATCCCGGGGGAACCAATCTGCTCAAATGCTGGAAGCCATTGATACTGCCTATGATAAGATTAAATCCACTTCTGATATCGTCATTGTGGACAGTGCCATTTTTCCACATATTTTAGGGACCATCGGTTTAGATGCCCCTTCCCTGGCAAATAGGCTTAATTCCAGTGTGCTATACCTGATTAACATTAAAAATGATTACAGCTTGGATCAATCCGTCTATTTTTATAACTATCTCAGCCAGCGGGGCGTTCCTGTGCTGGGTAACATTTTCACCCATGTGCCAAGACCCATCCAAGCAAAAATAGAGGGTGTTTACAAGCCCCTATTAAGTGAAATGGGCTTCCACACCCTGGGCATCGTACCTAAAATCAGCGAACTATCCTCCCCTTCCGTTGCCCAGGTTTATGAGCTCCTTGGCGGGGAACTCCTTACCGGCGAACAAAACCTGGATCTCCTGGTGGAGGATGTAATGGTAGGTGCCATGACCATAGAAAGTGCCCTGGGCTTTATGCGCAGGACAAATAACAAAATCTTCATCACAGGTGGTGACCGGGCAGACATGGCCCTGGCTGCCTTGGAAACCAGCACCTCTGCCATCATCCTCACCGGCGGTCTTTACCCCGACATAAAGGTTATCAGCCGGGCGGTGGAAAAGGGAGTCCCGGTGCTGCTGGTTCATTATGACACCTACGCTGCCATTGAAAGGCTCAGTGAGCTTTCCGGTCGCATATCCATCAAGGATAAGGACAGTATCAACAAAGCCAAGGAAAATATTGAACGCTTCTGCGATTGGCAAACTATCTTAAATAGTCTTAAATAAACAAAATGTTAAAGGGTTGTACTGAGATATTTGTCCAGCACAACCCTTTATGATTGAAAACAAATACTGGCTGAGTTTTTCAGCCAGTTAGTTAGTCAAATTATTTCCTTAGTTCTTCTCGACCTTGTTGGATCTCACTTAAAATCTTACCCAGCTTATCTTCCATTTGTTCTAAAATTTCGTCAGCATATTCCCTGGCACCTTGACGAATTTGGGCAGCAACTTCCTCAGACTTTTTGATAGTTTCCTCAGCTAACTTTTCTGCCTGCCTGACTATTTCACTATCGTCTGCCCGCTTCTCAATTTCCCGGGTTACATCTTCCAACATACGCTGGGCTTCTTTCTTGGACTCAGAGAGTACCTTATCCCTTTCCTTAACCAGCCACTTTGCCTGGCGAACTTCTTCCGGAAGAGAGGTGCGAATACGGTCAAGGTAGTCTAGAATTCTATTTTCATCTACCATGATCCGTTTGGTCATTGGCACCTTGGGGCTCTCCTCAATGAGTTCCTCCAGCTCATTCAGGACGTTAAAGAGCTCCACCGTCTATCCCTCCTTGACTATTTCACATAGCCATATTTTTGTCGTAATTCCTTTATTACCAGCTCTGGCACCAGAGCACTGAGGCACCCATCATAGGAGGCCACTTCCTTGACAATGCTTGAACTGATAAATGAGTATTCTGATCTTGTCATGAGATATACCGTTTCTATTTCAGGGGCCAGCTTTTTGTTGGTCAGGGCATAGACAAATTCACTTTCAAAATCGGTGATAGCCCTAAGACCCCTGACTATGACATGGGCACCCTGCTTCAAAGCATAATTAACTGTTAAACCGTCAAAGGAATCTACAATAACATTAGGGTACTTCTCTAAAATTTTCTCCAACATCTCCACCCTCTCTTCCACAGTAAAGAGAGGCTGTATTTTTTTTGAGTTTCTTGCCACAGACACAATCAACTTGTCAAATAACGAGGCGGCCCGCTCAATCACATCCAAGTGGCCGTTTGTTATTGGATCAAAGCTACCGGGATATATCCCTATTTTCATATATCTGCCTCCTCAGATGTCATGTCTATAAAATGTCAAAGCCGTATCTCCATATCTTTCACGCCTGTATACCATAAGTTGTCCCACCCGCTCAGGAGGCAGATCACACTTATTACTCTCCACCACCACTATTCCTCCAACATTTAACAGACCATTTCCCTGAATTTTTTCAAGGCTGGGTACTTCAAAACCTTTTTTGTAGGGAGGATCAATAAAAATCAAATCAAAGTTCTCTTTTCTTTCTCCTAATAGCTTTATTGCCTTGGCAGCATCAAGGTTTAAAACCTCTGCACATTCGGATAAACCGCATAGCTTGATATTGCTAATTATAACTGCTGCGCTGCTGCGATCCTTTTCCACCAACACTGCCCTAGCGGCTCCCCGGCTCAAAGCCTCGATGGCAACGGCTCCCGTGCCGCTGAACAGGTCTAGAAAGCTGCTTTCCGGCACCTGGGCTGAAAGAATATTAAACAGCGCCTCTCTAACTCTATCTGAAGTAGGTCTTGTGGACATACCCTTTGGGCTTTTAAGTCTACGGCCCCTTGAAGTACCAGCAATTATTCGCAATCCTGAGATTCCCTTCCTTAAATGGTCTTCATTGCCTAAAACTAATTATAGCATATGGCGACAAAAAAATCGATTTCAAGTTAAATCCCCAATTTGAATAAATGGCCTTTGGAGGGAACAGGATATAAAGAAGTTCATATGCCAAATATTCTACAGGAGGGTTCAACCTTGGACTTAAATTTCTTTAAAAACAATAACATAAACATTGACCTGGCCATAGAGGCCCAGGAAATAGTCCGGGGCAAGACCGGGCAGGAAATTCCCGGCTGTGCCATGGATAAGGAAACCTATACAAATGCCACGGTAACTATCGTGCGTATTCAAGAGCAGTACGCTGTGGAAATCATGGGTAAGCCCGTTGGCAACTACGTCACCATAGAGGCCCCGGCAATTAGGGAAAATAACAAACAGGTTCACCAGGACATAGCAGAAATCCTAGGAAAGCAGCTTGCCAGCCTATTTAACCTGCCGGAGCATGCCAATGTACTTGTGGTTGGTCTAGGTAACTGGAACGCCACCCCCGATGCCCTTGGACCTAAGGCAGTGGGTATGACCCTAGTGACCAGGCATATGTATAACTACGCACCGGAAGAAATCAGAGGCGGCATGCGCTCTGTCAGTGCCCTATCCCCAGGAGTTCTGGGCATCACAGGCATTGAGACTGCAGAAATTATCAAAGGTGTAGTTGATAAGGTCAAGCCCGAATTAATCATAGCCGTGGATGCCTTGGCCTCCAGGGCTGTGGAACGCATCGGCACCACCATCCAATTGGCCGACACAGGCATTAGCCCCGGCTCCGGTATTGGTAATAAGCGGGCCGGTATCAATGAGGAAACCATGGGTGTGCCGGTTATTGCCATAGGTGTGCCAACGGTTGTCCCGGCAGCCATCATAGCCGGCGAGGCCATAGATCGCCTAATCCAGCAAACCAGCAATCACCCGAATCTACAGTCTGCCCAGCAGGATATGAACACAGAGGCCTTTCAAAGCATTGTAAATGAAATTATGCAGCCCTATACCGCGGGGCAATTAATGGTTACCCCAAAGGAGATAGACGTTTTAATTGAAAACACCGCTAAAATCATTGCCGGTGGTATCTCCTTAGCCCTGCACCCTGCTATCTCTGCCGAGGAATTCACTACCTACCTGCATTAATTTTATACCTTCGGATTAAACCGGGCAAAATTACCGTGATCGGTTTTAGTAAGGGCATCGGCACCTGTGGTAGGCTGGGTAAGCCCCACCTTATCACCTTCATCAACAAAGCCGATGCCCTGGGCTACTTCAAAACGAAGACTGTTAGTATCCTGTTTAAGGACTAATTTCTCCCTTTTCCTGTTATTTTTCATTTTTACACCTCCTAAGCATATTATCTGGCTCAAGACATTCTTAATACCAAGCAAATCTTAGGAGTCTTTTTATACTTATCCAAATGCATTCCTAGGACAAATTTATTAATTTTTCTATAGCCTGCTCTTCCTCAGGCAAGAAAAAAATATTTTTCCCCTTATTACTCTCATAAATAAAATCCTTTAAACTATTACTATCATATATTGAAAAGTCACCAACAATGGCAAGTTTTACCTGATAGTTGATAAACTTTTGTAATATTTCCCCTGCAAGTCTTGTATTTAGATGAAAAAACTCTTCACAAATTGCTGATTTATTAATAATAATTGCCTCACAGCCTGATTCATACCTTACTGTGGCCATAAAATCCAAGGCCGATTGAACATCCGTGATTAGTACTTCATTGGTATTTACAATAGCAATTTCAATACCATTCTCTTTTATCGTAGTAATATTCATCCTTCATCCTCCAACTTCTCAGTAGTATTTATTAAATAATTTTTACAATTGTGCAGGGCATGCTCCTGTGAAGCAGCCTCATTAACCTGATTCTCAGATTTTAAGTACTCTTTTCCCCATTCACATAATGAGCCCAAAATAGGAGTTAGTTTGACCCCCAATGGTGTAAGGGAATATTCTACCTTTGGTGGTACCTGGGCGTATACTTTTCTGGTAATTAGTCCGTCTCTTTCCATTTCCCTTAGCTGCTGGGTAAGCATCTTTTGTGTGAGCTTTGGATTAATTCTATTTAATTCACTAAATCTCATTATTTTATTATTTGAAAGATACCATAGCAAAAGACTTTTCCACTTACCTCCAATTAAATCAAGTGTCAGCTCCATTGAGCATTGGTACTCTTTGTTCCTAAATTTAATCACCTGTGCTCCTCCTAACAAATGAATCCCAACATAGTTACTTTTTGTATAGTATATAACTTTTTATTCACTATCAAACTTAAAGGTGCATAATTGTTAGTTTGAAATATACTATTTATTATTATATCATAGGATTATTAAAATGAATTGGGAGGCTCCGGGATGAATATTTCTAACATAGAAAGTAATAGAATCAACGTTAATCAAGTAATTGAGGCACTTAACAAAAACAATTTTAATGCTAAGTATTGTGCAACCGAGGAAACTGCCATAAATGAGGTCATATCACTTACTCCCGCTAATTCAACCGTTGGTATGGGTGGTTCATTTACTGTACAGCAGTTAGGGTTATCTGAAATCTTAGCAGACAGGGGTTGCCAAGTTTTAGACCACAATAAGCCTGGCCTAAGTCCGGAGGAAGCCCTTGAGCTTCGACGTCGCCAATTGGTATGTGATGTCTTTCTTACCGGCACTAACGCCGTTACCCTTGACGGTCAAATAGTAAACAGGGATGGAATTGGCAACCGGGTTGCAGCTATGATATTTGGACCAAAAAGGGTCATTATAATCGTTGGTATAAATAAAATTGTTAGCAATGTTGATGAGGCCATTAAAAGAATAGAAACCATTGCTGCACCAATGAATAACAAAAGACTAAATAAGGCTAATCCCTGTATAAAAACCGGTCAATGCATGAATTGCCAGGGACCTTCAAGAATATGCAACGTTACAACCATTTTAAGCAAAAAGCCAATGCTTACAGATACCCACATTATTATTGTTGGTAATGAGCTAGGCTTTTAAATCGGTAAAACAGTTCTTATATCTCTAGTGTTGAATTCCTATCACTTAGAAGAGTGTACGCCACACAATTATTAATGTGTGGCGTATTCTTATGTGCTAACATAGGCTGTGGCTCAAATGGCTTCTTCTGCATAATGTAGCTGGCAATTTGTTAAAATATATAAAAATTTGTAAAGAAGGGTATGTAAAATGGGACACTTACTATTATGGTTATTATTAATTGCACCCTGGTTTTTGCTAATTCCACTTGATTCACGACGAGTAAAACGATTCTTAGCAGTTGCTTTCTTCACTACAATTATAGATACAATTTATTTTCAAGTGGCTCAAGTATTAAATTGGTGGACAATAACAGACAATGTATTCTTTCTGACACATGTTTCTGCTTTTACATATGGCTTTCTTCCTGTGGCTACCATCCTGGTATTTTATTATACCTATCCAAATCTATTGCTATTTTCCGGGGTAAATATAGCTCTTCAGGCACTGCAAGCATTTATAGTTAGCCCCATGATCTTTGAGCAGCTTGGCCTCTACCGTATGCATATGAGTAGTTTTGCTTTTTTTACTTTGCTCCTAAGTCATATACCCATTATCTATATCTTTCAAAAATGGTATGAAAATGCTTATATCGAGGACACTGAAACCGAATCACCTGATAGGATACCAAATTGGTTAAGATTCAAACAAAAAATAAGATAAATGGAGTAAGCTTAATTTACTCCATTTATCTTACGATACGCACATTTAAGATGTAATGATATTTCTCAGTTTCCTGCGAATGATTTTCCCCGAGGTAGTTTTAGGTAATTCTGGAACGTAGATGATTTTTCTCGGATATTTGTAAGGGGCTGTGTTCTGTTTAACGTGACTTTGCAGCTCCTTTGTCAGTGCTTCTGACGGAGTATAGCCATCACGCAATAATATTACTGCACAAACAATCTGGCCCCGTATTTCATCAGGATGGGCGATAATAGCACTCTCCATGACAGCAGGATGCGTATTTAGAACGCTCTCTATTTCAAAAGGTCCGATACGGTAGCCGGAGCATTTGATCATATCGTCATTGCGACCCACATACCAATAGTATCCATCTTTGTCTTCAAAGGCGATATCGCCGGTATGGTAAATTCCTTCCTGGATAGGATCAATCATTTCACCATTTGCATAGTAAGCCGAGAGTAACCCAAGCTGATTCTTGCCTGAAGCGAATATCACAACTTCACCTTCTTCACCCTGATTACACAGACTCCCGTCTGGATGAATCAGGGCAACCTTATACAAAGGAGATGCCTTGCCCATGGAGGAGGGACGTACAGGTATCCACTGAAATGAACAGGCGATAGGCGTACCTTCGCTCTGACCAAATCCCTCGTGAATATAGTGTCCGCTGATCTTATGAAACTCGCTGTTTACTTCTCCCGAAAGGGGTTCTCCTGCCGTGGAAAACCATTGGATTGACTCCACATGCCTTTTTTCAATTCCGTCTCGCAGCAGGAAACGGTACATGGTGGGCGGGATGCATAGTGAAGTGGGTTTGAAACGTTCCAATGATTTCATTAGATTATGAGAGTCAAAGCGAACGGGATCATAGGCAAGTATTGCACTGCCGCAAATCCACTGGCCGTAAATATTACCCCAGCCAAATTTTGCCCAGCCGCTGTCTGATTGGGTAAGGTGTAAGCCGTTATTCTGTACGCACTGCATATATTTTGCAGTTACAATATGTCCCAGGGGATAGGTTCTGTTATGAATGGCCATCTTTGGATAGCCTGATGTACCCGATGTGAAATAAATAATCATTTCATCATTATTGGCCAGGCCGCTGTAATCCTTCCATTCTTCGTATTTGATATATTCACGATTGAAATCCTGATATTGCTGCTGGGGTCCATCTCCTACAATAAGGATATCGATAATAGACGGGCATTTTTCTTTCAAATTCTTAATCTGTTCAAGTACGAAGCTGTCATTCAAAGCGATAACCAGTTTTGCTTCTGCAGTATCAACACGGTAAAGGATATCCCTTTCTGTAAGCTGAATGGATGCGGGCACTGTAACAGCACCAATTCTGGCCATTGCAATTGCGCAGATCCAATATTCATATCGTCTGCGTAATAGAGTCAGAATACGATCACCGGGCTTTATACCAAGGGAAATAAAATAAGCTGCCGCTTTTTTTGATAACTCAGCTAATTCCGAAAAGGAAAAGCTCCTCTCAAAACCCTCATCATTACAATACACAAGTGCCCTTTTATCAGGCTCATACTCCGCCCACCTGTCTACTATGTCCCTTGCAAAATCAAAATCCTCAGGAACTTCAATTTTAAAATTTTCTTTAAAATCTTCGTAGCTTTCAAATTCCGTTCTCGGTAGGTAGTTTCTAATGAGTTCCATTTTCGCCTCTCCTTAAAAATGATTACCCAGAAAAACCCGGCCAAAATTCTAAGTTAGCCTGATAAAAAAAATAGAGCCATTCATCCCATATTAGGACGAATGGCTCGTGTTACCACCTAACTTCGTATAGAAGTGTTACAACTATACCTCATACCAGCACGGATTTTTATCGATGCCGTTTCCCTTTTATCGGTGGGAATTTCCGTCAGAGTCTACTTAAAACAACTAACTAATGTCGTTTCTTTCGGTCTGCAGCTCCAAGACTACTTCGTGTATTTCCCCGACAAAGCGCTTCCACCGTCCGCTTCTCTCTATGCTCGGTCAAAAATACCTACTCCTTCTTTTCATAGCTTTTCTTCCTATTCAATTTACCGCATCGGGTTAGGATACATTATATAGCAAGTTTGTTAAATTTTCAATAAATTATTTCAAATCCTCCTAGTTCTATACAATTATACATTTCTAGTTGTTATTAATCAAAAGAACTCAAAAGATAAACACCCAAATAATTACAACTGAATAATATATTGTCAAATATACTTTGGAGGAATCTAAATGGGATACTATATTACTGTAGAACCCGGTATAAATGTTTATGTTGAGGATCTCAACCCGGCAGGCCACAGGACAATTCTACTAATTCACGGTTGGCCCGGAAACCATAATCTGTTTGAATACCAGTTAGAGCAATTACCAAAAATGGGGTATAGGTGCGTAGCAATGGACTGTAGAGGATTCGGTCTATCAGACAAACCATGGTCTGGTTACGACTATAACCGTTTGTCCGATGATATCCGCTGTGTGGTTGACGCACTTAAATTACAAAATTTCACCTTGGGCGGACATTCTACAGGGGGAGCGATTTGTGTCCGATACATGGCCAGACACAATGGCTATGGGGTATCAAAGCTTGCTCTTTTTGCTGCAGCGGCACCAAGTCTTATCCAACGTCCATATTTCCCATATGGTCTAAATAGAGAAGCTGTGATTAACATTATTCAAGGCGTTTATACAGATCGTCCCAAAACACTGAGAGATTTTGGGAGTATGATCTTCCATAATTATGTTAGCGAACCATTGTCTGATTGGATTTTCTATTTAGGCCTGCAGGCAGCCGGTTGGTCTACTGCAGCTATTGCCAACACATGGCTGGATGAAGAGGGCTTATTTAACGACTTGAAAACAATTAAAGTTCCCACTCTGATTCTTCACGGTATCAATGACCAAGTATGCCTATTTCCATTAGCTATCGCACAGAATAATAGTATTAAAAATTCCAAGCTTGTACCCTTTGAGTCATGTGGGCATTTCTTGTTCTATGACCAACGTGAAAGATTCAACGAAGAATTAATAAAGTTTATTGAAGTATAAAATTCATAAAACTGAGTCATTTAAATCAATCCCACCTTTCTATATTGAAGGCGGGATTTTTCAACTGATCCTTCTGGGGAAATTACTACTTGGTTGTGTAAATATGATTATTAGCTAAAATAGATATTCGTTATGGTTATGTATCTTATAGTTACTTTATTTTATAACTTATTTTCATATAATTCATTACCCTATTGATGATAAACTTTTAATTAGTATTGTTTTAAAATCAACTTCTATTTTATCAATTTAGGAGATCAGCAATGGTTAATTTAGATATTAATTATGCAAGAACTATAAAAGAGGAAAGTTTATCTAAAACCCGTGAGCAAAAAGTTAACGGACAAAAGGTTGTAGGAGTTTACTGCGCCTTTACTCCCAGGGAGTTAATTATAGCAGCAGGAGGAATATCGGTATCCCTTTGTGGATCTTCCGATGTGCCAATTCCCCTAGCCGAGCGACATTTGCCACGTAATATGTGTCCTTTAATAAAATCCAGCTATGGTTACGCCCTCGGCAATACCTGCCCTTTCTTTGACTTAGCAGATATTCTAATTGCGGATGCTACCTGCGATGGAAAAAAGAAGATGTTTGAATTGCTAGATAAAATAAAACCTATCTATGTGCTGCAATTACCCAGCACCGCTGATGGTGAAAATGCATTAACCACCTGGATACAGGAATTAAATAAACTAAAAGCCCACCTCGAAAAAGAGTTAGGAACTGAAATTACAGAGGATAGCTTAGTGTCTGCAATAGGTTTATATAATCAATATAGAAGGGCAAAACAGGATCTTTTTGAGTTGAATACAGGAAAAATTCCTTTATTAACTGGCCGTGAAATTACTACAGCAATAAGCAGCGGTGGTTTGGAAATAGATATTCCCGGCCATATTTCAAGAATGAAAAGGGTAATTGACTTCGCCAAAATAAGAGGTGGAGTTGGCTCTGGCCCCAGGATATTATTAACTGGTTGCCCAACTACTTCTAGAAAGGTACTTAATTTAATAGAAGAATCAGCCATTGTGGTTGCAATGGAAAACTGTGGAGGCCTTAAGTCAATTATTGAGCCAGTAAATGAGGATAACAACCCAATGCTTGCACTGGCTCAAAAGTACCTAAATATTGCCTGTCCTTGTTTATCCCCCAATCATCGTCGGTATGAATTACTTTCACAACTGGCAATACAATATAGCGTTGACGGAATCATCGATCTTACCTGGAGATCCTGTCACACTTATAATATTGAGTCTCAACCATTAGGAAAATTCATTAGGGATGAGCTAGGCATTCCCTTCCTCCAAATAGAAACTGATTATTCTAAGTCCGATATTGGTTGGCTAAAACAAAGAATAGACACTTTCATAGATATGATTAGATAACATTGAAAGCACTATTTGAGGATTTAAGCCTAAAAAACCAGATTTCCTTAGACTACAGGAAATCTGGTTTTTCCTTTATTGTTACGGCTTTGCAAGCAACATCTGCGTTTTGTTGGTGGACCTCAAATATAATTTAGGAAAGTGAGCCTCCTAGACCTTCGTCTAAATTACAATAATCTCCACTTCAACTACTTCAACCTCAACTACTTCAACTTCAACTACTTCAACCTCCGTGACTTCTGTAACTTCAGTAACCTCTGTAACTTCAGTAACTTCTGTAGCCTCTGTAGCTTCTGTTGCTTCTGTTTGTTGTTCCTGCTGTTGTTCCTGTTGCTGCTCCTGCTGTTGTTCCTGTTGTTGTTCTTGCTGCTGTTCTTGCTGCTGTTCCTGCTGCTGTTCCTGTTGCTGCTCCTGTTGCTGCTCCTGCTGTTGTTCCTGTTGTTGTTCTTGCTGCTGTTCCTGCTGTTGTTCCTGTTGTTGTTCTTGCTGCTGTTCCTGCTGTTGTTCCTGTTGTTGTTCTTGCTGCTGTTCCTGCTGTTGTTCCTGTTGCTGCTCCTGCTGCTGCTGTTGTACTGGGGGTTCGTCCGGATTTATAGGTTCCTCCTGTTCCGGGTTTAATTCGGCCTGATTCTGCTGAGCAGGCTCCATCTTTCCTTTTATCCATTCACGAATTGTTTGTGCCAATCCCTTCCCTTTCCAGAATTGACAAATTATATCGGCAAAGGTATAGAACAAAATGGTATATCCGGCATAGGTCATGATCTCAAGAAATATGGGAGTCGAATAGCCGCCTGTAGGTGAAGGGGGTGGATTCAATGAACCGGAATAATTTGGTTCTGTGGGTTTTGTCCCACCCTTTGGCCAAACCTTTGCGCTGAAGGAAGGTGTTATAACCGTTGTTTTATCAGTAGGTTGTGGAATATAGAATTTAAGCTCACCATTTGAATTGTTTAGGGTATCACTCCAAGTAAGTACCGGATTGTTAAACACCCATCCCTGAAGTGTTTGCCCGTTATATACAATAATGCTGTCTTCATTCGTTCTTCCTCCAATTACCTGAAAAGCAGGTCCTGTTGCCCATTTCCCACTGTCATCCTTCTTATATGTGTAATAATTGCCCGACCATGAAAGTAGATAAGAAATATCGATCTTTCCAACCCAGTTTGGCTTTTCAGGTTTGGTGCCGTTCTTTGGCCAGTGGTATCCTGCAAACTGCTTAACATTTGAGCCCTGCGGTGTATACACGGTGATGATGGCATTAAAATTATTATTGTCATCACTCCAGGAAATCACAGGATTATTAAAAGCAAAATTCTTTATCTCCACGCCTCCGACACTGATCTCCGATTGCCCACCAGGTTGTGTCCCAATGATAATTACTTCAGGGCCGGAACTGTCGTTGAGTACAGATTGATAATACCCACTCCAGGGAGAGAGATATTTTGCATCATAAGCTCCATACATATTGGGAGCTACAGGTACGGAACCCCCTTTAGGATAATAGGTTCCCGAAAAGCTTGGGTTTTTACCATCCGTGCTTTGATAGAAGGTTAATGTGGCATTTGAATCATTTCCATCGGCTTCACTCCAGGATAAAACAGGCGTTGCATATTTGAAGCTTTTTATTTCAACACCACCGTAAAACACCTTGGTGCTGCTTAAGTCCTGCCCTGCATTTATAACCAGTTCCATTCCGGGATTGAAGTTGCCCTGGCTATCCTTTATCAATGTCGAATAGTAGCCATTCCAAACTTTCATAAAGCTGGTATCAAGAGTCCCCGAAAAATTGACATCAGTAGGTTTATCTCCGCTCTGCCAGACATATCCTGAAAAACTGGCAGTATATCCGTTGCCGTCGTTATTGGGCTTCATATAGAAGCTGAGTACGGCATTTGAATCGTTCCCATCTTCGACTTTCCATGATAAAGTACCATCATCGTAAGTATAATTTTTAACCATTACAGTACCGAAGGTTACGCTGTCGTTTGCGGCATCAATCTGAATAGCCTTTCCTGTAACCCAACTGCTTCCGCTTTTCATGAATGTCTTATACAACCCTTGCCATACAGATAACGGCGACGTATATGAATCCGCTTCTCCATAGGAGTTGTTTTGGGTGGGCTCACTTTGTGACGGATACCATATTTTACCCTGCAGCAATCTCTGAGTATGCTGAGTATCCTTCCAGGAAAATGTCAGATTTGCACTGACAGCATTACCATCTGCCGAACTCCAGCTTAAGACCCCATTCTGGTAATTGAATTTCTTTATATAATAGCCATTGTAATATATCTGACTCTTATACCAGGTTTCATCGCCGACAACAGCTATTTTGCAGTTATCGAAGTTCATTGTATAAACACCGCTCCAGGGAAGCAGGCTGGATGAATCGAAAGCAGACTGCCCTGCAACAATATCCTCCAGGGTAGTATCAAACCCATTTTGCCGCAGCCAGTTATTTACGTCCTTTTCACCGTCGGGTACTACACCATACTTGGAGAGAACATCATTCCACTGGTTAGCAAAGGTTGGAGTAGTATAAAGCTTATTTAGGAAGCTGTTTATAACCTCCTGGGCATCTGGTTTGGTCAACACCCTTAACCGCCATGAAGGAGGGTTAATTAATTTTTTCTTCAGGCTGCTGGTCAGGTCATTTTCTTTTTCCAGCATCTGTGTGGGACTTTTCCTGTATTCGTGGTATTTCTTGGCATTACTGCTCAACTCAATCATAAGCTTACCTGTTTGCGTTGCTACCGTGCGCTTGTAATCACCGGGAACCTTGAACAATTTTAATGCCTTTAGAGCTTTTAATTCATCCTCTCCGTAGTGAAATCTCATTTCACGTTTAAATGGCTTATCCGGAATTTTCAGTCCCAATTTTTTATAAATCTCCACATTTGGCATTTGCTCTACCTTTGGAGCCAGATACCAGGTGGATAGCCCGGTTATTTTTTTTGCATTGTCAGGATTATAAAGATCTGATAGCTTATATTTCTCAATTACAGGCTGCAGGGTGCAAAATACCGGTGCAACATAATTAATGACTTCGTAATCTTCACCGTAAATCTCAATCAGATAGTCCAGCAAAATATTCAAATTGTGATTCAGATAACCTCTCCTGCGAAAACCTGAGTCTAAAACACAGCCTACCTGCCACAAGACAACATGCTGATCTGTATTTATTGTCCGCTTCCTCAAAAGCAAATCTGTTGATTCAAAGGTTTGCAGCCCTGGAAAAGAGGGATCAATTCCAATATCGGCAAACAAGCAGTCCAATGCAGAGATTGCAGGCAGCATTTTTGCGTGGAATCCTTCTCTTCTTGCAATATTGATAGCCCTGTGAGAGGGATCGACAAAGACTCCCGGATGACCGTAAAATACCCCCACTACATTAAAGCCCAGCCTCAGGTGGTACAGCAGTACCTCAGACATTTGGACGTATGTATGATACCTAATTTTGCTATCGCTGTACAATACATAAAGATCCATAGCGTCGGGGCGCAATGTCTGTATATACAATTCGCCTGGCGCATCGGCAATGCAGTAAAATACCTTGTCTGCCGCCTTGATATGTGCTATTGCCTCCATGCTGAAATGTCCGACCTGCATTCCCGAACCGATAATATAAAGACTTCCATTTTTAATTGCAGTCTTTGTAGGAATTTCCGGAGTATCAGGAATACATCTGGTGAGGCTTTCCCATTTTTTTCTTTCAAGCCTCTCCGGGTGATTTTCTGATAATTTGACAGTTATTGTTTCGTCAGGGTGCTCTCCATCCTTGTGGAAAGATCTTATAGGTACACCGCCCAAGGGTTTTACTGTTGGTATAAAACGTTTTTGTTCATCGGTATAAGCTAATTTGAACGCTTTACCATTAAAATCAGCCTCATGATACAAGAGAAACTCATCGGACATTATGATGCAGGACCTTGCTCCTACATTGATATTCCGTTCAAAATTAGAAAACTTTGTTGTTTCCCATATCCTGCCCTGATAATTCTCTTTTTCAAACAAGACTATTCCTTGCTCCGGCAGAAGCCGGATGGAATAAATATTATCCTTTGCAAAATCTTTACTGAGTGAGTAAATAACAGGTTTGGAATCTTTCAGACTTAAAATAGCACAACTGCCACTATAGTCACGATTGTTGTAAAGTAACCATTGCCCTCCTTCAATAGCTATTTGACTGATTGAAACTCCATGCACCCTGCTTTGACTTTTTTCGACAGTCATTGGATTTTCCTTGTTTACCGGATCATGATAAATCAGTAGTTTTTGCATTTAGCCCACCCCTTTCTAAATTTAATTGAAAATATATGAACAGCTATATAGACCTTCGCTCAGCCCTTGCTACCTGTGCCCAATGAATTCCTTACATCCGCTGAGCTTCTATCCCTCCCTCCTCCTTTTTGGGCGTAATCAGCCTTAATCCTTTTATAACAGTCCTTCCATCATCACTCTTCAGCCAATTGATAATGCTTCTGGCACTGTGATCCTTTGGCAAGTCCCTTCGTACCACTGCATAATAAGCATCAGTAAGAGAATATGAACCATCAGCTATGGCTTCTTCAGTGGGAACAACACCTTCAAATGCGAGCAGCTTCAATTTAGAATCTATTCCAGTGATATCTCCCATGTTTTTTAAATAGGTGAATAGAGTATATCCAAGTGCATAGCTGTTTGTAGGGTTACCATTCAATCCACCATTATGGTAAAAGGCCACTTGCTCCAGCATACCCTCCATGGTTAGCTCCACATAGTTTTTCCGTATGGCAGAATGCATTTTTTTACCGTTTAAAACGAGGTTATCCATCTGCGATTGACTACCGCTGTCCGAATTTCTACAAATCGGAACAAGCTCCCGATTAGGACCGCCTATTACATTCCAATTTTTAATTCCATAATTGAGATATATGCTGCGAACCTGCTCCATGGTCAGGTTTTCAGTATTATTTTCTATAGGAGTAATAAATACCAGTGCCTCCGCTGCTATCGGGAAAAATTCAAGCTTTACACCTGCGTCCTCTGCAAGCGCCAGAACATCAGAAGATGCATAGGGAACAATTATCATATCTACTTCACCGTTTATCAGTAATTTATAAGACGGTACTGTTTTTGATGCCGTTTCAGGAAAATTGTCATTTTCATTATTTTGATACATGGCTTCATTGATTGCCCTAACAATTGAAAGCGTTGATGTAGAACCATCAATTCTCGGATAGTCTTGGTGAGTAATTCCAAGTTTATCAGCAGTATCAGTCATGAGATTTGAATTTTCTTTATCAGTTGCATTATTAGTGGGCATATCTGCACCTTTGGTGCAAGCTACAAATGATAAAGCCATCAAAATAATTAACAAGATTAATAAAATTTTCCTCATTAAATATTACCTCGCCAAAATTACATATTTTATTTTTCTGGGTTAGGGATCGTTGAAAAAATTGTATTCTTATTAGCAGGTGTTAAAATTAATATTCCAGGTGCCGGACATGATCAGGTTTGTTCAGCTGATACGGCCCAAGGCATCAATTTAGACAACTTTAATGAATTTGCAAATAAATGGCTTATGTCTTATGCAAGTAAAATATCTGAAGGAGTAGAAGGAGCTATTAATAGTGTAGTATTCAAAGGAGACGGGGAGAAAGACAGGCTTTTTCAGCTTCATTCTGCAAAACTATTAAATAATGGCATCTTTTTCTTAGTTGTTGCCATTCCCGAGTCATCAATTAATCCCAATGCTATTAGACAATGTGAGATTGTTATAAGCTCCTTAAGCAACATATAGCCATCACCTTACACCTCTTATTTGATTAATCACTTTTCTTTTACTATCTTCCGAAAAATATATCGAAAGAATCTTCTTATCTGTTCGCCAATAAAATTTGCTGCCATCCTAAAAACCCTTATCATAATTATCAGTATAATGAAAATAAACAGGAATTTTAATACATAAAGCAACGTATCCACTATACTATACCCCTTAACATTAATCGAAAGATTGTTCTCGGTTACTCCAAAATATTGATCAAGGAATTTAATTATAGCGTTGATTTCCATATTCTAATTAACACAATGATGTAATATAACTAATTAGTCCGGCAGAAATGGTATAAATAAACAATTTTATATTGGTATTACTTAGTACCATTTGTCAATCAGTTTAGAACTTAACCTTAATAAGATAAGCTATTTCTTTGGAATATACTTTAATGAACTGAACTCGAACCTTTGATGGTTATCAAAGATACCTGACTCCTATTCAGAAACCTTATAGGTAGTGCACTTGTACCCAAACCACTGTCGATATAAAGCTTCTTGCCATGTTCAAGGTTGTAAATCCCCTTTTGTAGTTTAGGAAACAGACCTTGCCCAGGTGCAACAATACCTCCTATCAGTGGAAATCTTACCTGTCCCCCATGAGTATGACCACTTAGAACTAAATCGCCAAGTAGATATTTTTCTTCTACAATCCCTGGGGAATGTGATAGTAGTACCGTGAAAAATTTATTATTAATACCTTTAGCAGCAAGACCTAGATCTGAATGGTCGGTGTGAAAATCGTCTACTCCACAAATATTTATACTGGTATTCTTAATACCGACTGTAGTATTGCTATTATTTAAGATTAGTACATGACGCTTTTTTAACCCGAGTAAGAAATCTACATTTCTGTCATTGTCCCACTCATGATTACCTGATACAAAAAATACATGAGGAGTAACCATTATCAGTTCTTCAACGAGCTTATAAGCGTTATTAAAATTACTGGTATTTCTATCTATTAAGTCACCAGTTATGACAATAATATCTGGTTCCTTAAGTTTGATTTGGTTTAATAAGTTAGTAGTAAAATCCTCCCCATGGACATCAGATACTTGTAGGATTTTAAGACTTGTGCCTTGAGGTAACTTGTTGGTATTAAAGTTTACTTCAGTTATCCTTGGATAGTTAACCTCAAAAAACATCTCACCAAATAATATTAATATTGCCAATATAATTAAAATAAGAACTTCCATTCTTTAACACTGAACCTCCACAACCCACTATTCTTAACTATCCTTGCTTACAGTAAATATAATAAATTGATCTCCCATTCCTGCATAGGGAGTAATATTTTACGAAATCTTAAAGTGATAAGTGATTACTTAATATATGCTTGGCAAACCATTGGTTAAACAGATAATCTATGGCTTAACAATTTTTTAAAATAATTCGTTTTACTACTGTTTCTAATTCAAGTTCAAGATTTTCCTCAAGGGAATAAAATTTATTATTTAATTCTCCTAACAAATCATCATGAACTCCATCTTCCCATGAATTGATAAGTTCATTTCTCTTATCTGAATCTTTTGGTGGTTTTCCATTAGGGAATAATTCGTTTGTCTTAACTAAAATATCAAGCACCTCAACAGCATGAAGTCTTTGCAGGTCTACCATTGTGTCTTCTAAATAGAATGCATAAGAATTGTAGTAAAAGCTAATGATTCCACCGTTATTCACGCTGTCTATTAGACCTCTTATATTGAACCATAGTTTTTCATCAGGAGTAAGTCTATCATATCCTTCTGAATTTTGTTTTTCACAAAGCCTAAACCAACTCTCTTGCCAATCTTCATTGTTTAATCTACTCATTTACTCCCTCATCTCAATAAGATACTTGCTTTAAATTCTAAGCAGTGTATTTTTTCCTTTTCACAGCAAACTGTCCTTTAGTTTAATACTGCCAATTATTTAGCCTAATGGGTATATGGATTATGGGAAGTTATTATAAACCCACTTATGGTACGTTCACCGTATCTGCAAATAAAACCTTAGTTGGTAAAGCTAAGTCAGGTTCTCATTTTGGTGCATATCAGATTGATCTCCTGTTCCAAGAATCAGCGGGTAGTTTACTGTTGTTGCCAATAGCTCCGTCCCCTTGACACGCCTAAATAACCTGCAAGAGCCAGGTGACTCCTGTAATTTCACTTTCCAACTCTTCACATTCAGCCTGTTGACTTCTTATGTATCCTTCAAAAATGTTCATTTGCTCAGGATAAAGTATCTTTAATTCATTGGCTCGCCTAACAATATGGGCTTGATTTATTCTATTAATTTCAACCAGTTCAAAATCATTAATTGCCTTCTCAGCAATAAGCTTAACTCCTGTCTGCTGAAAGACTTGATGCCATTGCTTCTTTGAAGGGTACCTTTCTTCAGAACCCTCACCACTATAGGCATCATCAATAATTATGTATCCTCTCTTTTTAATTGTACTTTTAAGTTTTAGTATTGTTTCAATTGAATTTCCTAGCACATCTCCCACAGCACCAAGAATAACAATGTCATAATCTCTTTCAACCCTTACAGATTGATTAATGTCTTCAACAATAAACTCGCATATCTTCTCTACAGAGTATTCTTCAGCCTTACTCTTTGCGTAAGC